>NZ_JAANAT010000001.1:3512270-3883027 GCF_011089895.1 Mucilaginibacter inviolabilis
ATCCCACAAAAAACCTGATCAATGGCTCAAACCTTTATATTGGTAATTGATGGTAAACCACAAGGCCCTTTTAGCATCGACCAGCTAAAAGACCACAAAGTAAAACCTACCGACTTTATAAAAACCCCAGAAATGGACGATTATAAAGAAGCACAGGAAATTGCCGAACTACGCGCACTTTTCGGTTTTGCTAAACCAGCATTGCTCATGCAATATTATGGCAGTTTTGATCAGCGGCTGCTGGCTTCGGTATTGGATTGGTTTATCCTCTTCGGCGTGTTTGTGATTATCGCTTTTATTGTAGTACTGTTGTTTATTCAGGATAAAGAAACGCGTATTATTGTATCCTTCAGTATTTTGGGCGTTATCCCCCTGGCTAAAGTGATTTATCATATTGTGATGGAAAGCTCCGCCAAACAGGCCACCTACGGCAAACAAATGCTCAAGATTAAAGTGGTAGATATGAATGGCGACCGTATCAGTACAGGTGTGGCTATCAGCCGTAATTTACTCAAACTGCTTTCTGCACTGCCCTTTTGCTTGGGTTATGTAATAGCTTTCTTCAACAAGAAACAGCAATGCCTGCATGATATGCTGGCTAATACCCTGGTGATCAAGGAAAGGTTATTTTAATTTCCGGATAAGCAGCTCATAGAAATTTAAATAGCTATTCGACTATATTCACTAAATTTGCATCTTATTAATTCATCCATTGCATGAATACTGATGCTGTTAAATTGCTGCAAGGCCGCTATTGTAATTCGTTAATCGAATATTCGCGTTTTGTTACCCGCGAGGTAAACATTGGCGATGTGCCCATGGGCGGCAATAACCCAATCCGGATCCAAAGTATGACCACTACCGATACCATGGATACTATTGGTACGGTTGAGCAATCTATCCGAATGGTTGATGCAGGCTGCGAATATGTGCGCATTACCGCACCCAGCATCAAAGAGGCCCAAAACCTGGCCGAGATCAAAAAGCAGCTTCGTCAGCGCGGCTATAACGTTCCGTTGGTGGCCGATATACATTTTACCCCCAACGCTGCCGAAGTAGCTGCACGCATAGTGGAGAAAGTAAGGGTAAACCCAGGTAATTACGCCGATAAAAAGAAATTTGACCAGATAGATTATACCGATCAGGAATACCAGGGCGAGCTGGAGCGCATCTATAAAAAATTTGCCCCTCTGGTTAATATCTGTAAAGAATATGGCACTGCCATGCGTATCGGCACCAATCACGGCTCGCTGAGCGATCGTATCATGAGCCGTTACGGCGATACTCCGCAAGGCATGGTAGAATCGGCCATGGAGTTTATGCGGATGTGCGAAACGCTGAACTACTATAACCTCGTAATCTCCATGAAATCGAGCAACCCGCAGGTAATGGTGCAAGCCTACCGTTTACTGGTAGACACCATGGTAGCCGAAGGCATGAACTACCCACTGCACCTGGGGGTTACCGAAGCCGGCGACGGTGAAGATGGCCGTATCAAATCGGCGGTAGGTATCGGTACATTGTTAGAGGATGGCTTAGGCGATACCGTACGTGTTTCCCTTACCGAAGAACCGGAAGCGGAAGCACCGGTAGCTATTGAATTGGTAAAACGCTACGCTTTAAGGGAAAAGGCGAAAGGCGAAGGGTTAAAGGCCGAAAGCAATAAAGACCAGGAAGAAAAAAACCTTTCACCTTTCGCCTTTCACCTTTCACCTGCCCAACACTCCCCCTACGAATACAAAAAGCGGCATACCTACGAGGCCAACGCCTTTATAGGCGGGCATATGGTACCAAGGGTGGTGGTCGATCTGTCGGCTAAAAACCTGAAAGATCCGGCTGTTTTGAAGGACGCAGGATATATCTACTCGCCCCTGCTGGATAAATACAATATGGCCGAGCAATCGGTAGATTTTGTTTACCTGGCCGATGAGTTACCATCGTTTGTATTCCCAAGCAACTTAAAACAATTATACAACTATAAAACCTGGCAAAAACTAGCTGACAAAACCAATTGTCATCCGGTATTTTCTTTAGCCGAATATATTGCTACGGGCACCGATCGTTCATCCAAATTAAACCTCGTGAGGATATTACCTGCCGATATTGATTCTGATGAGTTTGGCTCACTGCCTTTTGATAACTCATTGGTATTTGTGCTGGAAACTGAGGCATTACACGGCATGGCCGATCAGCGTAGTTTCTTCTTCAAACTGGAAGAACTTGGACTCGAGGTTCCGGTGATAGTGAAAAGAAGCTACTTGTTTGAAAGTCAAAAGTCAAAAGTCAAAAGTCAAAATGATTCCGCTACTGAAGACTTAAGACTTAGTACTCAGAACTTACAACTGTACGCTGCTACCGATCTGGGCGCCCTCCTAGTTGATGGCTTTGGCGATGGAATATGGATCGATGCGCCAGAGCTACCCGCCAATGTCATTACATCCACAGCCTTTGGTATTTTGCAGGCTACCCGTTCCAGGATCTCCAAAACGGAGTATATATCGTGCCCAAGCTGTGGCCGAACCTTGTTTGATTTAATGGTAACTACCCAGATGATCCGCAGCCGTACCAGTCATCTTAAAGGCCTTAAAATTGGCATCATGGGTTGTATTGTAAACGGCCCGGGCGAAATGGCCGATGCAGATTATGGGTATGTAGGTTCTGGTACCGATAAAGTGACACTTTATCGTGGTAAAGAAGCCGTAAAGAAAAACATCAGCTCGGTCAACGCGCTTGATGAACTCATTGGCATCATTAAAGAAGATGGCAATTGGGTTGAACAGGAACAAGCATAAAACAGAACAGGGCAGGCCTCGCGCCAACCCTTGTTCAAAGTATAATTAAAAAAGATCATTTATCTATTCAGATTGAACGCAAGTGCGATCAGCTTCTTGTTTTCGGAATTGCCCTTCCCTTCATTCAGCTTGTCAGACAACTGATTTAAAGCCAGCTTTGTTTTTTCGCGCTTCAAATTCAGTCTGGCGTTAATAGTTTCTTCATAAATCAGTTTCGATTCATCTGTATAAAACCTAATGATTTGCACTTTCGATTGATGAGGGTTGCTTTCTACTACCCAAAAGCCGTGTTCGGGTGTTTTTGTTTGAGCCTGGCTGCATACAGCGCTTATCAGGATCAATGCTGTTAACATAATTGTTTTCATAGCCCATTTTCATTTAGTAATCTAAATTAGCCGGGCCGTATATTATTAAAAAACAACGTTGTTATTCAGCCATCATTTGCATACCAACTGCATTTATTACCATTCAATCAACACTGGTCAAAAATAATTACTCGTACTAAATATTTTTTTGTTGTATATCGATGAAAATATGCAGTTTATCGCATTTAGATAAAAGATTTTACATCTTTCGGCCTATATCAGGTAAATTAGCTTTATGAACAACAGGCTCGACATCAGGCTGCAAAACATCAAGATACCAAGGGTTTACCAACACCTGTTGTTTTGGGGCGTGGGTTACTTACTGATTGCCAGCATGTATTCGGTGCAAACCAACTTTGAAATATCTTTAAGAAACAACCTGGTTTTTATGCCGGTTCAGATAGCTTATTATTATGCTATTGCCTATTGGGTAATTCCGCGTTATTTGTTTGTCAACCGGTATCTGATGTTCACACTTCTGCTGTTGCTATTGGTTGTTATTTCAACATTGGCTACGCGATCTGTGGGTTTGTTGTTTGTGCACCCTTACTTAATCCGGGTGATGCCGGTTACCTTTCATGCATACATTCAATACAGCCGTCTACCCTTTTTTACCAGACTGTTTGATATAGAAAGTCTCGTAAATGCATTTAAAGGCGTAAACCTTATTATTGGTTTTGTATTAGCTATAAAACTGTTTAAAATGTGGTACGAGCGCAAGCAGGCTTCATTAGAGGCTGAGTTAAGTGCTCTGAAGGCGCAGGTTCATCCCCATTTCTTATTCAATACTTTAAATAATCTGTATGCGTTGAGTCTGGATCAGTCGCCAAAATCGCCTCAGCTGATATTGGGGTTATCGGATATTTTACGGTATATGCTTTATGAATGCAACGCCGATGAAGTACCGCTTGAGCGGGAAATACTCATGATGCAGCAATATGTAAAGTTGGAAAAACTGCGTTATGAAGATCGCATCGATATTAATTTTACCGTTACCGGCGATCTGAAGAATAAACTAATAGCACCATTGCTCATACTCCCATTCATTGAAAATGCCTTTAAACACGGCACCAGCGAAAAAACCGGGCAAGTTTGGATAAACATCAATGCAAATGTTACCGGTAACCGTTTTAAACTAAAAGTGGCCAATAACAATCCCGAACACCGGATAGAAGAGGAAGAGAACACCCGTGGTCACATCGGTTTAAAAAATGTGATGAAAAGGCTCGACTTGCTTTATCCAGCTACCTCAAAATTAAAGATCATGAATGAGGATGACACTTTTCTGATTGTATTTGATATGCAACTCAATGTGGTTAAACACACCGAAAAACAATTGGTAAACGCATGAAAATCCGTACACTGATAGTTGATGATGAACCCCATGCCATTGAGGTGTTGGAAAAATACATATCCCAGTTTAACCAAATGGAACTGGTGGGTAAATGCGGGGATGCTATACAGGCTTTTCAGGTGTTGCAACAAAAACCAGTCGACCTGATGTTTCTGGATATCAAAATGCCGGGCATCAAAGGTACCGACTTGCTCCGGAGCCTCAAAAACCCACCAAGGGTAATTTTCACCACCGCTTACAGCGAATACGCGTTGGAAGGTTTTGAACTAAACGCGGTTGATTACCTACTGAAACCCATTTCGTTCGAGCGTTTTTTGCGTGCCGTTGATAAAATTTACCAGTTAGCAGAAAGTAAACCCCGGCCAGTGATCACGCATGAAGCCCCGGTAAGCGACCATGAAACATTTATCTATCTTAAGGTTGAACGCAAAACCGTTAAAGTAAATGTGAATGACATTTTATGGATTGAAAGCCTGCGCGATTATGTAAAAGTAGTGATCAAAGATCAGGTGTATATTACCCGGCAAAAGATTAGCATGCTGGAAGAAATGTTACCCGAAAATAAGTTTGTACGGATTCATCGGTCGTTCATTGTGGCGTTGGGTAAAATTGATTCTTTTTATTCCTATAGTATCGAAATAGCGGGTCATGAATTACCCATAGGTCGTAACTATAAACAGGATGTCCAAAAAAAGCTAAAAGCCGAGCGACTGCAGTTTGATTAGCATCAACGAATCATAATTTTGCCTTATATTTGACTTACCATCCCCATATGAGTAATAAAGTAACTGTTTTTGATATTCCCTCAACGCTTAAACGCCACATCACCTCTCCCAATATTGCCAAACCCGATTTTGGTATTGTTAGCAACAATTGGAACCAGGACGATTTTGCCGTATTAAGTAATGAAACCGGTTTGCAGCATGGCTTGCCCATTAAAACAGATTATTACTCAGTTATTTTATGCCTTAGTGGTAGTTGTAAAAAAACTATCGGTCATTTTGTTTTTGAGGTTTATCCAAACTCTATTCACCTGGTATCGCCTGCATATATTACTTCTTTTGAAGATGCTTCAGACGATCTGTTATTATACCAGGTGTTGTTTAAGAAGGAGTTTTTATCCCATAATTTTTTGAAAGAAAATATCCTGGATAACCTGCTGGAGGTAAATCCTGATTATCCGCCTATTTATGGCTTACCAAAAAAGGGAGTAACATCCCTAAAAGCTTTGTACGAAAAAATAAGTGATGAGTGCCGGGATCAGGGAGCATTCCATTTGCAGATCTTGCGCCTGCTGCTAACCGACCTGTTATACGAAATGAACCGCGCCTGCGAAAGTTGTTTATTGAATTCAACCCGCCATTTAAGTAAACAGTATCAGCTGGTATATAAATTCAAAAAGCTGGTGGAAGAAAAATTTCTGACTTTGAAAACCGTACAGGAATATGCTGATGAACTCTTTATATCGGCTAAGTATTTAACCGAAATAGTTAAAAACGAAACGGGGCAAAATGCACTGTATGTTATCCATAACCGATTATACCTGGAGGCCCAGTATCTGCTATCATCATCGGGGCTTAGCATTAAAGAAATTGCCGAGCGGCTTAACTTTGATAACAGTTCTCATTTCAGTCGTTTTTTTAAACGCTTTGCCGGTTATAACCCTTCGGAGTTTAAGCAGCTGCAATAAAAGCCGATCACTTTTTCTGCGTAAAACACCTCTCATGACAGTCATTTGACGGAGAAACATCTCTATCGGAAAAATTGGTTCTTAAAACCGATTTATTGAGATTGATACGCCTTGCTAACCGCAGTACCTTTGTTATGTCAATAAGAAATAAAGGTCATGAAAAAACAAAACTTAAACTTAATAAAAGGCAGGTTGCTACAGCTCTACTGGGAAACCTATCAAATTTTAACCGTCATTTACAGATAATATTTTATCGCTGTAAATTCTATCATATATCATACATTACGTATTGATTGAGGAAACATTCATCCTTAATCAATACAAGAAATCAACAGCCGCTTAAGGCTTCTCTATATATTGACACAGAAAAACAGGCAGACTCTTTGAAGTCTGCCTGTTTTGTTTTAAAGTATGGGTTTAATCTACCGGTGTAAATTCGGCAAACATATTTGCCGTTTCGCTTAAACTATTCAAACTTACATAATCGCAAACATCGGCATACTCGGCCCACATTTCATGAACGGCTTTATTTTGATGGGCCTTATTAATGGCTTCGGTGCTTAACCATTCAAAAACTTCAATAATGGTTCCATTGGCGCTTTCCATGATAATAGGTTCACGATCGGTCACTAAACCTTCTGCCCTAAGCCGGGGTACATGAGCTTTTGTAAGCCGCTTTAAAGCGGCTGCGTTGCCCGGTTTTGGTTTATAAGCTACAATAACTATTCGCCCCATAATTGTCATATTTTACAGCAATTTACAATTTTTAAAACCCACGTCATATTCAATGGTTAGCTTTATAAATATCAAAACATAAATCAACCTAACCATGGCAAAAAACGTTGCAGACCAACTGGTAGAAATGCTGGCGAACGCTGGTGTAAAAAGAATATATGCCGTTACCGGCGATAGCCTTAACGAAGTAAATGATGCCGTAAGACGAGCAGGCAATATACAATGGGTACATGTTCGTCATGAAGAAGTTGGCGCCTACGCAGCTGGTGCCGAAGCGCAACTGAATGGCCTTGCCTGTTGTGCGGGCAGCAGCGGCCCGGGCCATGTACATTTGATTAACGGATTGTATGATGCTCACAGATCCGGCGCGCCGGTTATCGCCATTGCTTCAACCATAGCCACATTTGAATTCGGTACAGATTATTTCCAGGAAACCAATACCATAAAACTATTTGATGATTGCAGTTATTACAATCAGGTAGCCGCCACTCCCCGCCAATTGCCACGTATGCTACAGGCCGGGATACAAAGTGCCTTGCATCAGAAAGGCGTAGCCGTAATTGGTCTACCCGGCGATATTACCAGCATGGATGCAGTGGAAATCAACACATCCACTCAAAACTTTAATTCTGCCCCTGTGACCAGACCTTCAGATGCCGATCTGCAAAAGTTATCTGCCCTGATCAATCAGCATCAGAAGATCACCATTTTTTGTGGCATAGGCGCAGCCGAAGCGCATGATGAAGTAGTAGCCCTGTCCCAAAAACTTCATGCTACCGTGGCTTACTCCTTCCGGGCTAAAATGGACATTCAGTATGATAACCCTAATGAAGTGGGCATGACCGGCCTTTTAGGTTTACCATCGGCTTATCATAGCATGCACGAAAGCGATCTGTTGATATTGTTAGGTACTGATTTCCCGTACACGCCGTTTATGCCTACCGATTGCAAAATTGTGCAGGTAGATATTAAACCAGAGCGTATCGGTCGCCGGGCTAAAGTTGATGTGGGTTTATGCGGAAATATCAAAGATACACTAACAGCTTTGCTCCCCTTGATCGGTCAAAAACAGGATGACAGCTTTTTAAGGGCCCAACTAAAAGTATATGCCGATGTAAAAAGCAAAATGCAAACCTACGTTGACGACAGCGGCGAACAGGAAAAGATACACCCCGAATTTGTAGCCAGTGTATTAGACAAATTAGCTGCCGACGATGCCATATTTACGGTGGATACTGGCATGTCATGCGTATGGGGTTCCCGCTACATTAATGCCACAGGTAAACGAAAAATGATAGGGTCTTTTAACCATGGCTCTATGGCTAATGCTATGCCCCAGGCTATTGGCGCAGCGCTGGCCCGTCCGGGTCAGCAGGTAATAGCGCTTTGCGGTGATGGTGGTCTGTCGATGCTACTGGGCGATCTGGCGACCATTGTTCAATACAAATTGCCGGTTAAGGTCATCGTTTTTAACAATCGTTCCCTGGGCATGGTTAAGTTGGAAATGGAGGTTGCCGGGCTGCCCGATTGGCAAACCGACATGTATAATCCAGATTTCGCTTTAGTAGCTCAGGCTATGGGGATCAAGGGGATCAATGTCAAATACCCGCAGGATATTCAAGAGGCAATTACTGAAGCATTGGCTTTTGATGGCCCGGCATTGGTCAATGTATTTACCGACCCTAATGCGCTGGCTATGCCACCCAAAATTGAGTTTGAACAGGTAAAAGGCATGGCTGTATCGATGACCAAACTCATACTCAATGGTCATATGGACGAGGTACTGGATACCGTAAAATCAAACTACAAACATTTGAAGGATTTGTTGTAGGCTTCACTAAAGACTTACGAAGTTTTAAAAACTTCGTAAGTCTGAAAAAATACGCGATGTCATAATAAGAAAGGCCCGGTTAACCGGGCCTTTCTTATTATTTCTTCCAAACGTTATTGTCTGGATTATAATCTGGTAGTACCTTATCAGGGTCATAAGTAACCGATTCAATTTCTTCGGTTGATGGATACTTGAATGTAAATGAAGCAAAACGCTCCCAAATTTCAACCGGCAGCTTAACACGCTCGGCTTTACCACTTTTGGTTTTTATCTCCAGAATAACGGGCATTGTCATTTTACCCAGGTTATCCAGGGTGATCAATGCACCTTTTGAAGCATCGCCATCTACATATTTAACATCACTAACTGCAACATCCAGGCGCCAGTTGTTCAGGAACCAACCTCTCCAAAACCATTGCAGACTTTCGCCTGATGCATTCTCAATAGTACGGAAAAAATCATCAGGTGTTGGGTGTTTAAATGCCCATCTATTAATGTAGGTTTTAAAAGCAAAATCAAAACGCTCGGGACCTAATATCTGCTCACGCAATAAAACAAGACCCGCGCTTGGTTTTGCATACAGCAATGTACCTGTGTTTCTTTCTTTCAGGTTAGCTGGCTGGCTCATTATTGGCTCCAACTCTGGTTTGGTGAAAAAGTCGCCGGTACGGTGCATATCCATGGTACGGGTGCTTTTGTACTCACCGTTGTTAAAATTGGCAGTTGAAAGTGTATTGATAAAAGTATTAAAACCTTCGTCCATCCAGCCGTACATACGCTCATTTGAACCTACGATCATCGGGAACCAGGTGTGGCCGAATTCATGATCATTTACCCCCCAAAGTCCATTTTTCTTTGCAGTATATCCACAAAAAACAATACCAGGGTACTCCATACCACCCACTATACCCGCAACAGCGGTAGCCGCTGGATAAGGAAACTCAAACCATTTGGCAGAATTATATTCAATTGATTTTTTAACATACTCAGTAGAGCGGCCCCAGGCGTCATTGCCATCACTTTCAACCGGGTAAGCCGAAATAGCTATTGATTTTTTACCGCTTGGCAAATCCATTTTAGCAGCATCAACAATAAATGCAGCTGACGAAGCCCATGAAGCATCACGCGCATTTTTTATTTTGAAATGCCAGGTCAATTCTGTTTTTCCGCTCGGGCGCGATTTAGGGTCTTTAACCTCATCAGCAGTACGGATCATTACCGTTTTTTCGCTTTGCGCGGCTTCCGCCCAGCGTTTTTGCTGTTCCGGGGTGTAAACTTCCTGCGGGTTTTGCAGTTCGCCAGACGCTAATACAATATGATTTGCCGGAGCAGTAATACTCAGATCAAAATCGCCATATTCCAGGTAAAATTCACCCGGGCCTGTGTATGGCAGGGTATTCCACCCCATTACATCATCATATACGCACATACGTGGGTACCACTGAGCGATAGTATAAATTCTGCCATTCTTGGTATTAAGGTACCCCATACGATCAGATCCGTAATTTGGAGGAACAAATGAGTACTCGATTTTAAGTTTAACCTGCCCGCCATTGGCTGTTACCTCTTTAGGTAAAAAAACCTGCATACGGGTATCGCTGATCAGAAATTTAGCTTCTTCAAATTCACCTTTACCAACAGCATATTTTACTGATTTGATTTTGAAACCGGCATCAAATGCTTCACCACGGCCCCAGTTACGACTGCCTGTTGGCGGTACAATAGCAGTCCCGCGTGAATCTAATTTAAACAAGTTTTGGTCAAGCTGCATCCATAAGAAACCAAGGTTTTGGGGGCTATTATTGGTATAAGTTAAAACCTCAGAACCGGTGATCTCATTAGTTTGATCGTTTAATTTTGCAGCTAGTTGATAATCAGCCCGGTTTTGCCAGTATTTAGGTCCTGGTTCACCGCTTGCGGCACGGTATTCTGTACCATTTTTGGTATAAAAACCAGGTCCGAAAGTTTCATGGTAATTGTAATCGGAAGCAGGCGCATTAGTTGAAGCGGCCTGCTGAGCATCACTTACATTAACCGCCAACATAAAGGCCATGCTGAAACCGGCCATCAGTTTTAAATTCATTTCAATATTTTTTGTATGTATACAGCAAGTATACTACAAAAAAACGTTTTTGAACGTTCGGGTAAAACGATTGTTACCAGAATATTAATTACCGATTTAATAAAGACAAAGCCTATAAATCAGGTAGATATACGAGATTTATAGGCCTTAAATTGAATAATATGAAAATATTTGAGCCCTATTTGTTTAAAAAATGGGATTGGTAAACCTTTTCATCAAAACCAAAAAACAAAAAGTCGCCATCTTCAATAACCGGCCTTTTGATCATGCTGGTTTTTTGTTGTAACAGGGTAAGTGCATCGGCACTAGTTTTTACGCTTTCTTTTACCTGCGGATCAAGCTGCTTCCAGGTAAGGCCCTGCTTGTTTAAGAATTTCTCATAGCCAGCTTTGCTGTCCCACTCCTGCAATTTCTCGGTGCTTACACCCAGCTTTTTGAAATCCTGAAAATTATAATCTACCTTATTCTCTTTTAACCAGTCAAGCGCTTTCTTAACTGTGTTGCAATTGGTTATTCCGTAAACTTTCATGAGGCTAATTTATCCTTTTTGTGCCAAAAGTATGTCAGGTGTTTTTAATCTAATACACCATCTTACTGACTGGCCCCGCTACTTTTGCTACCGTTTTTGGTATCATCGTTATTGATACTGCGCTGGTTCTTTTTAATATCGCTGCTCAACTTACCAAATTTATAATTAACCCTGATAGCAAAGTGGCGGTATGGGTTTTCCCTGCTGATGGTTTGAGAAAAATCGGGTGTGTTGGTAGTATTGGTAAATGCCCTGTATTTACTATAAGGGTTATTAGCTACAAGGGTTACTGTGAATTTTTTCTTAAACAAATCCTTGGCAACGCTATAAGAGTTATAGATAAAGTTGCTTGATTTACCTTGCAGGGTTACATCACCACTAAAGAAACCGGCATTATAACCAAACCTGTAAGTATCGCCCAGTTTATAGGTAAAACTGGCAAATGCATTACCAATGTATCCTCCGTTTTTAAAGAACTGGTCGTTGTAAACACCTTTTAACCACACATGTGAAATTTGCCCGTTTAAACTAACAGTAAGAGGCTTGATGATAGAAAAATTGGTATTGACATTAAAACCCAGCGTACGGTTACTGCCCAGGTTTTGATAAGTAGTGTAGGTTACCGTATCGCGCAAACTGCTTATAGTTTGGATAGAGTTATTGGAGAACGCGTAACTTAAACCCACCGTAACAGATGCCTTTTTAAAATTACTATAAGTAAGATCAAAAGTATTATTTAATTCGGGGCGCAGATCCGGGTTACCGGTACTGATGAATTTAGGATTTGAATTATCAACGAAGGGGTTAAGCTGGTATATACCGGGACGTTGTATACGCTGCGTAAAACCGAAATTAATACTGCTGCTGTTAAGGCTGCGTTGTATGGATATAGATGGTATCAGGTTGTTATAGCCCTTATCAAGCGGCGTGCCTACAAAATCAGCCGTAACTTGGGTATGTTCAATACGTAAGCCTGCTTTTACTGTCCATTTAGTTAGTTTTAATTGATAGGAATTGTAAAAACTGGTCACATCCTGATGATAATCAAACGTACTGGTTTGCCCCGTGTTAACCACATATTGGTTTGTATTAGGATCCAAATCATCACGTCCGAAATCACTGAAGTTATTCCGTAAGATGGCTTTACCTCCAGCTTCGATACTCAATTTTTTAAGCGGATATACATAATCAAGCTGAATGGTATGCTCCCGGTTACCAGCATTATTACGTTGTCTGAAATCGGGATTATTCACTGCATCATAATTAAATCTGTCGGTAAATGCGTTTGAACTTGTTTGGTCACTTGGCGAATAGCTGTATTTGTAAGACAAGGTCAGCAGCTCATCCTTATGATTTTTGAAGTTTCGCTGGTAATTGATGGCGATGTCGGCTCCTTTATCTTTACTGTTACTGGTAGTAATATTACGATAAGCTTCATCAAGTGTGCCTACATTGTTAACCCGGTTTGACTGAAGGGAGCCACTTTGGTCAAAATGCCCCTGGAAGATTTCAAATGAACCTGTGATCAGATCAAGACTATCTATTTCATAACTTAATTCGGCATTAGCATATTTATACTTACCACCAAATGTCCTGCTACCGTCTTGGTTTAATATACTTGATAATGAATTATTTACAAATTGCGTTTGAATATTGTGCGTTGACCCGGTTACATCTTTTTGTGTACCAAAACCTGCATAACCAGAAAGACCAAACTTACCCTGTTTCACGGTAGCGTTAAGATTATACCCCGGTCCCCAAACAGAATTGTAGCGTGCATTAATACTTCCGTTATATCCCTGATCAGCGTTTTTCTTGGTAATGATGTTGATAATACCTGTTAAGCCTTCCGCATCGTATTTAGCAGGTGGTGTAGTGATCACCTCAATCTTTTCGATATTCGTTGCCGGCATCGCTTTCAATACATCCGACGGGCTTTTGGCCATCAATGCCGATTCTTTTCCGTTGATCAGGATTTTATAATTACCGCTTCCCTTCAGTTTGATATTGTCATCTCCGTCAACCGATAAAAGTGGCACTTTACGCATCATATCTAAAGCCGATACAGCTTTACTTTCAGGATCAGCTGTTACATCATAAGAGAGGCGGTCGACCTCTTGCTTAAGGGTTGGTCGCACTGCCGTTACAGTAACTTCTTTTAATTCTTTGTTAGATGGGGCTAGTAAAATTTTACCAGCGTTAAATTCATTACCAGTCAACTTTACAGGTAAAATCTTGGTAGCATAGCCGATAAAAGCAACTACCAGCTGATAAGTTTTACCATCAGGGGCTTTTAATTCAAAACTTCCGTCGTCTTTGGCAAGGGTACTTTTTACGGGGGTATGTGTAGCAGCATCTTGCAGCGCTACCGTAACATAGCCTAAGGGTTTGTTTAATGCCGAATCAATTACAGAGCCCTTAACAGTTATGTTTGTTGGCGAATTTTGTGTTTGGGCAAAGCATATCGCCGAAATATAACAGGAAAGCAGGGTCAGTAAAAATTGTTTCATAAGGATTTAGTGATAAGACGTCATTAGTTATTCAACTGTTGCATACAGCAAAAACTATTTAATAAATCTTAACTAAGCAATTAGTTTACACCTGAAACGAAGGGATGTATTATTTATTATACCGGGTCATGGTTAATTCTGTACCGATGGTAGCGAAGCCCTTGATCATTTCGATTGAGCGATCAATCAATGCAGGAAGCTCAGGCTTTTCATCGTCGTCAAAACCACTTAATACATAATCAACCTGGCGGCCTTTGGGGTAATTGTCGCCCACGCCAAACCGGAGGCGTGCATAGTTATTGTGACCAAGCGTAGTTTCGATATGTTTTAAACCATTGTGCCCAGCGGCGCTACCTTTAGGTTTTAAGCGTAGGGTGCCTAAGGGAAGAGCAATATCATCAACCAATACCAGTACATTTTCAACAGGTATTTTCAACTCCTTCATCCAATGATTCATGGCTTTGCCACTTAGGTTCA
The DNA here is from genome assembly GCF_011089895.1 of Mucilaginibacter inviolabilis. NCBI lineage: Bacteria > Pseudomonadati > Bacteroidota > Sphingobacteriia > Sphingobacteriales > Sphingobacteriaceae > Mucilaginibacter > Mucilaginibacter inviolabilis. Next base: position 3,526,637 of record NZ_JAANAT010000001.1, read on the forward strand.
TATAAGTAGTTGGTTTAATAAGATGCAGCGTACGGCCTTTGAACGACACTTCGCTGTAATAGGCCAGGCGCATGTGGTAAAACTTGGCGCCTTCTTGCTTAGCCAACTCATCCAGTATCATAAACCCTATATTATGCCTAGTATCAGCATATTCGGGTCCTATATTTCCTAAACCAACTATAAGATATTTCATGCCCCCTAGCCCCCTGAAGAGGGAATTTTTGATTTACTTAAATTAAAGTGCGAAGATATTATTTTTAAACAAAAACAGCGATAAGTTACCTTATCGCTGTTTTAATAGTTCCCCTTTTATTCCCTCTTCAGGGAATTAAGGAGCTTACTTTTTACCTGAAGCAGCTTCCTGCTCAGCCTGACGTAATGCACGTGAAGTAGTTACAGATACGATAGTATCTTCCTGAGCATTGGTGATAGTAAGGTTTGGCAATTTAATTTCACCAACTTTTACTGATTTACCAACTTCCAGAGCTTCAATGCTTACTTCAATAGCATCTAAATGATCTTTAGGCAATGCTTTGATGCGCAGTTTCCTTAATTTCTGAACTAATTTACCACCCACTTTAACACCTGGAGATGTACCGGTTAATTTAACAGGGATCTCGATAGTGATTGGCTTTTTCTCGTCAAGCAATAAAAAGTCAACGTGGATAATTTGTTCAGTTAAAGGATGAAACTGAATATCTTTAATGATAGCTTGTGATTTAACACCAGCAATTTCAAGATCGATGAAATGAACAACCGGAGTATAAACAACGGCTCTCAAATCAGCTGCGGACACTGCAAAGTGGGATTGTGTTGGCCCACCGTAAAGTACTGCAGGCACTAAGCCTTGATAACGCAGTTCTTTAGCGTCTCTTTTCCCTACGTTCTCTCTTGGAGAACCGCTAATAGCAATTGATTTCATTATTTGTATTTATTTATTTGTTAAGTTCATGGTTCATAGATCATTGTTCATGGCATCTAATCCGCACAAATATTTTTATTCTATTCAAAATCCATGTTTCCGGCTATGAACCATCAACCATGAACTATAAGCTTTCTATCAATCTACCCTAAACAACTGGCTGATAGAACCGTGCTCGTTTACATTACTGATAGCCTTTGCAAACAGTTCAGCAGTTGATAATACCTTTATTTTAGGGCTTGTTTGCTTTAACGGTATAGTATCAGTAACTATCAGTTCAGTTAAAGCCGAATTTTCGATAGTTTCATAAGCTTTGCCTGATAGTACCGGATGTGTACAAACCGCGCGTACGCTGCGTGCACCACGTTCCATAATCAATCCTGCTGCTTTAGCCAATGTACCGGCTGTATCACAGATATCATCAATCAGCACAATATCCTGATCGGTAACATCGCCAATAAGCGTCATGGACTCAATTTCATTAGCACGTTTACGACGTTTATCGCAAATTACAACCTCTGCATTAAAGAACTTCGCGAAACTGCGTGCCCTGTATGAACCACCCATATCCGGTGATGCAATGGTTAAATTTTCTAAACCCAGGCTTTTGATATAAGGTACAAAAATGATAGAAGCATCCAGGTGATCAACCGGTATATCAAAAAAGCCCTGTATCTGCGCAGCGTGCAGATCCATGGTCATGATGCGGTTAATACCTGCAGCAACCAACAAATTGGCTACCAGTTTAGCACTAATAGCCACACGAGGCTTATCTTTCCTGTCCTGACGGGCCAATCCAAAATACGGAATAACGGCACTTACATAATGTGATGAAGCACGACGGGCGGCATCAATCATCATCAGTAATTCCATCAGGTTATCAGTGGGCTGGTTGGTACTCTGGATCAGGAATACATCGCATCCCCTTACAGATTCATTAAAGTGTGGCTGAAATTCACCGTCACTAAAGCGTGAAAGCACCACGTCACCTAATTCGCGGCCATAAGCATCAGCAATTTTTTGCGCCAGCTCTTTAGAGCCTGATCCTGCAAATAACTTAACCGGATTAAATTGTAATGGCATCTTCTTGTTTTGGATTTGGGATCTTCGATTTAGGATTAGCCTTAATCTTAAATCACTTTACACTTACAACCTGTATAAAAAACAATTCGGATTTCAATTTTCTATCAGACCTAAATCCGAAATTGAAAATCAGAAATCCGAAATTTTCATTGTTGCCCGACCAGGATTCGAACCTAGACAAACGGTACCAAAAACCGTCGTACTACCATTATACTATCAGGCAATCTCCTTTGGTTTGTTTTTACTCCCCGAAAAGGAATGCAAATATAAGACGATTTTTTAACTCTCAAAAAGAATTTTAAAAAAGTATTTTCTATTGCCTTTTAACGTCTAAAACGGGCTAAAAAAGTGTTAATCCACCGCTTTTGATTTTAACATCATAATACTTTTACTAATTTCGGGCTGCATTCAACCCTTTTTTCTATCGTAAAATTCAGACATGGACTACAAAAAGATCAATAATATATTTGGCTGGGTAGCCTTTATCATTGCTTCGCTAACTTATATTTTAACTTTAGAGCCCTCTTCCAGCTTTTGGGATTGCGGCGAGTTTGTTGCCTGTATTTACCGTTTACAAGTGGCCCACCAACCCGGCGCCCCCCTGTTTACCATGATAGGAAAGGTGTTTACCTTACTTTCGATGGGTAATAATACCAAGGTAGCTTACTGGGCAAATATGGCTTCGGCGCTGGCCAGTGGAGCAACCATTATGTTCCTGTTTTGGACTATAACCGCCCTGGCTAAAAAACTATTGGTTAAAAAAGCCGAAGAAATAAATACTACAAACCTGATACTGATTATAGGTGCGGGTTTGGTTGGAGCCCTTGCTTACGCTTATTCGGATACTTTTTGGTTCTCGGCAGTAGAGTCTGAAGTTTACGCGCAATCATCCTTATGTACAGCTATCGTATTCTGGGCAATATTAAAATGGGATGCTCATGCCGATGAGCAACATGCTGATAAATGGATAGTATTTATTGCCTATGTGATGGGCTTATCTATAGGTATACACCTATTAAACCTGTTAGTAATACCCGCTATAGCGCTGGTGATATACTTCCGCAGAGCGAAAAACATCACTTCCAAAGGTACTTTCTGGGCATTTTTTGCTGGTATAGTGGCAGTAGCCTTTGTACTTTGGGGCGTTATTCAATATACCGTAAAAGGTGCGGCCTTTTCCGATCTGCTTTTTGTAAATACACTGGGCTTCGGCTTTGGCAGCGGGGCAGTAGTGTTTTTTGTTTTACTGATAGCCACCATCGTATCGGGTATATATTATACTATTAAACCCCTAAAACCGGCTATTATCGTAGCGGCGGTATGCTTTATACTGGCATTAGGTATCAGTGCAGGGATTATTGGTGTAGTGGTAGGCGCGGCAGTACTCGCATTGTTAGAATATGTGGTTAAAATACGCCAGAAACGTTTCGCTTTAAATACCTTTTTAATTTGCCTGCTGTTCATCCTTTTTGGTTACAGCTCATTTGTGATGATCGTGGTTAGGGCTAAAGCTAACCCGAACTTAAATAACAGCGATCCTGAAAACGCATTTGCGCTTAACAGCTATTTGAACCGCGACCAGTATGGTGATACACCTCTGCTTTATGGTCAATTTTTTGATTCAACACCAACCGAACAAACCGAAGGCGCCACTATTTACCGTCGCGGCGAAACCAAATATGAGGTGGCTGGTAAAAAACTAACCACTGTTTATGATCGCAATACCCCATTCCCGCGTATGTTTAGCGACAAGGCCGGTCACCCTGATTTTTACAGGGCTTGGAGTAAACTGGGCCAAAGCGAACACCCTACCTTTGCCACCAACCTGGGTTTTTTTGGCACCTGGCAGGTAAACCAAATGTACACCCGCTATTTTTTATGGAATTTTGTTGGTCGTGCCAATGATCTTGACGGTCAAACCGGTGCTATTGATGGCAAAGGCGGTATAGATGGTTCCTGGTTAAGCGGCTGGGATTTCAGCAAACCCCTGCCTTATGCTGTTACCGAAAGCAAAAGCTATAACCGTTTATTCTTTTTACCGTTGATCATTGGCCTTATCGGCTTATTCTTCCATTTTTGGCGCGATCAGCGAAATGCAGGTGTGGTATTGGTACTGTTCTTTTTTACAGGCCTCGCCATTGTGTTATACCTCAACCAGGACCCATTACAGCCACGTGAGCGTGATTACGCTTATGCAGGTTCGTTTTATGCCTTTGCCATTTGGATTGGTTTGGGCGTACTGGCTATCGCCGATTTTCTGTCTAAAAAGATCAACGCTAAAACAAGCGCTATTATAGCTACGCTGATTTGTTTACTGGCAGCGCCCGTGCTAATGGCCAACCAGGAATGGGACGATCACGACCGCTCTACCAAGCTTACACCGCACGATATGGCTTATAACTACCTCAACTCCTGCGCCCCAAATGCTATTCTATTCACCTACGGTGATAATGATACTTACCCGCTTTGGTATATACAGGAGGTTGAAAATGTACGCCCCGATGTACGTATTGTGAACTTAAGCTTACTGGGTACCGACTGGTACATCCGCGGTATGAAAAATAAAATGAACGAATCAGAGCCATTGCCTATCAGCATGTCTAATGACAAGTTTAAACCCGGTGTGCGTGATGTTATTTATTTTAACGACCAAAAATTGGTCGGTGCTACCGAACTGAAAGAGGTTTTTGATTTTATGACCTCTGATGATAAGTCAACCATGGTAGAGTATAACAATGGCGATGTGGCCAACTACCTGCCTACCAAAAACTTCAAATTGACTATTGACCCTAACCAGGTGGTACAAACCGGTACCGTTCCGGCTGCTGAGAAAGATAAGATAGTGCCCGAAATGGACTGGACCTTTAGTGGCCGCTATGTAACCAAAGATGTTTTGGCCATGATGGATATCCTATCGCACAATAACTGGAAACGCCCAATCTATTTCTCGGTAACCGTGCCTAACGATAATATGATAGGTCTGGACAAATATTTATACAACGAAGGCTTCGCTTATCGCTTAATGCCATTGAAACCAGATACCGCATCAAACGCGCTCGAAAACAGCAATACCCCAGTGATGTATCATAACATGATGACCAAGTTTAAGTGGGGTAATATGAAAACCGCGCGTTACCTTGACCACGAGTCCATGACCATGTTTTACCCGTTGATTACCAGGCTTTACTCTAACCTGTCTGATAACCTGATGAAAGAGGGGCATAACGACCTGGCCAAAAATACATTGAAGAAATATGACGAAGTAATGCCGGGCATTATCAATTCAACCGAGGTTGCTGTACGTAAATTTTATATGATTGAGAGTTCATATCGCCTGGGAGATATCCCACTGGCCAACAAGCTGTCCAACCAGGTTGACGATTATGTAAACAACCTGCTTAATTATAACTATGCGTTGTTACAACGTAATGAAATCAGTTTGGATAACAATCGCGATGTGCAATACTCCATACAAATTTTAAGCGGTCTGGTAGGCTTTACCAAAGAATTTAAACAGACGGAGTTAAACACCAAATTCAGTGCACAACTGAAGGGCTTTGAAGCGAAGTTTGGTATCAGCGCAAAGCGATAGAAAGAATAATTAATAAAGCAGGGCTGTCACCCTGAGCACCGTCGAAGGGTAGAGCGTAGAGGCCTGCCCACCATACTTCGACAAGCTCAGCATGACAGCCTTTTTTTGGTTAAAAAGTGGGTTTACATGGGTTTACACTTTTTACGGTTAACATGAGTTTATATATCTGAAAATCAATACATTATATAATTTTAGCGTAAAAAAGTGTAAACCCACTTTTTGTTTGTTTAAAAGCTCATTTACGCCGCCGCGAAGGGGATGTCACCCTGAGCTCCGTCGAAGGGTCGAGCGCAGAGGCCCCTGCACCATGCTTCGACGGAGCTCAGCATGACACCCGTTAAAAGAGCTGACGTAAGCTGGAAGCTTACCACATGCCACCCATGGGATACGCTACGCTAATCTCGCGGGAGCAAAACATCTCTCCATTATGTCATTGCAAGGTACGAAGCAATCTCCTCACGTTCTCATTGGTAAGAATAGCTACGAGATTGCTTCGTACCTCGCAATGACATATCTTTTATAAAACTGATGAGACCTTAATTAAACGCGTCATTTCACCCTTAGAGGCTCCTGATTTCACAACTCAGCATGATAGCCTTTATCGTTAAACAAAAAAAGCGGCATAAGCCGCTTTTTTATATAGATCAGAATTTTTTATCCTTCGTTTACAACGCCCATGTTGCAGAACTTATCAATACGTTCGGTAACCAGTTCATTGATATCGCGTTCGCCCAGTGTTTTCAAATCTTTTAGCAATTGCTTTTTCAGGATGGCAGCCATAGCCACGGGATCCTGATGTGCACCGCCAAGTGGTTCTTTGATTACACCGTCAATCAGCTTATTCTTATACATTTCTGTCGAAGTTAATTTCAATACTTCGGCAGCACGTTCTTTATTTTCCCAGGTTTTCCACAGGATGGTTGAGCAGTTTTCCGGAGATATTACCGAATACCAGGAATTATCCAGCATCAGTACCCTATCGCCAATACCTATACCCAATGCACCGCCAGACGCGCCTTCGCCTATGATCACACAAATTACCGGCACTTTCAACACAGCCATTTCCAGCAGGTTACGGGCAATAGCTTCGCCTTGTCCTCGCTCTTCAGCTTCCAGACCTGGAAATGCTCCCGGGGTATCTATCAGCGTAACTACAGGCTTATTGAATTTTTCGGCCATTTTCATCAGCCTTAATGCCTTGCGGTAACCTTCGGGATTAGCCATACCAAAGTTGCGGTATTGACGCTCTTTGGTATTACGCCCCTTCTGGTGACCGATGAACATCACGGTTTGCCCGTTCAATGTTCCAAAGCCACCAATGATGGCCTTATCATCGCCTACAGTCCTGTCGCCGTGCAATTCAATAAAATCATCGCACATTAACTCAATATATTGAAGCGTATAAGGCCTTTCAGGATGACGGGAAATCTGCACCTTTTGCCAGCCGGTAAGGTTTGAATATATCTCCTTTTTAGCAGCATCCAGCTTGGCTTCCAACTCGGCTACGGTTGCAGACATGTCGAGCTTATTTTTATCCTCCACCTGCTTTACCTTTTCAATCTGCTGTATCAGTTCAGCCAGTGGCTTTTCAAAATCAAAAGTAATCTTCATACTATTTATTTGGGCCGCTAAATTAAGTAAATCCTACGGTATATTATCAATTAGGGTTTTGTAAAGTTTCCAGCTTCTTGATTTGCTGCGGCGCCAGCAGGTCGCCGGTGCTTAAGCAAGCCTGTAAAATGGCGTTTCTGAGCTCGCCATAGTACAATCCGGAACGCGTGGCATAAAATATTACATCACCATTAGTTAAGCGCTGTTTACGAAAAAGTTCATCTAAAGTTTGTTCGTTCTTAATAATGAACGAACCCATCTCTACTCTTTTCCGGTGCAGTTCGGTGGCAATTGCGGTAATTTTTATCACCTGGTTCGGGCTCAATCCCAATTCTTTTTTAAACCTAATCGCCTGATCGGGCATGGGATAATGATTGATCTGGGCCGGTAATGCCATGTTATTATATATATCGTCGCCATTGAGCAAAGCGGTATATTGTTTATCGCTGAGTGTTTTTACCGTCGATTTTTTCAGCGTGCTATCCGCCTGCTGCGCCCTGAGGGTGCCGCAAAAGAGCAAAATAGCAATAAGTGAAAGTATTGATCTTAGCATGTGGCATTTTACGAAAAAACCTCAACTTTTATACCATGAGTTATTAAAAGTTAACCAAAATTTAATTCACTCCGCTTCCATAATTTTAGAAAAATTCAAACAACCCAGCACTTCTTAAACCTTTATTTTAACAATTTTATAGTCAGAAACAGGATAAAAACATTCAAAAATTCATGCAAAATCATCGGTTTTAACACGTTTAACAAATTGCAACACCGTTTTGAGCAATTTCAAAAACTTTAAAAAGTATTGATTAACTGATAGTCAAATAACGGCAGTGGGTGTTGCTTTGCAAAAAAGAGGGAGATAAAATTCAGAGGACATATGCGACAAGGCTCCCCTCTTGAGAGGGGGCGCGTGGGGCTGCGTGGTAGCAGGGGTGTGTTCGTGAAGCGGAAGAACACACCCCTGCCCCCTCTCAAGAGGGGAATCGCACGGCCTCCCAGTTATCATCCTGAACGAAGTGAAGGATCTATTTTGTGATGACGTTGTTTAATCATAGATGCTTCGTTCCTCAGCATGACAAATGGAAGAAAAGCAGCTCATCAAGCCACCCTTTTCAATGTAAAGGCAAACCTGCTGCCTGCGCCCAGTTCGCTATCGACTGCTATCTTGCCTGATTGCGCCTCGATAAAATCTTTGGCGATGGCCAGGCCCAGACCTGTACCGGTTTGATCGGCGGTGGCATTAGGCACTTTGAAATAGCGTTCGAAGAGGCGCGACAGGTATTGCTCTTCGATTCCCTTGCCATGATCCTGTACCGAAAATTCAATCTCGTCGGTATGGCGCTTTTTCACCACCAGCTCTACTGTCGATTTTTCGTGGCTGTATTTTATAGCGTTTGACAGCAGGTTGATGAGCACCCAGGTGGTTTTGTCCAGATCGGCATGCACATCGGGCAGGTTTTCATCACAATCAACCTTGATGGTCACCTGTTTTTGATCGGCTATAAATCTGATGGCCTTCACCGCGTAATCCACAATATTTTTAGGATGGGTTTTGCCAAAATTAAGCTGCAGCTTACCGGTTTCTACCTGGGCCATATCCAGTAATTCGCCGGTTATTTGCAGCAGGCGGCGGGCATCTTCCTCAATGTTTTCCAACAATTGCCTTTGCTCGGTATTTACATCGCCTATGCGCACATCCTCCAATAATTTGAGGCTCATTTTAATGGATGATATCGGGGTTTTCAGTTCGTGCGATATGGTGGCAATGAAATTGGTTTTTGCCTCATCCAGCTGTTGGTATTCGGTAATATTTTTCAGGATGATCACTTTGCCTATTACCCTGCCCTTACTGGTTACCGATAGTGATTCGCGCGAGTAAAAACTCTCCCGGTTATCGGCAAATATTTTGAGTTTGCTTTGGTCATTCACCAGCAGGTTGCGCAGCAGGTCGTTTTCGGTAGCTACATCAGGTGCATAGCGGCCATTCAACTGATCGGCCGTCATACCGATCAAGGAGCAGGCCACTTCGTTGGCAAATATGATGATCATTTTTTCGTCAAGCCCCACAATGGCATCATGCATGGAGTTGATGATGGTTTCGATCCGTTTTTTCTCAAAAAGGAGATTGGCGAGGTTGCTGTTCTCAAATTCGTCAAGCTTGCGGGTCATGTTGTTAAAGGCCCGACCCAGTTCACCAAATTCGTCATCTGACTTAAAATCAATCTGTTGATGGTAATTACGATTGGATACCTCTTTGATGCGGGCGGTAAGTTCCCTAAGCGGATTAGCGATATAACCCGGAAAATTAACCGCGAAACTAAAGGCCACCAGGAATAAAAAGGCACCGCAGAAAGCAACCAGTATGGTAGCGCGGCTGGCTGTACCTTTGGCAATGTCATTTTTATGCGAAATAGCCGTCATGTTGAGCTGCATAAACTTGTAAACCAATTGTCTGGCCTGTACACGTAATGGCGATAGCTGGCCGGCATCATTATTTACCAGTTTAATTTTTTCGAAAACAGCACGCAGTGAAGCAGCCGCTTCACCTTCGCCGGGTTCGGTAATGTTATGCTCTTCCAGTACCAGGTTGGTTTCAATTGTTTTTAACTGCGCCGGGTTAAGCGGCCCTCCATTAGCATCAACCGCCGACAGGATCTGCTGGCCGTACTGTAATGATTTATAGTTATCTTTTAAAATAGCACCCGCATCGGCCGACAGGCGGTTGAGGAAATACACCGACAACCCGCAGCAGATGAATGACAGTACAAACAAAAACCCGATGCCTGTACGTAGTTTATTTTTAATGGTCATGTTATGATAGTATTACAAGGTCAATATCTGTTTTAGACATTTTATTCAACAATTGGGTAAACACTGCCGTTTTCATGATCACCTGGTAAAATTTAAACCTCGGTTTACCAATACAAATGGTAGTGATATCATATTTTTCGGCCGTTTCCCAGATGGCCTTTGCTATTTGATCATTTTTTACTTTGAGTACCTCGCCCCCCAGCTGTGTAGCCAGTTTCATATTGTTGATGAGGTGGCGCTGCGATGCCAGATTTATTTTATCGCTGCTCTCGCGCGAGGTTTGTACATACAGCACATACCATTTAGACCGATAGTAGGACGACAGCCGGGCCGTTTTGCGTATAATTATTTTGGCCGATTCGTCATTGGTACTAATGCAGGCCAAAAACAGTTCGGGCCGCAGCTTGATATTTTTAGGTATCTCGATATCAATTTTCCGTTCTACCTGGTGGGCCACTTCGCGCAGGGCCAGTTCCCGCAGCTGCAATATCCGCTCGGCCTGGAAAAAGTTATTGAGCGCCAGCGGTACTTTCTTTTCGTCATATATCTTTCCCTCCTTTAAACGGTCAATCAATTCATCGGCAGTCAAATCTATATTCACTACTTCATCGGCCATTTGCAAAACTTTATCCGGGATGCGCTCCGTAATGGTTGCCCCTGTGATGCGCTGCACTTCCTCATTCAGGCTTTCCATATGTTGAATATTTACTGCACTGATCACATTGATGCCTGCGTTCAATATCTGCATCACATCCTGCCAGCGTTTTTCGTTGCTGCTGCCCTCGATATTGGTGTGGGCCAGCTCATCTACTATCACCACTTCGGGGCGCAGGCTGATGATGGCTTTCAGATCCATCTCTTCCAACTCCTTGCCTTTATAAAACAATTTACGACGGGGTATTACGGGCAAGCCTTCCAATTGCGCCACGGTTTCTTTACGACCGTGGGTTTCAACGTAGCCTATTTTAACATCAATACCATTACGCATCAGGGCTTGGGCTTCCAGCAGCATGCGGTAGGTTTTACCCACACCGGCGCTCATGCCTATGTAAACCTTAAATTTACCCCTCCTGGAACGTTTGATGAGTTCCAGGAAATGCTCAACCGACTGCTCTTTATTTTCTTCGCTCATTTAAGTTTCTGTTATAAAGCACCCTCGCTTAAACTTAACATTTTCATCACTAATATTTTTTTATAAAACTAATAAAAGGAGATTCCGAAAAATCCCCTTTTATAGTATGAATGTTCGTCAACCAAACTTATAATTAACAACCAAACATTAATTATAAAAAACAATCATACATTCTCTTACACTTATATTCTATTCCTTTTTTCAGAAGCGTGCAATTATATCCACTGCTGCTGAGTATTGATCTTTTTTTGTTCCGTTATCATAAGGAGTGACACCGTTTGCATAAGCACGCTCGTACCTTATTTCGGGACGTATGCGTATGTAATTATTAAAGTGATGTACAAACCCTATGGTATGATCGGTATAGCTTGATGCAAAACCTGTTCTGTTACCCTGCGGATCGCTCAGATAACCGTTGCGTATAGATATGTAATCATGTGTTGACAACTTGATCTGAAAATAGTTAACCGCGCCAACTGCCTGCGCTGCCCCTGGTATAGGATTACCTGCACCAACATTGGTATAAAAAGGTCTCGGAGGGCCGTCAATCACAGTACCGCCAACTAAGGCGTCATGTTGCCACATATAATAAACTTCGGTCATCATGTGCAATGTTTCGTTAAACTTATGGCCCCATGTGGCTACTACCATTTGCAAATCATCATGATTATCTTTGTATTTACCCGCTCCCAGGGCGTTTATACCGCCATAAATGGAATCGTCATTATCGTTTGATACCCATCTGGCCATAAGTAAACCATTTACGCTTGCCGCCTTGCTCCATACGGCAACATCATTACCGCCATGTATACCTATTTCCAGCTGCCAGTGTGAGCCCAGTTTAAAAGTTGCCTGCGCACCGGTAAATGTATAAGGGTCGACCGTAAACATGAGCGAGTGGGTATACAAGTAATTATCCGTGGCCCATTGCGCTTCAATATCAGCCGGAGATATAAATCGCCCTACTTTTACCAATAAGCCATCGGCTACTTTTGGAAAATATAAAAGCCCATAAATCTCGGCCGGATCAACGCCATATTTGTTATTGTGCTTCAGCAGCTGATCACTAAAATAACCCTTGCCGGTAGTGTATCGATAATCGGTTCCAAATATGGTGGTTGATAAAAATCCATAATCAAAATGATCTGTTTGAACCGTGTTTGGCTGTTTATCAAACTTTAAACCTACCTGGTCAAGAAACACCGAATTAGGAATAATATCATAGGAAGTTGGGGCATTTGAATGTTTTGACGAACTGATATCGCCGCCAACATCAATCCATCCATAAATTTTTACTTTACTTTTTGTTATCCCTAATGCCTTTTGCAAAGGGTAATCGGGCGCGGTAGCATCCACCCCAATTAAAGGGGCCCCATCCCAATCCGAAACCGGAAACGGAAGTGAAGAAATTGGGGATGGTAGCGAGCGTGCCACGGTATCTTTTTTAATGGTCTTAACTTTTATTGTATCTTTTTGAGCGTGCGCCTGTAAGCTGATAACCGCTGCGGCAATTATTATTAGGGGTATTCTTTTCATTACTGTTTATTAATACTTCTGTGAGATTTATTTTATTTCAAACCCGGAGCTTTGTATTTATTCCCCTTCGGTTCCTTTAGCTAAAAAGGAGTCATGGATTTAATTTAGTTACTCAATTAATCAATAAGCAGGTTGAATTAAAGGAGCCGCGATTTTTTTATTTTTCCAGCCGTTGTTGTTGTCACCAGCAACTTTATCTTTTATACCGCTGTTCTGATTTGCCTGCCTGGTGGTTGTTAGTGACAACAACGGCAAGCAGGGGTGTGTTACTCATCTGTTCCACACCCCATTCACATTGTCCCGGTTATTTTTTAAGCTCGTTTAAAGCTATATTCAGTTTAAGCACATTTACTTTTGATGGACCAAACAGGCCCCACATAGGTTTTTCGGTATGTTCATCAACCAGTTTGGTTAACTGGTCGGCAGATAAACCGCGTACTTTAGCAATGCGGGCTACCTGTACCTGCGCACCGGCAGGTGAAATATCCGGATCCAAACCACTGCCTGATGCGGTAACCATTTCGGCAGGGATCTGCGCACGGGTTACACCAGGGTTGTGTTTTAAGAAATCCTCGATACGTTTTTCAACGTCTTTCAGGTAATCAGGATTTGAGGGACCTTTGTTTGAACCGCCTGATCCGGCAGCGTTATAATCAACTGCCGATGGGCGGCCCCAGAAGTATTCGTCCTTTGTAAATTTCTGACCTTCCAACGCATAGCCAACCACATGGCCTTTATAGCTTAATGTTTCGCCATCACCATGGCCGGGAGTTAATTTACCTACACCGGCAATAGCCAGTGGATATATGCCTGCAGTTATCACGATCATGATGAGCGTTAACTTTAATGAGGGCAACAAATATGTTTTCATTTTTTTAATTATTGATTTAGTGAATTAGTGAATTCTGTTGTCTGAACTCGAATTTTTAGAATTTAAGAATTAACAGAATTCTATTATTTATTTAAATCCGAAATCGAACGTCCGAAATCCGAAATCATATCTCACATTTATAAAAATATTCCTACCGCCAGGTCAATCAGTTTGATACCTATAAATGGTATCAGTACACCGCCTAAGCCGTATATCAACAGGTTGCGGCGCAACAGGGCGCTGGCTCCTATCGGTTTGTATTCCACACCTCTTAGTGCCAATGGTATGAGCAATGGTATAATGATGGCGTTAAATATTACGGCCGATAATATGGCCGACTCCGGACTGTGCAGATCCATGATGTTGAGCGCTTTTAATGATGGTATAGATACCATGAACAGCGCCGGCACAATGGCGAAATACTTGGCCACGTCATTAGCTATACTGAAAGTGGTAAGCGTACCGCGGGTCATCAACAACTGTTTACCTATTTCCACAATCTCAATCAGTTTGGTGGGATCGTTATCCAGGTCCACCATGTTACCGGCTTCTTTAGCAGCCTGGGTACCGCTGTTCATGGCCACGCCTACGTCGGCCTGTGCCAGTGCCGGGGCATCATTGGTACCGTCGCCCATCATGGCTACCAGTTTACCGCCCTGCTGTTCTTTTTTAATGTAGTTCATTTTATCTTCGGGCTTAGCCTCGGCAATAAAATCATCCACACCGGCTTTTTCGGCAATAAACTTGGCAGTAAGCGGATTGTCACCGGTTACCATTACGGTTTTAACACCCATTTTACGCAGGCGCTCAAAACGTTCGGCAATACCGGTTTTGATGATATCCTGCAGCTCGATAACCCCCATGATCTGTTCATTTTGCGATACCACTAATGGGGTACCACCGTTTGAAGAGATCTTTTTAACATTGTCTTCCACTTCTGTTGGGAACTGGTGACCGGCCTTCAAGGCTATGTTACGGATAGAATCAAATGCTCCTTTACGGATGCGCAAACCTTCGGGAGTATCCAAACCGCTGGAACGGGTTTCGGCAGTAAACTTGATAAATACCGAGTCTTTAGGAGCAACAACTTTTGGCATGGCTTTATCCTCATGCGCCAGTTCCACTATCGATTTACCTTCGGGAGTTTCATCCGCCAGGGAGCTTAGTACGCAGGCGGCAACAAAGTTTTCACGGGTGATGCCTGTAGCGGGGTAAAAGTTGGTTGCTTTACGGTTACCTATGGTGATGGTACCGGTTTTATCCAGTAACAAAGTGTCCAGGTCACCGGCAGTTTCCACTGCTTTACCAGATTTGGTAATCACATTGGCCCGTAAAGCCCTGTCCATCCCCGCAATACCGATGGCTGATAACAGACCACCGATAGTTGTAGGGATTAAACACACGAACAGGGATATAAAAGCAGCTATAGTTATAGGGGTATTTGCATAATCTCCAAATGGTTTCAGAGTAACACACACAATCACGAAGATGAGCGTGAAGCCTGACAGCAGAATAGTTAAAGCTATTTCATTGGGTGTTTTCTGGCGCGATGCACCTTCAACCAGGGCAATCATCTTATCCAGGAAGCTTTCGCCGGGCTGAGTAGTAACCATTACCTTGATTCGGTCTGACAGTACTTTGGTACCACCGGTAACGGATGATTTATCGCCGCCTGATTCGCGGATAACCGGGGCAGATTCGCCGGTAATGGCCGATTCATCAATGGTAGCGATACCTTCAATGATCTCGCCATCGGTAGGGATGTTATCTCCTGTTTCGCAGATAAACACATCGCCTTTTTTAAGCTGAGACGACATCACCATTTGTTCTTTGCCGTTTACCAGCAGGCGGGCGGGTGTTTCTTCGCGGGTTTTGCGCAGGCTTTCGGCTTGTGCTTTACCACGGGCTTCGGCAATAGCTTCGGCGAAGTTGGCAAACAGCACGGTTAAAAATAATACAACAAATACGGTAAAGTTATAAGCAAAACTACCCTGACCTTTATTGGCAAAAGAGTAAATGCTTACGATGAGCATCACCACTGTACCAATCTCTACAGTGAACATCACCGGGTTGCGGAACAGGATGCGTGGGTTTAGTTTGATGAATGATTGCTTGAAAGCCTCTTTCATCTGGTCGCCCTGGAATAATGTATTTTGATTTGAGTTCATGACTATTTTAATGAAAAGTGTTCGGCAATTGGGCCTAATGCTAATGATGGGAAGAATGACAAGGCAGCAATGATGATGATTACCGCGAAGATCATGACCCCAAAGGTTGATGTATCACTTTTTAATGTACCGGCCGATTCAGGAATGAATTTTTTATTGGCCAGTAAACCGGCAATAGCCAGCGGCCCAATAATGGGCAGGAACCTGCCCAGTATCATCACGATACCTGTGGTAACGTTCCAGAAAATATTACCATCTCCCAAACCTTCAAAGCCCGAACCGTTGTTGGCTGCTGATGAAGTGTACTCATACAACATTTCGGAAAAACCATGGTTGCCCGGGTTATTTAACCAGGTTGATGGCTTAACGGCCCAGTCGGCGCCAGCCATGTTTACCACCACATAGGATGATATGGCCAAACCTACCAGGATAATAAAAGGGTGCAGCAAAGCAATCAGCGAAGCGATCTTCATTTCGCGGGCCTCTATCTTACGGCCAAAAAACTCCGGTGTTCGTCCTACCATCAACCCGGATATAAATACCGCGATGATGATAAAGATGTAAAAGTTGAGGATACCCACACCGCAACCGCCATAAAAGCAGTTCACCATCATACCCAGCAACATCATGTTACCAGACATTGGCATAGCGCTATCATGCATGGAGTTTACCGAACCGGTAGATATAATGGTGGTGATTACACTCCAGTAGGCCGAGTTAGCCGGGCCAAACCGTACTTCCTTACCTTCCATAGCGCCGGTTGTTTGACTGACACCCATGTGGGCAATAGCCGGGTTACCATTCAGTTCGGCATTCATGGTTGGTATCAGGAACAGGAGCATGCCTATCGTCATCACGCCAAACACCACGTAAGAAAATTTCTTTTTATTCAGATAAAAGCCTAAAGCAAATACCAGGGCTATAGGAATCAGGGTTTGTGCTACCAGTTCGGTAGTGTTGGTTAAGTAGTTAGGGTTTTCAATAGGATGAGCAGAGTTGGCGCCGAACCAGCCGCCGCCGTTTGTACCTAAATGCTTAATAGCAACTAAGGCAGCAACCGGTCCGCGGGATACGTGCACGGTATCGCCCTGCATACTAATAAAAGTATCTTTACCGGCATAGCTGGTGGTCATGCCGTTGAAGGCTAAAATAACAGCTATTACAAATGATATAGGTAATAATACACGGGTAATGGTTTTTACAAAGTAATCCCAAAAGTTACCCAGTTTATCGGTCACTTTATCTTTCATGGCCCTGAATACCACGATGAGCGCGGCAATACCTGTAGCTGCGGATACAAAGTGCAGGAACATGAATACAAAGTGCTGTGTAAAATAAGTAGCGCCGCTTTCGCCGGAGTAGTGCTGTAAGTTACAGTTCACTAAAAAGCTGATAGCGGTATTGAAAGCAGTATCAGGTGACTGACCAGGGTTAGCATCCGGATTGAGTGGCAGATGGCCCTGTGCCATTAAACAAACAAAAGCATATATGAGCCATACACTATTAATAGTAAGCAGGGCAAATAAATGCTGTTTCCAGTTCATTTCTTTTTTGGCGTCGATGCCGCTGAAGCGGAAAATAAAACGTTCCAACGGGGCCAGAAAGTCGAGCCAGGTTTTCTCGCCTTTAAAAACACGGGCGATGTATCGGCCAAGGGGTATAGCCAGCGCGAGCGTGAGGAGGTAGGTAAATATTACACCTGAGATTTCAGTGTTCATGGTTTAAATAATTAAAATTTTTCGGGTTTAAGCAGCACGTACACCATGTATACAAACACGGCTATAGCCACAATGAATAATGCGATCATGGTGATTAGATTTTTTCGAAGTAATTAACTGATTTAAAAAAGATCCAGAAGATGGCTGCGAAGACCACCACATAAATAATAACCTGTAAAACATCCATAGTATTAAATATTTTAAGAGTCCCTTTACCAAGCAAATGCCAATAAATAAAATATACAAGTAAATAACTGTACTACAGCCATTTATTTAGTTCATTAAAACTACCTGGCGGGTTTCTGATCAAAATAAACCTATCAAAATGATAGGCTAAATATCAAAGTGGGAGTTGGATAAGGATTGTTTGGGCTTGCGGAACGTGCTACAGACAATTCACCCGTTTACGTTTTGCCGGCCATCACATAAAAAACGCGTCATTGCGAGGTACGAAGCAATCTCTACATAGGCAGCTCAGCCATTCGGGTTAACTTGCTCTGTACAGCATAAAGATTGCTTCGTACAGCAATGACGTGTGGATAGATTTCTTCCCCTCTTTTCGCCGTAGGCGAAGAGAGGGACATCCAGCGAAGCGTAGACTGGGTGAGTCGGTTCTGCTCCATTCCTAATAAATTTTGACATTTAAACAGCCTTTCTTCTGCCCAAATAGCCATATATTGGCCCTGATAACAAAAAAATGAGAGATATTCCGTTCCATCAACTCAGAGAGCGCGCCTCCACGGGCCTCGAGATCAGGCGTTTTGTTGCCGGGGATGTACCTACCGATGAAGCTGATACCCTGGGTGCGCATCGGGATGATCATTATATATTTTTTGTTATTGAAGAAGGTACGGCATCCCTCATGATCGATTTTCAGGAACTCAGGTTCGGTGCATCTTCCTTGTATTATATATTGCCAGGTCAGGTACATCACCGTATCCGCAATGAGATAGCTTATGGATGGTTCATCGCTATCGACGCTCTGCTGATTGCGCCCGACTACCGGAATGTTTTTGAAAGCCAGCTGGTATTACAACAGCCTTTTACACTTACTGAGGTCCAATTTCGCCAATGCACCGATCTGTTAGCCCTGATGCAGGAAAAATACCTGGAAGAAAAACCAGGTCCGTTTTATTTGCAGGTGGTACATTCCCTGGTACAATCATTTGTAGGGATTGCGGCATGTTGCTTCAGCGGATTTTGCAACCCGCAGTTTGCCTTGTCAAGACCCGTACAATTAGCCCAGGAATTTAAAAAACTACTGGCCGACAATATCCGGCAGGTTAAAAGCCCATCAGCCTATGCCTCTATGCTCCATGTTTCAGAAACTTATTTGAATGAGGCGCTGAAAAAAGTAACCGGACTTTCGGTAAGTTACTGGATACAACAGGAGGTGCTGCTTGAAGCTAAACGCTTACTGTATTACAGCGAGATGAACGTAAAAGAAATTGCCCACGCACTTGGTTACACCGATCATACTTATTTTTCAAGACTGTTTAAAAAGGCCGAAAACATCACCCCGCTTTTATTCCGCAAACATTACCGTAAATAGTCCAATCATTACCTCAAGCTGGCCATTGATTTAGGGATCATTACGCAGTTTCTTTGTATAACTAAAGAACTACCCATGGAAACATCCACTTTTCAAAAAATCAGAAGAAAAGCCGGAAAGCTGTTTGAAAACAGGTTACAATCCGGCCGGGTGCTTGAAGTGCGGCATTGGGAGCCGTCAACCCTTATTGAAATTGACTTGCACCTTCCTTTTGCCGATATAGCACAATGGAACGAAATACCATACATAAAATTCAGAGTCGATGATTTTACCTTCCGCGATTATACCCCATCCGGTTGGGATGCAGAAACCAGTACCTGTACCATTTATGTTGATGCGGCACACAACGGGCCAGGCAGCAGATGGGCCCAGCAACTCAAACAAGACGATATAGTAAGCTATCTTAAAATAGGCTCAACCTATCATAGTCCTGTAGCCACCTCGGCCGTTGTTGCCCTGGGCGACGAAAGCAGCATGGGCCATTTACTGGCTTTGCAAAAAATGGTATTGCCCCATACCCGTTTTTCGGGAGGCCTGGTGATTGGTAACGAGCATCACCGCAAGCTTTTTCACGAATACTTTTGGTCGCCTTTACAACCGGTAGCACGCAAAGATATTTTTGGACATCACAGCCTGATAGAGTGGGTGCTTGATCAGCAATACAGCCTCGAAAACACCGTATTTTACCTGGCAGGTAATAATACCATGGTTGCACAATTGCGCAAACTGCTCAAAAACCAAGGCTATCCGTCGGGTCAGATTAAAGTGCAGGGCTTTTGGTCGTAGCTTGTTTTACCTTGTGATAAGTAATATAAGAAACAGCCAGGAACACCAGGAAAATGACTGGCATGATGCGATAATTTACCGGATCGCCGGATGCGCTGTGGGCTATAAAAGCCGAGATAAAAGTGAAAGTAAAACCTGCGTAAACCCATTCTTTAATAAGCGATTTTAGGGGAATCAATAATAAAACAGCGCCGGCCAGTTTAGCCAAAGCCAGTTCCATCCTGAAATAGCCCGGATAACCCAGGTGATGAAAAGCCTGTAACATGGCAGGCTGTGTTAAATAGGCATAAGCCGAGTAGGTCATCATTAAAGCTACTATAGCCGTGGTTACCCAATAAGTGATCTTGATTGCTTTCATTTCTTTTTTTCAGCAAACTTAGTTACCTTTACTATTAAAAAGATACTACTATACCAAAGGATAGTGGTATCTTTTAGGATAGCAATTATTGTTTATGGAAGGTCAACTGAAAAAAAAAGATCATAGTTCGACAGAGTGTAAGGCCGCCGCGAGCTCGATCAGGGATGCGTTGTATGTGCTCAACGGAAAATGGAAATTGCCGCTTATTGTTACGCTTGTTGATGGACCGCTGCGTTTTAATGATATTCAAAGAGCCTTGAGCGGAATCACTCCTAAAATATTGTCAAAAGAACTCAAAGAACTGGAGCTGAATGAGTTTGTGAAACGGAACGTTTTTTTAACTACCCCGGTTACCGTAACTTATGAGGCCACCCCCTACAGCCAAACCTTAGGACCGGTATTAGATGAGTTGCAAAAATGGGGAACACAGCACCGGGAACGTATAGTTGCCAGTCGGCGTCAGCATGCAGAAACAGTAACTATGGGAGAATAAGCTATAAACGCCTGCCAGCAGCTCCTGCAAACCCGATTTATACCTACACAATGGAATTATTAATCAGTACGATTAAGCAACTGATCCCTCTTTCTTCCAAAGAGGAAACTATTGTTAAAACCCTCTTTAGCGAATTAAACCTCAAGTCTGGCGAATATCTGCTCCGGGACGGGCAGGTGTGTAAGCATGTGGCTTTTATTAATAAAGGACTCGTCAGGTATTTTATCAATAACGATGGCGACGAACGAACTATGTTTTTTAATAAAGAGGGCGAGTTTGTTTGCAATTATATCAGCTTTTTACCGCAGCTACCTTCCGACAAAAACATCCAGGCGCTGGAAGCAACACAGCTATATGTGATCAGTTATGAAAAGCTACAGCGTTTTTACCAGGAGATAAACAGCGGCGAGAAGTTTGGCCGGGTGGCAATTGAACAGGTCTTTTTATCGGCTATACAACAGTTAGATTCTTTATACACCGATTCTCCCGAAGTTCGGTATCAGCAGTTCCTCAATCATTACCCCGATCTTACACAAAGAATTCCACAATACCATATTGCTTCTTATGTGGGTATAAAACCCCAATCATTATCACGCATCCGCAAACGAATTTTCAGCTAATAACCTGTGAACCAAATCCATCAGCATTACTTAATGGTTAACATTGAATTAAATATGTATTTTCATATAAAATTATGAAAGTACATATCCCCCGGCTACAGGGCAGAATTATTAGTTAAATCTAAACTTCTTAATCGATTAAGTTTAAATCTTTATGGCAACTTTTGTAACAAATAGTTTACCTTTAGCCGCCGATTAAGATTTAATAATTACAAAACACCCAAAGATTAACCATTTTATAATACAAAAAATTTGGAAATGAATTTAATGTACGTATGTTTGTACATATAATATAACCAATTTCACACTGTGTGTTTTGCCTTTTCAAAATGCACTTTTAACCATATTACATCCTTAACGATCCCTGCATGAAGATACGTTTACTAGGTGTGCATATATTCCTGTGTTTATTTTATCTGCGTGGTAACGCGCAAGTAAAAGATAAATCTGCTTTGGCCGGTTCTATACTGACAGATAACCGCCTGGATACTATACAGGCACGGGGCTTAAAATTACTTTCCGGTTTCTCTGCCGGCACCTCCTATAACGAAGTATGGATCAGGGATTTTAATACTTTCATTAAAGGATCTTTAAAGGTACATCCCAAAGAAAAGGTAAAAGAAATGCTCCTGATGTTTTTTAAAATTCAGGGCGATGACGGCAACATTGTTGACGGTGTGGTTGACAGCGCAAAAGCTGGTGTAGGTTACCAATACCGCTACTCGGCATTATTACCTGGCTGGGCCGCACATAAAAACACCGTAGAAACCGACCAGGAATCCTCCCTTATTCAGGCTGTAAAAAAATATATAGACGTAACCGGCGACAAATCAATACTTTCTGAAACAATAGGTGCTAAAACGGTTCTGCAACGCATGGAAGATGCATTTGCTTATATCCGGAAAAACAGGTGGTCGGCCCAATACGGTTTAGTTACCGGAGCCACCACCATTGACTGGGGCGATGTGCAACCCGAAACCGGCTGGGGCGTAGCCATTAACGATAAAACTAAATGGGCTATTGATATTTATGATAATGCCATGTTTGTGATGGCTATTCATGATTTTATGGCGATGAAACCCCGGGGCTATCAAACCAAACAAAACTGGACCGCCATAGCCAACTCTATCAAAACAAATGTTCGTAAACACTTGTGGATGCCTGCGGCGCAGAAATACCGCCCGCATATTTATCTGAACGGCAGTCCATTCTCTAAAGATTTTAATGAAGACGAGATTCTGTATAGTGGAGGGTCTATCTGCGCTATACTGGCCGGGTTTAATACACCGGCAGAGGTTAAAGAAATAAACAGACAGTTACTGGCCGCCGCAGCTGTGGATAAATATTCCACGATTGGTAAAACGGTTTATCCAGCCTATCCGGCAGCGCAGTTCCCTAATATGCACCCATACATTTATCAGAATGCCGGCGACTGGACCTGGTTTGGCGGACGGATGATAGCCGCCCTGCTTGCAAACGGTCAGGCAAAAGAAGCATACAATGAATTAATACCAATGGTTGACAGGGCCATTGCCCACAA
The DNA here is from genome assembly GCF_011089895.1 of Mucilaginibacter inviolabilis. Classification (NCBI taxonomy): domain Bacteria; kingdom Pseudomonadati; phylum Bacteroidota; class Sphingobacteriia; order Sphingobacteriales; family Sphingobacteriaceae; genus Mucilaginibacter; species Mucilaginibacter inviolabilis. The sequence goes on from NZ_JAANAT010000001.1 coordinate 3,549,430, forward strand.
AGGCTTTTATGAATGGTATGATGTGCAAACCGGTGCCCCAAAAGGCTCTGGCGATTTCAGGGGCGAAGCCGGTGTTTTGTTTGACGCCATTACCGTTTTAAAACAATGGGCTATTAAAAATAAATAAACTACTGATTAGCGTACAACTTTAGAAACCACTTATTAAAATAAATTTCATGAAAAAAAATAATACCATAAAGGTAGCGTGGATTGTTTTGCCCTTTTTTAAGGGTTCCCTTCCCGCATACCATCAGCCCCCTTAATCGTGAGCCGTCCTTTTATATCCATAGGGATATTCCTCCCCTAAAGAATCAATTCTTAAATTATTAATTAACGTTATGAAGAAAAGCCTTATTTACTCGATCCTGTTCACCCTGCTTTCCCTGCAGGCCATGGCACAGATAAAAATTAGCGGAAAGGTTACCAGTGCGCAAGACAACTCGCCTTTACCTGCTGTAAGCATAAAAATAAAAGGTACATCAAGCGGTACCGTAACCGATGTTAGTGGAAACTACAGCATCTCCTTACCAAATGCTAATGCTGTTTTAATATTCTCCTATACCGGTTTTGCCAGCCAGGAAGTAGGTGCCGATGGCAGAAGCACCATTAATATTCAACTAAAAGAAATAGCCAGCGGCCTGAATGAGGTAGTGGTTATTGGTTATGGTACGGCAAAAAAATCTGACCTTACCGGTGCCGTAACTACTATTAAAGCCGATCAATTGCTTGACAAACCAGTACCTAACTTAACCCAGGCTTTACAGGGTAAAGTGGCCGGTGTTGACGTAAGCGTTAACAGCAATGCACCAGGTGCGGGAGCAAAAGTACGTATCAGGGGTATCGGTTCCATCAACTCCAATATCGACCCGGTTTACGTGGTAGACGGTGTGGTAGGTGTTGATCCTAACTCTATCAACCCTAATGACATCGCTTCTATTGAAGTTTTAAAAGATGCATCATCAACAGCTATTTATGGTGTGCGTGGTGCTAATGGTATTATCATGGTAACCACCAAACGTGGTAAAAAAGGCCCTGCTACCATTAGCTACGATGCCAACGCAAACATCAGCGAGCTTTACCGTCACGTACCAACACTTAACTCTAAAGAATTCATAGACATTTACAACCAATCATTTGCAAACGGGGCCAAATTTGATCCTACCGGCGCGGTACAAACACCGGCAAAAGCATTAAACTACGCCAATTTCCCGCTGCTGTTTAATCCAGACAATACACCTAAGTATGATACCAACTGGGAAAAAGAAACCTACAAACCTTCTTTTTCACAAAGCCACCAATTGAATATTCAGGGCGGTAGCGAAAAATCAGTTTACAGCTTATCATTAGGGTATCTTAACCAACACGGCTTAACACCTACATCGGCCTTTAAACGCTATTCCATTAAAATGACTATGGATAACGATGTTAAAGACTGGTTAAAAATTGGTGGTAGCATTAACCTTATCAGCAGCCGTCAGCGTTTGGTAACCGATGGTAACGGAAGTTTGAACGTACCCCGTGCAGTTACCGAAGAAGTACCTATTGTACCTATAAAATATCCTAATGGAAACTGGGCGGGTAATTTTGATATAGCCGGCCTTGAAGGCGCGCCAAACCCTATCCAAATTGCCAATGAGCGTTATACGCTTAACAATAACATGCAAATGTTGGGTAACGTATACTTCCAGTTTAAGATATCAAAAGAGCTTGATTTTAAAACAGATTTCGGTTACAACCTGAGCTCACAAAAAAACAATTTCTACTCATCATTAGCCCTGCAGCACTTATCTGCCGATCAGGGTGGTGTTGCTAATATCAATGCTTACCAAAACTATTTCTGGCAAACAGAAAACTACCTTACCTGGAACAAAAAGATCAATGATCACCAAAGGTTCACTGCCTTGGCGGGTATCTCTTTTAACAGAAACGGGTATGAAAGGGTAAGATCAGAAACGCAAAACTTTATTGATGATTTTTTCCAGTATCATTATCAACAAGCAGGTTCTGTAAAAAGCGCCAATGAATCACAGGATGAAAGCAATTCATTAAACTCCTACTACGGCCGTATCAGTTATAACATTGATGAAAAATACCTGTTCACCGCAACAGGTCGTTATGACGGATCATCCAGGTTCAGTACAAAAAACAAATTCTCATTCTTCCCTTCAGTGGGTGCGGCATGGCGCGTATCTCAGGAAGATTTCCTGAAAAACAGCAAATCTGTTTCTAACTTAAAGCTAAGGGCTAGCTACGGTATAACTGGTAACCAGGAAATTGGTAACTATCGTTCACTTGCACAATACGGAACAGGTCAAACTGTTTTGAATGGTGCCGCACAGATATCTTTATTACCAGCCTATTTGGGCAACCCCGATTTGAAATGGGAAAGAACCAAAATGGTAGATGGTGGTGTGGAACTGGGATTGTTTAACGACAGGATAAACCTGAATGCTGATTTCTACATCAAAAACACCAGCGACCTGTTGTTACAGACACCTATTCCATGGTCTGCAGGTTTTACCACTGCAAACGTTTACAAAAACGTTGGTTCGGTTAGAAACACCGGTATTGAGCTTGCGCTGAACACCGTGAACGTTAGAACCTCTGATTTTGAATGGACAACCAATTTCATATTTGCATCCAACAAAAACAAAGTAACCAAATTGAATGATGGTGGTGCCGATATATTCCCTGGCCCTAACTTCCTGGGTCAAAACTATGTGATCCGTGTGGGTCAGCCATTGGGTTCTTTCTACGGTATGACCCGTGTGGGTACTTATAGCGATTCGCCTGCCGATATTGCCGAAGCCGCCAAACATGGTTTAAAAGCCGGCGACAGAAAGTATATCTACAACGCCGATGGCAGTAACTATTACAGCATCATTGGTCGTGCTTATCCAAAATGGACAGGTACTTTCAGCAGCAGTTTCAGGTACAAACATTGGGATTTCTCTTTCGACATCCGCTTTGTTGAAGGCGTAAATACCGCAGCTAACTTCAAACACTCATCCGAAGACAGGCAAACCATTTCAAACAGCTTAAAAACTGTATTAAATGGCTGGACTCCAAACAACCAGAATACCATGATATCACAGGTGCGTAATTACAAATATGCACAGGATTCGCACTTTGATACCTGGTGGGTAGAGGATGGTTCATTCATACGCGGTCAAAACTTTGTATTAGGTTATACCTTCCCAACTGCTATGTTACAACGTGTGCACATGAGCCGCTTACGCATCTATGCAAGCGTTCAAAACGCGTTCGTGATCACTAAATATACCGGCTACGATCCTGAGGTTGATACATTTAACCAGGGATATGGTTCAAACTCGGCATTTTCACAAAATATAGATTTCTTCGCTAACCCACGTCCGCGTATATGGAACCTTGGCGTACAGGTAGGATTCTAAAAATTGGCGATATGATCAAAACAGACAGAATAATAGCAATGAAGGGTATAATAGAAATCATCTAATAAATCGCATTAAAATGAAAACATTAAAAAATATATTAATCGTATCGTGCATGTTGCTTTCATGCTCATGCAAAAAGTTCCTGGAAGAAAAGCCTACCTCTTTTTTAGGTCCAAATTCTGATCTTTCGAGCGCGAAAGTAGCCCGGGCCTTTGCCAACGCGGGTTATCAAAACCTTGGAGGTTTACTTACCGGGCAATCCGGCTCATACGGTGGTAACACCTGGAACCTGATGGAGTTTATGACTGGTAAGGCAAACAGCGACCTGGGCCAAACCGGGTTTGTAAGTTTCCAAACGCTTACTTACAGCAATACCTCATTTTATTTTGATACCTGGTGGCAACAAATGTATCTGGGTATTGGTGCATGTAACCTGGCTATACAAAAAATACCAACCATTAACGCCTCTGGTTTAGCCGATGCTGATAAAACAAATATGGTAGCCGAGGTGCGCACCCTACGTGCCCTGTATTACTTTTACCTGGTACGTATGTATGGTGCTGTGGTTAAAGTAACCGAACCACCTAAGGATCTGAATTTGAATTTGCCGCGCACACCAGCTAAGCAAATTTATGATGAAATCATTATTCCGGATTTGCTTGCCGCCGAAAAATCAACCTTGCCATGGAAAGATCCATCAGGTAAAGTAACTATGGCTGCTATAAAATCATTGCTGGCCGATGTTTATTTAACTTACGCCGGAGCTGCTATAAACGGTGGCGCCGCAAATTATGCAGAATCGGCAAAACGTTCATTGGATGTAATTCAGAATGGCGGATACACCCTGTTCCCGAATTATACCGATATGATTGTTCCGAGCAATAAAAACAGTCAGGAGTTTATTTTTCAGGTACAGTATGCGGCTTCGGTTCCTACAACCAACCCACTTACTGCACTTACCATCCCTAACTTCTCAGGTATTTCTAAATACTCTGATGAGTATGGTTCAGTTTGGCCTACAGATCAGTTTATTGCTTCATTTGCTGCAGGTGATAAACGTGCTGCCGAAAAGCAGTTCTTTTACACCAGCTACCCAAGCGCTAAAACCGGACAAACCATCACCTTTAAAAATCATTACATCTACAAATGGTTTGATGTAAATGCGGTTACCAACACCATCAAGTCAGATCTGAACTATACCATTTACCGTTTGGCCGATGTGATGTTAATGTATGCCGAAGCATCAAACCGTGCCGAAGGCTCACCAAATGCCAATGCTGTTCAGTATGTAAACCAGATCCGTGCAAGGGCTACCCTGGCTCCGATTGGTGCATTGTCACAAGACGCGTTTGAGAAAGAAGTATGGCTGCAGCGTTATTTTGAGCTTTGCTTTGAAAATAAAATGTGGTTTGATATGATCCGCACCCGCAAAATACATAACGATGTTACCGGTAACTGGGATAATTTTGTAGGTCACAAAACCGTATTCAACGCTACATATTCAGAAAAACAATTATTGTTCCCTTTACCAAAACAGGAAACAGATGTTAATCCAAAATTATTGCCTAATAACCCGGGCTTTTAATCAGCATTAACAAATAAAAACAGAACAGCCCCGATAAAAATCGGGGCTGTTTTTTTATGACAGGCTAAGATGGGCTATTCGCTTCTGAGGCTTTTAACGGGATTAGCGATTGCTGCCTTGATAGATTGAAAACTCACTGTTAATAATGCGATACCGATGGCAACTGTCCCGGCAAATACAAATACCCCCCAGCCAATAGGAATGCGGTAGGTAAAATCCTGCAACCACTTGGTCATGGCCCACCAGGCTATGGGCGATGCGATGATAATGGCAATAAATACCAGCTTTATAAAATTGAGGGACAACAGCGTAGTGATATTGCCAATACTAGCACCCAGCACCTTGCGAATACCGATCTCCTTGCTCCGTTGTTCGGCCATATAGGCAGCCAGGGCAAACAGGCCCAAGCAGGCTATAATAATAGCCAGTATGGCAAAACTGGTAAATATGCGCCCCATGCGTTGTACATCGGCGTACATGTTGGCAAAACGCTCATCCATAAAAGTGTAACGTATAGGTTGATTAGGCGAAAAGCTTTTCCAGGTTCTGGTGATTTCTGCCAGCGTATTTTTCATATCGCCGGTTTTTACTTTTACCGATACAATGGAATTGCTGTTACTTAAATGCATTACCAAAGGCTCTATTCCATCCCGTAACGATTCAAAATTAAAATCCTGAACCACGCCTATGATTGCCTTAGGAGCGCCATAATTCACAATCCGTTTACCTATCGGATTCTTGAGGTTGAGCTTTTTGGCCATGGTTTGATTAATGATCACAGCCTGTGAATCGGTTTTCATGCCGGGGTTAAAATTCCTGCCGGCCACCAGCTTCATACCAAAAGTTTTGATATAATCTTCATCAATATCCCAAAACTGGCCGCCAACTCCGGCATCTATTTTAACCCTGCCTTCATTAAAAAATTCGTTTCCATTACGTTTTGTACCGGCTACCGGTAAAAAATCACTAACGGATACGCTTTTTACTGCCTGCAGCTTCAATAACTCATCTTTAAAATTCTTCACCTCATTATCCAGGGTATTGGTACCTTGAATCATCACCACCTGATCTTTCTCGAACCCCACTTTTTTATTGAGGATGAATTGCATCTGGTTGTAGATAATAAACGTACTGATGATTAAGATAATAGATGTAGTAAATTGGAAAACTACCAGCCCGTTACGTAAGCCAGAACTTTTACTGCCCGAACTTAGTTTGCCTTTCAATACTTCGGCGGGTTTAAAGCCGGATAGATAAAATGCCGGATAAATTCCCGCAACTATTCCAATAATAACAGCTGATACCAATACGGTGGGCAACAACCACCACTGCTGCCAGGGTATAGTTAATGATTTGGAGGCAAGCATATTAAAATAAGGCAATAATATAATCGCCAGTACTAAACCCAAGGCAAAAGAAAAAAAGCTGTATAATAATGATTCGGTAAGGAACTGGCTGATAAGACCACTGCGTTGTGAGCCAACCACCTTACGTAAACCAACCTCTTTAGCGCGATTGGCCGATTTGGCGGTAGAAAGATTGATAAAATTGATACAGGCTATAACTAATATAAAACCAGCCACAGCACCAAACAACCAAATAAAGCGGATATCGCCATGTGACATCCCATCATGAATATCATATGATCGCAGGTTGATATCTTCAATATTCTGGGCACGCATGCTTAACGCATTTTTAATTTTCGAAGCGTTTTTATCCCCGTTCTTGATCATATCAGGGATATAATAATTATTAATTATCCCATCGGTTACCTTTTGGTTAAACCGGGCAACATTAGTCCCTGGTTTTAGGGTAACATAAATGTGATAATTACTGGCCTGCCAGGTAGTCTGTTCGCCGTTCCAAAACTCAACACCGGCAAGCGTCAATAAAAAATCAAATTGATGCAAGTGTGACGTCACCGGGATATCCTGCATTACCGCGCCAATTTTGTACGGTTTACTCTTATTATTATTAAGGTACATGACCTTGCCAACAGGGTTTTGACCCGGAAAATATTTATCAGCCTTACTTTTTGATAGCACCATGGTTAGGGGCTCGGTAAGCGCGTGCGCAGCGTCGCCATAAGCCATAGGCAGTTTCAATATATCAAGCAGCGACTGATCGGCATAGGCGAAACCCTCCTCATGTGTATTTTCGGCTGCATCGCTCCGTTTCAATTCATTGCTGCCCGCACCCCAGAAAAGCGAATTTGGCATCAACCTGCCAAACTGTTCTATCTCGGGAAAATCAGATTTCATTGTTTTGCCCATCACGGCCGGCCAATCAACTCCTTTTTCATGAATATTATCAAAATTGTATTGCCCTACAATCCTGTAAATACGATTGGCATCCGGATAGCTTTTATCAAAGCTCAATTCTTCACGTATATACAGGGCAATAAGCAAACAGGCAGCAATGCTCAGCGCAAAGCCCCCAACTTTGATAGCCGCGTACATTTTTTGTTTGAGCAACTGTCTTACCGCAATTTTTAAATAATTCTTTATCATAGTAATATGGCTTACGAAATAATTAATTGGATCGCTTGGTACTTTTTTTTTAAAACCCAGCTCACGACTGCCGGTCTCTGTTTCTTTATGGGGCTTAGTTATCGAAGATTTCGCTTCAACTTCTCTAATCCGGCTTAGGATCTTTTTAAAAAGAAAATAGCTGTGTTCCTCTTCCGTATGATCCGTTTCGGGTTGCCACCATTTGAGCATGAGTTTTACGCTGCCATTAATCTCCGGGTTTTCTTTAAGCAGTTCATCTAACTCCTGTAGCTCCTGTTCAGATGCTTCATGAGTTAGCTTTTTTATCACCAGGTGCCAGATATGGTCTTCCATGTTCATTTGACAACAGCTTAATTAATTAGGTAGAGCTTATTTTATAATAAAACGCATGCCACTATCATAAAAATTTGATTTTCAGCAAATTAACAACATCTAGCAAATATTAACCTGTTCGGATTCGTACAGGCCGTCCGCTTTTGAGCCATTTACGCTATTCATTTAGTATACACGCAGTTATATGACCCACATTTACACCATTAGGTTGCATCATAATTAACAAAAAAATATACAGTACTATGCATTGTATAGTACCATGTTTTATATATATTTGTTTCGATTTTAACCTCACTACTATCATGAACATCAAAATGTTACTATACACCGGCATTATTATTCCCATAGTTTTTTGGGTATCAACCCTCCTTTGCGGTTTTATTCATGGAAATTATAACCATCTGAGCGACACCATCAGCGAACTTGGTGCCACGGGTACCCGGTCTGAACCTTTAATGGCTACCCTTACTATGTTCAGCGCCATTTTAAGTATGTTTTTTATAATGGGCGTATACGGAGCTTGCAAACAACTAGGGCTTAACCTACTACCAGTATTTACTTTGCCAGCATTCACTTTTATGATGGGATGGGCTGCCATGTATCATGCAGGAAATCATCTGCATTCGGCTTCCGGCCCGGTTTTTTTATTGTTTTATGTAGGCACACTGCTGGTAGTCATTTTATGGCGGGGAAGGCGGGAGCTGGTATCTGTACGGTTAACATCTGTAATAAGCCTGGCGCTGATGATGCTGATATTTTTACGTTTTGTGCCCGCATTTCAGAATACCTACCCAGGCCTTATTCAACGATTTGTGCATTTGGGCTGGTCAGTATGGTTCGTAGGTTTAAGCGTCGGGCTCATCAGGCTAGTGTCTTTACAGGAAAATCAACAACTTTTAAATCATTAAAAATTTATATTATGAAAAAACTACAATTAATCGCAGCTATTGGTATCCTTTTATCAGTAACCGCCTGCAGGTTTGGAAAGAGGCATACCACTATCATGGAAAATGGCAATGGTACCACCGTAAAAATAGAATATGTAGGGCAAACCTTTTTCACCGCCGATGGTACCGGTATTCAAAGCATTTCGCCTAACGGCTATGTAAAATATTCGCGGGATGGCAAGCAACTCATTGCCGAGAGCGATCACTACGGAAAAATCACCTACGAAGTAAACGATGGCGGGAAACAAACCATGCTTAATGATGGAGATAAGGAATTTTTAGCCCAGGCAGTTAAAGACATGATTAAACACGGGCACAACGCCGATGGGCGATGAGGCATAAAAGCTAAAAAAACGCACGTCATGCCGAATTTATTTCGGCATCCCACAGGATATTCACGCTTGTTAGATCTAAGATTTCTCTGTTGCAGACCTATCATGTGTTTACCTACACGTGAGATGCCGAAATAAATTCGGCATGACGTCTGCTTTTAAAATCCAATTGCCCATGTCATTTTATGCATAATTGAAAACATTGATAATAATTAGCGGGTTTATAGGTTAAAAAGACATGAAAATAAAATTGTACAGCCGCGCATTTGGCTTATTATTAGTATCCCTGTTCAGTTATAGTTTAGTTAGCGCACAAACAGCACCAATGAAAACTTCCAAAGGCAACGACCAAACCCTGCAGGTAAGCCGCAAAAAAATAGATTCGCTTGATAAAGCACTGATAGCTTTACTGGGCGAACGCGAAAGAGTGGTAAAAGAAATTGGTGTTTACAAAGCACAAAACAATATCCCCGCATTGCAGGCCGATCGTTTTAAACAGGTGATTGAAAAAAGTATTGAAGCCGGTAAAAAAGAAGGCTTATCAGAAACTTTTGTAACGGAACTGATGAATGCCATCCATAAAGAAAGCCTGCGGATAGAGGAAGAGATTAAGGCTAAAAAATAATGAATACAGAAATCCCGAGCACTAACGGTCATATCATCGAGTTTTTTTTGTGGGAAGATGACGATCTTCTGGAAATTCAATTAGAACCCGAAGCAATCATATTTATGGTTGAGCCCGGGAATTCGATCAAATTTATAGCTATTAATTGCGTGATGGAATTTTCATGGGTAGTAAGAATTTCAGGCAAAGAAAATGGTCTGCAATTATTTCCTGAAAGCAAGGGAGATCATGATATAGAAATATATGAGAATGGTGCTTTACTTGACAACTGGTACAAATACATGTGATCCCTTTTACAAAAGTAATAGCCCATGATTAGACAAGAGACAAGAATTGAACGCGGTATCAACTCACCCCGACATCGCTGCGCTCGTCACCCCTCTCTTCGCCTGCGGCGGAAAGAGGGGATTTCCCTTTCTTATTTTCTTAACCCTCTTTGCGGCGAAGCCGGAGAGAGGGTCGCACGCGAAGCGTAGCGGGGTGAGTCGACTATGCTTCATGTTATTGCTCACTAAGGCTTGGGCTTGATGTCATATGATAGACTATTACGCTATAAAAAGGCCTAATTTAATTGCAATCAAAATTTGTATCTAAGCGCATCAAAATTTAATTCAGAGCCGACAGCCCCGATCGGAACAGCCTGATTATGAGATTTTTTACCGCTAAACAGGCTCGGTATTAAAGCGTATCAATTTCATATCAAGTGATTATAAATCAATTATTTATACAAGTCTTTTTGCTTTATTGTCATTAACTTTAATAAATTTGGATTGCCGGAAACGTCCATTTTCAGCGTTATTCAAACCCGGTATTCTATTATATAAATCCATGAAGAAAAAATTTTTAATTGCCTGTTTTATTGCAGGCGGCCTTGTAAAAGCTGGCTCTGTAAATGCCCAGGGTACAGCTCCGTTTTCTGTAAGCAATAAATCGGTAAAGGTAATTGTATCTGAAAAAGAAGCGGGCTATAAGCTTACCCCAACCGAAACTCTTCAGTTTACCGATAAACCACAGCCTGCCGAAACCGAGGTTTCTGTTTTTGTTGATCCCGCTAAAACATTCCAAACCATGCTGGGCGTGGGTGGCGCCTTAACCGATGCATCGGCCGAGGTGTTTGCCAAGCTGCCAAAAGATAAACAAAAGGAATTTTTAACCGCTTATTACGATAAAGACAAAGGCATTGGTTATACTGTGGCCCGTACCAATATTCAAAGTTGCGATTTTTCGAGCGCGAGTTATAGCTACGTAAAAGAAGGTGACGCCGACCTGAAAACGTTCGACATCAGTCATGATAAAACTTACCGTATCCCTTTTATCAAAGCGGCTATGGCTGCAGCAGGCGGTAAATTAACCCTGTTTGTTTCGCCATGGAGTCCTCCGGCTTTTATGAAAGATAATAACGACGTATTGCATGGCGGCAAATTAAAACCAGAATTCGATCAAAGTTGGGCTAATTTCTTTGTGAAGTTTATCAAAGCCTACGAAAAAGAAGGCATCCCGGTGTGGGGCCTTTCGGTACAGAACGAACCTATGGCTAAACAAAGCTGGGAGTCGTGCATGTTTACTGCCGATGAAGAACGCGATTTTGTAAAGAACTTCCTGGGTCCAACCCTGCACAAACAAGGCATGGCCGATAAAAAACTGATTGTTTGGGATCATAACCGCGATTTGCTTTATCAGCGTGCCAGCACCATTTTAGAGGACCCGGAAGCAGCCAAATACATTTGGGGTATAGGTTTCCACTGGTATGAAACCTGGACCGGTGCCGGTCAGCAATTCGAAAGTACCCGCCGCGTACATGAATCATTCCCTGATAAAAACCTGATCTTTACAGAAGGCTGTATAGAAAAGTATGATTTTGCCAAAATTAACGACTGGGCACTGGGCGAAAGATATGGCCTATCCATGATTAATGATTTTAACGCAGGCACCGTAGCCTGGACCGACTGGAACATCTTACTTGATGAAAAAGGCGGACCAAACCACGTAGGCAACTATTGCTTTGCTCCTGTACATGCCGATACGCAAAGTGGTAACCTCATTTACACCAGCTCCTACTATTACCTGGGCCAATTCTCTAAATTTATCCGCCCAGGTGCCAAACGCGTAAGCGCGGTAGCCAGCAGGGATAAACTATTAACTACCGCTTACCTGAATACCGATGGTAAACTGGCAGTTGTGGTCATGAATAAAACCGACGAAAAAATTGAATACTATTTATGGATAAAAGGCAAAGCCGCTAAAACAACCAGCTTGCCGCACTCCATCGCTACGCTTGTAGTAGAATAAAAAGCCTTATACTAATCAACTATATCTCTCTGGTGTGGTGGGTCATTTATGATCCACCACTATCATTACCGGGAAATGGTCAGACGGCAATTTGGCCTCGTATTGATCTCCCCCTTTTGTTTTTCCTCTATAACTATCAGTCAATATCCCGTACCTTTTTACGGTAAAATCTTTAGTTAAAAATATATGGTCGATACGTGATGTAGTTTTGGTATTGGCGTTAAAATCATTGAACGTACCATTTTCGGCATATTTAACAGGCGACAACTCATATGCATCCTTTAAAGTTCCCGATGTATTGATCACCGCATAACTATCAGAAGTTTGATCCACATTAAAATCTCCCGAAAATATAACCGGTGCCGTACCGGCGATGGCCTTGATCTTGGTTAAAACCAGTTTAGCGCTCTCCCTGCGGGCCACTACGCCAATATGATCCATATGCAGGTTAAAGTAATAGAATTTGTATCCTGTTTTGATTTCCTGGAACGAGCCCCACGAACAGATACGCGGCAGAGCGGCATCCCAACCCTTGTTGGGTTTGTCGGTAACAGGAGCCAGCCAAAAATCGCCATGAGCCAACAGCTTAAATTTGGTGGTTTTATAAAAAATAGCCGAAAATTCTCCTTCTGTTTTACCGTCGTCCCTGCCTATGCCGGTATATGCATAATTGGGCATACTGGCTTTAAGACCTTTTAGCTGGTGAATAAGACACTCCTGTGTGCCGAATATATCAAAGTCATGAAATTGTATCAGCTTTACAATCACGGGTAGGCGCTGTTTCCAGCCATTGCCGCGTACAGAATCGTCATTGCTGGCATTATCATTACGCATGTTGTAAGTAGCCACCGTAAATTGTTGGGCAAAGCCGGTAGTGCAGATGGCAACAGACAGGACTAAAAGAAGAAGAAGGATTTTTTTCATGATAGTTTTAACAAATATGTAGACGGTAAAAATAAAGCCTGCGTATTAAAAAGAGGTTAACGAGAGGGAAATTTCCTCTAAAAATTATTCGGCTAAAGCCACTTTTCAAGCTTACCGTTTCCGCCCCATAAATGGGACGGCAATGAATTTTACCAACTTTCAGGGTGATGTTACTTTTTATTCATTGCCGTTTGGCTTTAGCCAACGGTTAAATGTTAAACCCTAAGATGGCTTCAGCCCAAATTTTCAAAGCTGAACGTTGAGAAGGTCAGACTTACGAAGTTTTTAAAAACTTCGTAAGTATTAAGAGACGCTTGTGCTGCGCCTCTACAATAATTTGATCATCACCCAAAAACAACCGTCTTGTTCCCGTAAACAAAAACGCGGTCTTCAATAACCAGTTTCAGGGCATTGGCCAGTACTGCTGTTTCAATTTCCTGACCGGCTTTTACCATGGTAGCGGCCGTAAATGAATGATTTACCGGGATGATCTGCTGGGCAATGATAGGACCTTCGTCCAACTCATTGGATACAAAATGGGCTGTAGCACCAATCAATTTCACTCCGCGTTCAAAGGCCTGTTTATAAGGATTGGCACCGATAAATGCCGGTAAAAACGAATGGTGTATATTGATGATCCGCATAGGGAAGCGGGCCACAAATGCCGGCGACAGGATACGCATAAACTTGGCCAGCACAATATAATCAGGGGCATATTGTTGTATCACATCGGCCATTTGTTGCTCCAGCTCTTCCCGGCCATATTGCTCATGCGACAGGTGGTAAAAAGGCATATCAAAACGTTCGCAAATCTTCTGCAGGGTGGCATGGTTGCCAATGACACATTGTACCGTTGCGCCCAGGGTGTTAAAATAATTACGTATCAATATATCGGCCAGGCAATGATACTCTTTGGTTACCATTACCACTATTTTTTTATGTGGGGTAGGATTTACCGATATAATGGCGCCGGCAGGTAATACCTCTTTCAATGTATCCTCCAAACCATTTGTATCCCCATCCTCCACTTCCAGGCGTACAAAAAAGATATTTTCGGCCTTATCTACGTGCTCGCGCATGGAAACTATATTGAGCTGGTGTTGGGCCAATATGGTAGCTATGGAGCCAACCAAACCAACCTGGTCTTTACATTGAATAACAATAATCATGGTATCAGAGTGTACAAAAATATTTTGTGTGTAATTTACAAACAGGTATCATTTATACAAATAATTATATGGTTTAAAATCAGCCGCGTGTATCGTTTAAGCAATCCTCATCGTAATTTGTGATATAAACCTTACAGTATGAAACATTTTCTTTTAATGCTGGTGGCGCTGGCATTATGCAGCGCAAGCTCCTGCAATAAGGGCAAACTCCCGGCATCAACTTCCATCATGGGGCAATGGCGATGGGTTAAATCAACAGGTGGTATAGGCGGATTTACTTCAACACCGCAAAGTACCGGTTTTACCCAGCGATATCAATTTAGTACCGATAGCACTTTTCATTTCTTCAGAAAAGATACCGTGGCTATGCAGGGCAAATTCTCCATTGTCAGGAATTATAAATACGGTAACAGCATTATTGATGTATTCAAAACGGGCAATTCTTATGACCAGTCTCTATTGATCAGAAATGATACCTTGTTCCTGTATGATATATCTATCAGCGACGGGTATAGTAATACTTATGTGAGGGTGAAATAGTTTTAAGTTCTTAGCACTTACGACTCAGCATCGGATATAAAGTTCACCTGGTTTTCCTGTTCAAATGTTACATAAACGCGGCGCCAGGGTTCGTCATTAATCAGCCGCCATTTGTGGGCCGTGCCGGTAGTGTCGGTAGCTATCAGTATTTCTCCTGGTTTCAATATAAAGGTTTCGCCGGTACGGGTTTCAAACTCCAATGTACCTAGCAGGGTAATCACATATTGATTGGTAGGCGCATTATGCCAATCGAAGAATGAGTGTGGCGGCGATTCCTGAAACCGGATAGCCGAGGCCTCGTTAAACTGGGCTTCGGTTACGCTACCTGTTTGTACGTGCGAATTACCGTCGGTCCCGGTATATAATTTATATGCTTTGATCATTTTTACTAAGCGCTATTTACAATGGCCGCTAAGCTAAGCTATTTTAATATTTTAGTGGTAAAGCCTGCATAACGGCATTGTAAATTATTAACGCAATTAAACGTTCAACAAAATGGGCTCACCGCTGTTACGATCTTATCTGTTTTGGTTAGGTTTTACTATGGCATTAAATGCAAGTATATATTTCTTGAACCGACAGCTTTAAAACACTATTTTTATTGCGGACATTTTTATACGGTAACATAACCGGCCAATTAAAAAAATGAAGAAACTATTCCTTTTATTAAGCCTTATTGCAGCCGCTCATAGCTTTAGCTTCGCAAAATCGATAGCGATAAATCACTTTGTGATAAAAGAAAACCCTTTTGCTGTTGATGAGGTAGCCGTGGTTGCTACCGATACCGCAGGTGTGATACAGGAGGATGTAAACGGTGTATTTACCTTTGTGATGAACGGTTTCCAGGAACAGCTGAAATTTGAAAAAGGGACCGCCTTTTATCGTCACAAACTCGATCGCTCGGCCTTTTTATATGCCAAACACATGAACGACAGTGGTACACACGCCATCCTGTACTACATTTATAAACATGATACTAAACTAAGTCCGCTCCATATCAGCTGGATACTGCTGGTAGCCATTCCGCTGGCATTGGTGTTGCTGGCCTATATGTTTAAGCGATTTATTATTATAGCGGTAGTCATATTTTGTATATTCCTATACTTTAACTATCACAATGGCTTAAGCATGCCTACCTTTTTTGAAAGCATTATTGACGGCTTGAAGGGAATGTTTTAGGTAAGCTGAAAGCAGAAGGCAAAAAGCAGTTATCGGAACAATCAATAATTCAATAACTCAGTAATTCAATAATTAATTAAAACGGCAGCCCTACACCAAAGTTCAGCTGCATAAAGTTATAGCTGTCGCCTTTTGTAACTTTACCATTGCTATCCTTGGCAGTTGCATTGTTTTGATAATAAGCCTTTTTAAACGGCCCGTCACTAAATAACTCCCCAAAGTGTTTAACAAGCACCCATTGATCGGAACCGTTAAACTGCGGATCTTTAAACTTAAATGCCGCATCGAGCCTGAAGATAAAGAAACCGAGATCAAACCGCAGACCTGTACCAATACCCACAGCTGTGGATTGCAGCAGGTTGTCAAACCTGAACTCCCCGTCGGGATTTTCGGCCTTTTTGCCCAGACGCCACACGTTACCGGCATCCATAAATATAGCTCCCTTTAATTTGGCTCCCCAGAAGTTATTAGCAAGGGTGTACCTGTATTCGGCATTACCTATTATTTTTATTTCCCCAAACTGATCGAGGTATTGCAGGCCTGCGCGGGTATTGTAATCATTACCATAAAAAGTACCACGATTAAACTGTCCCGGGCCTAATGTGCGCGGCAGCCAGGCTCGGATATCGTTGGCACCACCGGTGTAAAAGTTTTTTTCGAATATCAACTGGGTACTGTTACCATATGGGATACCAATACCCGGATTTATACGGAATATAAACTGCCGCTCATCTCCCAATGATTTGTAAATACGCAGATCCAGTTCTGTTTTGGCATATTGCGAAAAAGTATAACCAAAAATTTTACGCTCATTATCCGCATCTCTGGGTGTATTGAACACGCTGCTAGCCAGGTTCAGGAAATTACCCCCAATATCCAAACTACCCCGGAAATACGTAAAGCTTTTATAAGAGTTTAACTCCAGCGCGTTATACTGAAATGTATATTGGCTGCCCGTTGTAAAGGTGGTACGACCAATTAATTTTACATAGGAAAGCCTGTTTTGTTTAATAAATGTATCCCTGGCTGCCGGATCGAGTATGCCTCGTGAAAATTCAATACTGATAGGCGTAATGGTATGTTGCTTACGTCCGGTTTCAAAAAAGTCATAGCTAATGGAGTTAATGAAGCTTTCGCGCCTAACCAGGTCTTTTTGATAAAACAGGGAATAGTTACTGGAGAAGGTGGTATGCGGCACACCAAATTTACCTAACAGCGGAAAATCAAAAGGTGTTAAAATACGTGGATAAATGAGGCTAACCCCCGCTCTCAACTCCTGGTTTTGGATACTGTGTCCGTTATCAAATAAAATACTCCAGTTTAATTTTACCTGTAATATAGCGGCTTGTTTAAACAGATTACGATTAGTAAAAGTAGTACCTACGTTATAACCAAAACGGCCTCCGCTAAACAGCACCTCGCCTTCTACCCGGTCAGACATTTTTTTGAGCGGCACAATATCAATTTTGGTATTGAGCCGGTGTGAACTGTCGGGCAGTTTTTCGTAAGTAGGGTTAGGTACGTTACGGAACACGCTTAATTCCGAAAGCCTGGTAGTTGTAAGCGTTTGGTTATCGGCATTGTAAAGATCGCCTTTACGCTGAAAGGTGTAATCTTTTACCACGCGTGGCTTAAAGCGCCCTGAGAAATCAACAAACCTGAACTGCGAATCAACCTGTATGGTATCGGCTTTACCCGGGGTACGCCCGTTACTGCGCGAAATGGTGATCAGTGTATTATTGATGGTGTAAACCGGGTGTTCCTTTTTACCGGCCGGGTTATCAATATTCATTTTAACATCAACCACACTGCTGTTAAAGGTGGAGTCGTAATCAAAACTGATGTATTGCCTGTAAAAATCAAAGTAGCCGTTCCGTTTCATCAGTGCGTAAAGCTCATCCCGGTCATGGGCCAGGCTATCGGTATCAAAACGCGCCCCGGGCGAAATATGGGATATTTTGTTACGGTTGGCGTTGTATAAATTCTTTATGTTTTTATCGGCAATGCTATCCGTTACCTTACGAATCCTGAACATAGGACCCTCATGCGCGGTAAAAACCAGCTCGGCTTTTTGTTTTTTTACAACAATGCTATCCTTTACCTTGGCTTTCAGATAGCCGCGGTTCTGGATGTATTTTTCTATCTGGAAACGGGAAAACTCAACCAGGTTACTATCCAGGATAGATGGGGCTTCGCCAAAATTACGCTTGCCATTTTTACTAAAGGTATAATAAAATTGCAGGTTAAGCCAGTTATTGGGTTGCTGTTCCTTATCTACATAATTTACAGCAGCTTCGGCAAATTCTTTATCGATGCCTTTAATGGTAATTTTGCGTACAATTACCTGGTCTTTTTTCAAACCACGGGTACTGCTGCAGCCCGATCCGATAATGAGCAGCAAAATACTTAATATTGTAAGGCGGAAAACAGCAGGGTTTATATATGCTTTCAAAATCACAAATCAGTTTATTATCATCCTTACAACATAAAAAGTTTCGCAGGGAACATGGTTTATTTATGGTTGAGGGTTACAAATCGGTTACGGAATTTATAAACTCTGCTTACCAGGTTGATATTGTTTACCATACCCCTGCAATTGCTCCAAAATTGCTGAATTTATCCCGAAAAATAAACTTTCAGGAAATTTCATTAAATGAAATCCAAAAAATCAGTTCCCTGAAAACACCGCAAGAGGTAATTGGTTTGGTCAAGATACCAATATGGCCGGTATTAAATTATAAAGCGCTCGAAAAAAAGTTTTCGCTGGTGCTGGATAACATACAGGATCCGGGCAATATGGGTACCATTATCCGTACGGCCGATTGGTTTGGCATACAGGATATTATCTGCTCGGAAGATACCGTTGATGTGTATAATCCCAAAGTAGTGCAGGCTACCATGGGCTCCCTGGCGCGTGTTAACGTACATTATGCCGATCTGTTAACGGTGCTGCCGCAGATTAAACTGCCCATATTTGGCGCTATGCTCAACGGACAAAACATGTACAATACTAATTTTGGTACCGAAGGACTGCTGGTGATGGGCAACGAAGGCAACGGCATAAGCGCCCCGGTTGAGCAATTGATAACCAGCGCCGTAACCATTCCCAGGGCCGGAAATGCCGAATCATTAAACGTGGCCATTGCCACCGCGATACTCTGTTCTGAAATAAAAAGAAATTCAATGAAATAAATGTTGGCTTTCCAAAAAATAAATTACTATTTTTGCAGTCCTTAAAAAATGGTCGGGTGGCCGAGTGGCTAGGCAGAGGTCTGCAAAACCTTTTACAGCGGTTCGAATCCGCTCCCGACCTCAAGGGTTTAAAAAAATTAAAATATCAACACCATGGGCGTTACTCGTTTAAAAAGAAAAGATAGAAAAAACAAAACCACTTCACGTTTAGAAGTTCAGTTTTTGAAACTGGCTACTAACCTGGAGTACGGAAGCCGTTCTGCAGAGTCAAAACACAGCCAGATTGCTAAAAACAACGAAGTTTTAGCAAAAGCTGCTGCTGCAAAATAATTTTTTCTGTTTTTAAGCGCTTAGCGGTGCTTGAAAAGATCTTACAAATCCCGTCCGTTTCAGAAACCGGCGGGATTTTTTTATGGGATGTTATTTTGTCAGAATCAGAATTAACTTCGTTGAGGGCTTTGCCGTTTACAGAATTAAAGAATTCTCAGAATTATAACTCTTTCGTCATCGTCCGGCTCCTGCCTACAAGTGTTAGGATGATTGCTTTTAGGCTAAAGCCATGAAATATTACGATTATCCGTCCCATAAATGGGACGGCAATGAATAAAAACCCGTTGATTGATTTTTCATTGCCGTTGGTTTCAACCAACGGACTCTAATTAAACATATAGTTTGAGGCTTTAGCCAAAATCTTGTCCCATTTTTATTTTATATCTTCTCAACACTTGTGAGCAAGAGTCGAGCGATTGTAGAAGAAATCAAGAGATAGTCCATTCTTTTCATCAAAATATCCATTGATTCGCCGTTATTAATTATCAACTTTTGATAATAGGGAAATCCAACCAATATCTAACTTAATATATTTAATCTCCTGTTAACTATATTATTAACCAAACATCATTCCTATGTCACTATCTTTTATAAAGCTTAATTCCAATTGGCTCAAGATGCTGTTGCTGTTTTTAGTTGTGCCGGTTCTTACGGTCAAAGCTCAGGCTCAAACCATATCGCTTAGCGCCACTGATAAAGGAAGAGTTTTTGAAGGTATAGGTGCGGTGAGTGCGGGAGCTTCCAGCCGAAATCTGGCAGATTATCCGGAAAAGCAGCGTTCCGAAGTATTGGATTATCTTTTCAAACCAAAATTTGGTGCCGGTTTCCAACATCTTAAAGTTGAAATTGGCAGTGGCGAAAACTCTACTTGTGGCAGCGAACCATCACATATTATAACCCGTGATGAGCTAAAAAACCCAATTCCCCGCGGCTACGAATTTTGGCTGATGGCTGAAGCCCGTAAAAGAAACCGGAATGTGATGCTGGATTGTTTACCCTGGGCCTATCCGCGCTGGGTGGGCACCCGTTTTTCACAGGAATCTGCCGACTGGATCGTTTCGTTTTTAGAAACAGCCCGTAAACATTATGGATTAGATATTAACTGGATATCCGCCGCTCAAAACGAGATGGGTACCGACCTTAACTGGGTGGCTAATAACTTGCGGCCGACCCTGGATGCACACGGTTTTTCAAAGGTTAAACTTCAGGCTCCGGATGACGACAGCGAGTTCTGGCAAATATTTGACAAACTCGAAAAAGATCCAAAACTCGATAAACTGATTAACGCGGTAGGCTATCATTACGTGGATGGCCGAGAGCCCTGGGAAATCGACCAAAAGACGTCACATCGGGCCACAGAAAAAGCTAAAGCATCGGGCAAGCCCTTATGGGCCAGTGAAGAATGGAGCCAGTCGGGACAAGAATGGGGTGGCAAAGGTGCCTTATACCTTGCGCGTGTGATGAATAAGCTTTACGCTATAGACCGGGTAACCAAATTCGAGATCTGGTGCCCCGTGGATGGCATTTATGACCAGATCATTTGGGGCAATACCGGCGCCTTACAGGCAGATGCGCCCTGGAGCGGTCATTACACCGTATGGCCATCTGTTTGGGCCATTGCGCATACCACACAGTTTGCAGAACCAGGCTGGGTTTATATGGATAGCGCCTGCGGGCAGTTTTCGGCCGATACCTGGCGCGGTAGTCATGTGGCCTTGCGTAATCCGCAAACCGGCGACTGGTCGGTAATTATCGTAACGGGTGATAAACGTAAGGTGCAATTATTTATCGGCGATGGACTCAAAAAAGGCACTGTACATGTGTGGAAATCAGATGCAAAAGAGCAATTCATTGAACAGAAAACCCGGAGTTTGGTAAAAAACTATCTAGAGCTGGAAGTTGAACCTGATGCCATCTACACCATTACCAACACCACCGGCCAGCAAAAAGGTTCTTTTGGTACTATACCGCCAGAAAAGCCTTTCCCATTCCCTTATCAGGAGGATTTTGACGCCTATAAATTACACGAAACACCAAAGTATTTTTCTGATCAGAAAGGAACATTCGAAACGGTTTCCTCACCAAAAGGTGGTACCTGCCTGGCACAGGTAGTTCCAGACGAAGGTATATTATGGTATGATAACTGGTTGTTGAAGCCTCATTCTTTGTTCGGAGATTCCCATTGGAAGGATTATTCTATTGAAGGAGACGTATTGTTAACTGGTGGTGATGTAGAAATTGGTGGCCGCTATGCCGACCGCGATAAGCTGGGTTTCCGCTGGATTTTAACCCGCGACGGACGCTGGCAATTAAACTGGCAATATACAACCCTGGCTTCGGGGCAGATACGCAATTTTGTCCCATCTGAATGGCATCATCTACGTTTGGAATTAAAGAATAACCAGATAACAGGCCTGATAGACGGTAAGCAACTGGCAACCGTGACCGCGGAAGGCAGCACAAAGGGAATGGCATTTATTGCAAGCACCTATGATCGCAATTTATTTGATAATATTCATGTAGGGCCAGTAAACTAAATACTGTAACATACCAAACTGCTTAGGTAAAGAGTGCTTCTCGCCGTCGCTCGGCTCCTGCCTAGTGTTGGAAAGCCCCCCAAAAGCTGTCATTTAGATGAGCAGGGGCTGGGGCTTGTGATGGAGGGCGAAGAGAAATCTTATACAATTTGCGTATCCGGCGTATAAGATTTCTCCTCGTGCCTCGTCGAAATGACAACTTTTTCTTTTTCCCAACACCGCTCGGCTCTTGCCGAGTGTTTGCGAAAGATTTATAATTCTGAAAATTCTTTAATTCTGAAAACGACGCAGCCCTCAACGAAGTTAATCCTAGTTCAAGACATCAACTTCTTATTAATCCTCCCTATCAATCCCGGGCCTTCATAAATAAAGCCGGTATACAGTTGCACCAGCGATGCGCCGGCCTGTAGCTTCTCCACCGCATCATCGGCGGAGTGTATGCCGCCTACACCAATGATGGGGAACGATCCATTTGATTTTTGATGCAGGTAACGAATCACTTCGGTTGAGCGCTTGGTTAATGGTTTGCCACTCAAGCCACCCATTTCATTTTTTAAGCTTTCGGCAGCAGTTAAATTTTCACGACTGATGGTAGTATTGGTAGCGATAATACCTGCTATACCGGTTTGCTGTACAATATCCACAATATCATCCAACTGTGAGTCGGTGAGGTCCGGAGCTATTTTTAACAAGATAGGCCGACTGATACCATTTTTTGAATTACGTTGTTGCAGGGTATTCAGCAACAGCATCAACGGTTCTTTCTCCTGCAGTTCGCGCAGGCCGGGTGTATTGGGCGAGCTTACGTTCACCACAAAATAATCCACCACATCAAACAGGCGGTCAAAACATTTGATATAATCGTTAACAGCTTCCTCGTTAGGCGTAACCTTATTTTTGCCAATGTTACCGCCAATGATGAGATCCTTTTGCGCACCCTTCGCATTTCTGCGAAAAGTAGCTATACGCTCGGCCGCCACATCCACACCAAAGTTATTAAAACCCATACGGTTGATAAGCGCGCCATCAGATGGCAAACGGAACATGCGTGTTTTAGGGTTACCGGGTTGCGGCAGTGGTGTAACGGTACCTATCTCTACAAAACCAAAACCCATGTTAGCCATTTCGCCCATGAGTTCGGCATTTTTATCAAAACCGGCTGCCAGTCCTACCGGGTTTTTGAACCGCAAACCAAACACTTCTTTTTCCAGCCGCGGGTTGTTTACATCCCAAATAGCTCTGCTCAAGGCAGCGCCACCCGGAAAACGGTTAAACCGTTTTAAGTTGCGGGTTACAAAATAATGTACTTTTTCGGGATCGAACTGGAACAGGATGGGTTTTAATAAAAAATACATGCCGCGAAGTTAACACATTCCTTTAGGTGTGTAAACCAGAATTTTAGGATTTTTTGATTTGGGTGGCGGCTACCCGCGGCTACCGCGAGTTTAGCGGCAGGTGCAAAGTTTTCCATGTATATTATTGCGAGGAGGAACGACGAAACAATCTCGTAGCTATTCCTATTCGACACGCGACGAGATTGCCACGCTGCGCTCGCAATGACATAATTTAGTTAAACTCAATCCCGGCAGTACTTTTATTACTTAAAAACACACCACAAATCTGTATTTTCGAAAATCAGTTATCCCTAAAACAACCCAAATGATCAGGAAAATATTAAGTAATACTTTTAAACAAGGTCGACGTAATTTTTTGAAAACCACAGCTGTTGGCAGTATAGCTGCGGTGGCTATCCCGCAAATTGTATCGGCAGCACTAGCTACCGAAAAAAATGCGCCTAAATTAAAATTCAATACTGGTGATGTAATCCTATTCCAGGGTGATTCCATTACCGATTGGGGCCGCGATCATTCAAAAACAGAACCCAATACTACCAGCGCCCTGGGCTCGGGCTATGCTCTGATTACAGCCTCAAAGTTATTGCTTGATCATGCCAGCAAAGACCTGAAAATATACAACAAAGGCATTAGCGGCAATAAGGTTTATCAACTGGCCGAACGCTGGACCAGTGATTGCCTGGATCTAAAACCTAATATCCTGAGTATCCACATTGGCGTGAATGATTTTTGGCATACCCTTACCGGCAGTTATACCGGCACTATTGACACCTACATTACCGATTATAAGAAACTGCTTACGCTCACCAAGCAAACCCTACCTGATGTTAAACTAGTGATATGCGAACCTTTTGCTACCAAAGGAGTACGGGCAGTTGACGATAAATGGTACCCTACGTTTGATTTGTTCCGCAAAGCCGCGCGAGATATCGCTGCCGAATTCGGAGCCGTTTTTGTGCCCTACCAGTCCGCGTTTGACAAAGCACTGGAAGTAGCGCCCGCCCCTTACTGGAGCATGGACGGCGTGCATCCCAGCGTACCCGGCGAGGCACTGATGGCGCAAACATGGCTTAAAGCAGTTGTGGGATAACGAATTGAAAACTAAGGATAAAAGATTTAATATCGAATAATGAATGCTGAATTTCGAATGTTGAAGTAAGAATCATACATTATTTTGTTATTCATCATCTGAAACTCATGATTCGATATTACTCTTTCAGCCTTAAGCTTTAAGCCTTCCGCTTTAAGCTCAAAAATCGTATCTTTGCGCGCAAATGATTGCTATAAATAACCTTACGTTTGAGATTGGTGCGCGGGCCCTTTACGATGAAGCCAACTGGCATATAAAACCCGGTGAAAAAATTGGTTTAATAGGTGCCAATGGAACCGGGAAAACTACCCTTCTGAAAATTATTGTAGGCGACTATAAACCTACGTCGGGTACTATATCCATGGCAAAGGACCTTACTATGGGTTACCTTAACCAGGATTTGCTGTCATACTCCTCTGATAAAACTATTGTGCACGTGGCAATGGAGGCTTTTGAGCGCCAGAACCAGTTGCACGACGAGATCGAGAACCTGCTTAAAAAGCTGGAAACCGATTATACCGAAGATCTTTTACACAAGCTAAGCGATAAGCAACATGAGTTTGAACTGCTTGATGGCTATAACATTGAATATAAAGCCCGCGAAATTTTAGCCGGTTTGGGTTTTAGCGACAGCGATTGCGCACGCAAGCTTAACACCTTTTCGGGTGGATGGCGCATGCGGGTAATGCTGGCCAAAATATTATTACAAGCTCCTGATATCCTGCTGCTGGATGAGCCTACCAACCACCTGGACTTACCGTCTATCCAATGGCTGGAAGATTATTTGAAAGCATTTAACGGCGCTATCATCATTGTATCGCACGATAGATGGTTCCTGGATAAAGTGATCAACCGCACGGTAGAATCGCGCAAAGGCAAGCTTACTGTTTACGCCGGTAACTATACTTTTTATCTGGAAGAGAAAGCCCTGCGCGAAGAAATTCAGCGTGGCGAGTTCAAAAACCAGCAATCAAAAATAAAACAGGAAGAGCGTTTGATCGAGCGTTTCCGTGCCAAGGCATCCAAAGCAAAAATGGCACAATCACGTATCAAAATGCTCGATAAAATGGAGCGTATTGATGATGTGGATGATGATAACCCGACAGTTAACTTCGCGTTCCGTTTCAGTAAGCAATCGGGCCGCCATGTGGTAACTTTAGAGCATATCATTAAAAAATATCCGGCTATTGATATTTTGAATGGCGGTGAAGCCGTAATTGAAAAAGGCGATAAAATAGCCCTGATCGGTGCCAACGGTAAGGGTAAGTCAACCTTGCTGCGGATCATTGCTTCGGCAGATAAAGATTTTCAGGGTACGGTAACTACCGGGCATAATGTAACTACTACGTTTTTTGCCCAGCACCAGCTGGAGTCCCTGCACCTGGAAAACCAGATATTGCAGGAGCTACAGGCTTTTGCCCCAAAACATACCGATACGGAACTGCGTACCATCCTGGGTTCGTTCCTGTTTACGGGTGATGATGTATTCAAGAAGATCAAGGTACTTTCGGGTGGCGAAAAATCGCGCGTGGCTTTGGCCAAGGCCCTTACTGCCGATGCCAACTTCCTGGTACTGGATGAGCCCACCAACCACCTGGATATGCAATCGGTAAACATCCTGATCCAGGCGCTCGAGCAATACGAAGGCACGTTCATCGTGGTATCGCACGACAGGTATTTCCTGGATAACGTAGCCAACAAGATCTGGTTTATCGAAGATCAGAAGATCAAGATTTACCCGGGTACTTATGCCGAGTATGATGAGTGGGCGGCTAAACGTAAGCTGGAACCTAAAACAGACATCCCTGCTCCTCAGCCTAAAAAGGAAGAGAAAAAACCGGAGCCGGCTAAACAACCTCAAGGCGAAAACAAATTCCAACAGCTTAAAAAACTGAACCAGGATCTGGCCAAAATGGAAGAGCAGATCTCTGAATTGGAGAAAGTTGTAAAGCAACTGGAAGCCCAACTGGCCGATGATAAAATTTATACCGATAGCAACAAGCTAAAAGATACCAACGCCAGCTATACCCAAAAACAAGCCGAACTAAAACAGGTTCAGCAAAAATGGGAAGATCTGGCAGAGCAGATCATGGAGTTGGAGGCGTAGAGCCCCCTAGCCCCCTGAAGGGGGAACTTTTTGATTTGCAAATTATTATAAGACTTCCGAAGTTTTAAAAACTTCGGAAGTCTTATAATTTCCAGCTCCACAATTACAAGACCTGCTTAAGCTTAATCACCAGCAACTCCGCAGACACCTCCCCGGGCTTTAATGCCGAGAGGTCGATAATACAATCGCTGCCCACATTTTTGAATTTTAGTGCTTTGCTGCTTCCTAAAACAGTAGCTACGGTGTTTGCTCCTGCATGAAAGGCGCGTAACTTAAATTGTGGTACATAGGCAGGCAGTATACAGTACAGGTCTTTATTTTTTTTGGTAAAAAAGGCTTCCACATAAGTGGTGTCTTTTTGAGGTTTTACCAACTGCGCGATGCTGTAACCTGCCATATAGCTTTTTCCGCTTTTTTCACGTTTGATACCCGGGCTCCACTGGTAGGGTTGTTTATAGGCCTTTGTTTCGTAAATAGCTTCGCCGTTTATTTTTAGCCAGTTGCCTATTTCGGTAAGGCGCTGCTGCATGATCACGGGGATTCGCCCGTCAGCCGTCGGACCAATATCTAACAATAAATTCCCGCCGCGCGATACAATATCTGTCAGCATCAGGATCAAATCGTGCCCACTTTTGTAATCCTTCAGTTGCTCGTTACGGTTATAGCCGTAGGAATGCCCTATCCCCTGGCTTTCTTCCCAAATCACGTTGGCATCCATTCCGGCTCCATACTCCGATGTGGTGTAGGTAGCGCCCGTATTTTTCCCGCGGGTATTACTTCCCCAGCGGTCGTCAACCACCACTTCTTTAGCCACCGGCGAGTCGTTAAACAACCAGGCCAGCAATTCCGGGCTATGCCATTCCGCATCCGTCAGGTCCCATTCACCATCCGAAAAAATAATGGAAGGTTTGTATTTGGTTATCAGATCTTTGAATTGCGGAAACATATGTTCGGTCACAAAGCGTTTTTTATCTTTTAGCCATAGCGGATTGTACCACTCATATAGCGAATAATAATAACCCATTTTCAGCCCTTGTTGTCTCACGGCATTGGTCAGGTCGCCCAGCAGATCGCGTTTGGGTGTGCCGGTTACCGCGTTCCAGGGATGCCCCCAGTCACGGTCGGCTTCGGGACTGTTCCATAAACAATAGCCTTCGTGATGTTTGGAGGTAAGCACAACATAACGTGCGCCCGAGTTTTTAAATACCTGCGCCCATTGCTGCGGATCAAACATTTCGGCCTTAAACATGGGCTCAAACTGGGGGTATAAAAAATCCGCACCATAGTTTTTGTTATGAAAAGCGGTAAACTCATTGGGCGTCTTGGGTTCAATGCGGTTCCAATACCATTCGGCATAGCTCATACCGCTGTTCTCAATTACCGGCGCGTAAGCCGGAACAGCATATAAACCCCAATGAATAAATATGCCAAACTTATCCTGGTGAAACCATTCGGGCATTTTTCTTGTATTTAAGGAGGCCCAGTTAGCCTCGTACTGTTGGGCCGAAACCACACCGAAGCTCAAAACCGCGAGCAACAGCATCAATATTTTTTTCATATAGTTGTTTTTTGATTTGGTTTAACTAATGTAGTCTATAATAATAAAATTCTGTCATGCCGAACTTGTTTCGGCACCCCACGTGCTAAGCATAACCGTCTGTCCTGTGAGATCCTGAAACAAGTTCAGGATGACACGCTTCTTAAAAGACTTCCGAAGTTTTAAAAACTTCGGAAGTCTTACCTTACAATTCCCCCAATCACTAATTCACTAACTCACTAATTCACTAACTAATTAATATCCCTTCGTTGGCACCAGATTCGGGTTATTCCGCAACTCCCGGCTTGGTATCGGGAATAACAGTTCCCTGTCTGTTAAAACCGGACCGTATGAAAACTTATGGCCTACATAATTATCAAAACCTTTAGTAACCTCATTAAATGCTTTGCGGGTACGCGCCATATCAAACCAGGTAATGTTTTCAAAGCAGAGCTCATACCAGCGTTCGCGCCAGATGGCCTCGCGGAACTGGTCTTTTGATAAACCGCTCAGATTAGGTAGTTGCGCCCTTGTCCTGATCTGGTTAACTGCGTCATATGCTTTTGCCGTCGGCCCGCCAACTTCGTTGGAAGCTTCGGCATAAACCAACAGCACATCGGCATAGCGGATGAGCGACCAGTTCAGATCACTATTGGCTGTAGTTGTTTGGGCTACTACATCAAATATCTTATAAATAAAGTATCCCCCCAGATCAACCACTTTACTTCTATCGTCCTGATTGGTGAATTTAGTAAAAAAGAATTGCCCCTCTTTTGCCCGCAAATCAGCAGGATCGTAAGATTGTACAAAGGCGGCCATAGCATAGATACCCCCGGTTTCGCTGGAGTAGGCCGAGATATTTTTATTATAAGGGATGATGAGCTCCTGCCAGTTTCCGGGGATGATCTGCGTTTTATACTGGATCATAAAAATGTTCTCGTCCACATTTTTCTTCGCCGGGTTATGCAGGTCGTAATAGTTATCAAACAATTTAAACTGTTTGGAGTCTAATACTTCTGCCGATTTTTTGGCTGCCAGGTCATAATACTCTGCGCCTTTTTGCAAAGGGTAACCGGCCATGGTGAGGTATACTTTGGCCAATAACGATTTTACGGCACCCAAAGTTACCTTTCCGCTGGCGTCAGTCCATGGTAAGCCCGAAGCCTCGGCAGTTTTCAAATCATCCACAATCACTTTATAAACATCTTCTGCGGATGCCTGCTTTGGTCGTAACTGTGTTGATTGCAGATCAACAGGTTCGGTTATCAGCGGTATATTGCCAAACAGCTGCACCAACGTAAAATAATACCAGGCCCGTAAAAAACGGGCTTCACCCAACAGTCTTTTCGACTCGGTGGCATCCATCGCTATCCCCGGTATTTTGGCTATAGAAAGGTTCGCATTGCCTATGCCTTTATAATAATTTTGCCAATAACTTAACCCATAGCCATTATCGGCAGTGTTGCGCAGGTCTTTTACAAAATAGCTGTCAACAGCTTGCCCAAGATCGGTAGCGGCCTGGCCGGTTGCAAATTCTGTCATTGTCCAGGCTCCGCCGCCAAAGCCGCTGCTCATGGGATCGCGCAAGCTGGCATAAATAGCATTTACCGAACTGCGGGCATGCTCAGGCTTGGTAAAGTAATTATCTACAGTAAAATTACTCTTGTCCGTTTCATTTAAAAATTTCTTACATCCGGTAACACCTAAGGTACCAACTGCTAAGGCCAGTAACCCGTATTTTTTTATGATAGTTTTCATGATTTTTCTCTTAATTTTTGCAATAAATTATAATCCGATGTTCAATCCAACCAGGAATACCCTTGGCTTTGGATAATCATACAGGGTTAAGCCCTGATCAAAAGGCGCGCTGGAGTTGGAAACCTCCGGATCGTACCCTTTATACTTGGTGGCCACAAAGAAATTTTGCACCGAACCATAGATTCTTAACCGGCTCAATTTTAATTTGGAGATAGTTTTTGACGGAAAAGTGTATGCCAGCAACAAATTACGCCCGCGGATAAACGATCCATCGGTTACCTTATGGCTATCATTATTGGTGGTATAATAAGCATTGATAGGGCGGATCTGCGCGATAGGTGTATTCTGATTAGTTTCGGTCCAGGCATTCAGCACTGTTTTATAACTGTTGGCGATGCCCTGCCTGTCTTCGGCCGAGTGGATGCTCCTGTCCAATACATCATTACCATAGGTGTATTGCAGATCAACAGTAAGCGACCATGATTTGTACTGAAATGTGTTGAGGAAAGTACCAAAACCATCGGGGATACCTTTCCCGATGATGGTGCGGTCCAGGTCGTTTATCGTACCGTCGTTATTCAGGTCTTTATACTTGATATCGCCAGGCAGCATACCATACTTTTTGGCTTCGGCCGCCTCGGCAGTTCCCCAGGTTCCTAAACTAACCCGACCAAAGAAAGAGCCCACCGGCTGGCCAACCCTGATGATGCCATTGCCCGATAATATATCGGCATTACCATTGGCCAGGGCCAGCACTTTATTTTTATTAACGGAGATATTGAAGGTAGTGCTCCAGGTAAAATCCCCGGTTTTGATATTGGTAGAGTTGAGGGTAAACTCGATACCCTTGTTCTCCATACTGCCCACGTTGGAGTAAACACTGCCGTAACCGCTGGAAAATGGCAGCGGGGCATCCAGCAGCATACCATCTACTTTGCGGCGGTACAGATCAAGCTCCAGGTTCAGCCTGTTGTTGAACAGGCCCAGCTCCATTCCAAAATCCAGCTGTTTGGTTTTTTCCCATTGCAAGGTGGAGTTGGCTACCCGGTTGGTACCTACACCAATATTACGTTCGCCATTAAAAATAACGTTATAGTTACCCAGCCCTGCCAATGCCCTGTATGCTGGAATTTCGGAGTTACCGGTAGCACCATAACTGGCCCGGAGTTTTAAATTGGAAATGGCCGGGATATTCTTCATAAAGTCCTCTTCCATTACCCGCCAGGCCAAAGCCGCCGATGGGAAGAAAGCGAATTGATTATCGGCCCCAAATTTTGAAGAGCCATCATAACGGCCGGTAAAGGTGACCAGATATTTATCGCGAAGACTATAATTGACACGTCCAAAATACGAGTTTAGCCCATACGCCTGCGCGTTGGAATAAGGCGCCTGCGGACTTGACCCGGCACCCAGATTATTGAATTGGAAATAAGGATCGGTAAAGCCTTGTGTACTTGCCTGGTCTTCAAAGCGGTCAACATGCTGCCAGGAAACACCGCCCATGGCGGTTACCGCGTGTATTTTAGCAAACCGTTTATTATAAGTAAGGTAGTTTTCAAACTGCCATGAATTGTAGCGGTTATTGTTTACGGAAGCATCGCCATTATCCGAAATATATTGCATGCCTTTCACAGCCGAATAATCCTCCCGCTGATTAATGATATTGACACCTACGGTTGATTTAAAATCCAATCCCGGGGCCAGGTGAATGTTGGCCGACATGTCGCCCAATAAGGTTTGGGTATGCAATAGCGATATCCTGTCGGCAGCTATCCGTAAAGGGTTATCGCCACCCTCCATTCCCGGGTAATCGCGGTTACTGGCCCAGCTGCCATCAGGATACCTTACCGGGATGATGGGCAGTTCTTCGATCACCTGGCGCATCATGGTAATACCGCCGCCATCCAACTGATCAACCTGTTTATCGTCCTGGTTGGTATAACTCAGCGTACCGCCAATTTTTATCCAGCTTTTTACCTGGCTGTCAAACACAAAACGACCGGCAAATCTTTTTTGCCATGAACCCCTTGCCAGACCCGCCTGGTTACGATAGTTTAAAAAAGCGCCAAGGTTTCTTTTTTCGTCGCCATCAGTAATACCCAATTGGTGGTTTTGCGTAAAGGCCTTTTGAAATGCTTCTTCCTGCCAATCGGTATCATACAACGGGTTGCCGCTGGCATCAAACAGTTTAGGATTGGTACGTTTGGTTTTGGGATTGGTATATTTTGTACCGGTGGCCCAACCAACCGGATCGTACTTTTGGGCGTTGGCATAAGCCAGGTCCTCAACAGCCAAAAACTCTTTGGAGTTGAGTACAGCCAGCTTTTTAGGAAGCACACCGATGCTGAAATCGGGATCATAGGTAATTTTACCACCGCCCGAAGTTCCGCGTTTGGTGGTTACCAGGATAACACCATTGGCTCCACGCGCACCATAAATAGCGGTAGACGAAGCATCTTTTAATACCTCGATAGAGGCGATATCATTCGGGTTCAGATAATCTATCGGCGTACTTCCGTTCCGCAGATCTACAGGGTTCAGGATCACCCCATCTATTACATATAGTGGATTATTGGAAACACTCAATGAACTGGAGCCGCGGATGCGGATATTAGATCGGGCACCAGGCCTGCCGGAGTTGGATGACACATTAACACCGGATACGCGGCCAGATAAGCCCTGGTTTAAAGATGATACCGGGCGCTCCTGTAATGTTTCGGATTTTACCGTACCCACAGAGCCCGTTAAGTCTGATTTTTTAACAGATCCGTAGCCGATAACTACCACCTCATCTAATTTTTTTGATTGCGGTACCAGTTTGATTACCATATTGCCGGAAGCGCTGTTTACTTCCTGGGTAATATACCCGACGTAGGAAACCACCAGGATGGCATTGTCAGGCAGCCCTTTCAAACTAAAGTTACCTTCCGTATCGGTTATGGCGGCTTTGTCAACATTCTTTACTTTAATAGTAGCTCCGGGTATGCCAAGGCCATTCTCATCCACAACTTTGCCCTTTACATCAATAGGTAAAATGGATGAATAATGCAGGGTTCGTAAGCTTTTGGCATTTAGCGGCATGGTGATGGCCATCAATACAGCCAATACAACATACATGATCTTGAGGCCCAAGGCCGGACCTCTGGAAGACAGGGGAAAAATTAATCTCATAGCAGGAAATTTAATTGGGTTACAGGTTAATGAATGAGAGCAGTCAACTTGCAGATAAGACTGCTCACCAGGTGTAAATTGGATAAGATATGTGGGCCATCAACGTTTAGCCGTACGCCCATAAATGCAGCCAGCATACAACATCGGCTACTTTTTTGGGCAAAGCGCGGCCATTACAAGGCAGGGGTAAAACTTGTTTCATTACGAGAAAATTAATTAGTTACAGATTAACCAAATTAGGCTATCAATAGACAGCCATAGCTGTCTGCCTTACTTTAAAAAATAAGTGTGGTTAAATTTTCAGGCTCAGATTTGATAGCATCACTAATACAGTGCGTTCAATAAGAATGATCTTTTTTGGCAAAGCATGGCCACCGGGGGGAAGAGTGTAAATTTTTTTCATTGCAGGAAAATTTAACTGGTTACAGGTTAATTGGTTTAAGCAGTCAATGTGCATAGATATTGCCGCCTATTTTTTAATGTTATAAAACTATAATACTGTCTACTGCCATTAGTCACCAATATGAGCAAACTATTATGTTATCTTAACATGCAAATAATCAATGATATAGATTGCTTATTAAATGTAATTTATACGGTTATTTATTTTATCTGTTGGCAGATCTATGGTATCCCAATCTTGCTTTTTGCATCGGGCAGACGACTCACCCCGTCTACGCTTCGCTGGACGCCCCTCTCTTCGCCTGCGGCGGAAAGAGGGTGAGAATTTTCTACTGTATGTCATTGCGAGGAGGAACGACGAAGCAATCTCCTCGCATACATGAACACGAGGAGATTGCCACGCTGCGCTCGCAATGACATGCAACAGAGGGGGCTTTGCTCCCAAAATCCTTGCTCCTTATTCCAAAAATTCGTATATTTATAAATAACAGCCCGGCTGCCTTTTAAACAGGTAGCCGGGCTGTTCTGTTAAGAGCAAAACAAGGCCAAAAATTGGCCGTTTTATATACAGTTATTTGACAATCAATTATTTAATACTTTTTAAAGTTTCAAAAACACGCTAAAACAGCTTCAAAATTTGTTAAAAAGTGTTAAAATCGATGATTTTGAGTTAATTTTTGAATGATTTTACGCCGTTTTTGAGCAGAAAAGTGTTAAAATCCAGGGTTTAAAAAGGTTTCCTGAAAGGATAATTTTTTAAATACGCGATACCCCGTTATTTCTGTTCCGGAATTTCTTAAATTTCGCCACGCCGATCAGGCCAAATAAAATAAGCTTATACAAAATGAGAAAACATTGCTACCTACTGGTTCTCTTATTCACTACCCTGCGGGGATTTGCGCAATCGCCTTATGATAATAATGTGTATGATCCGGCTATCAAAAGCGTGGAATTTTACAATACCCAAAAGCAGGGCTCATTTCCGGTAATCGCTTTAGGATCAACAGAAAAAGTAACACTAGCCTTTGATGATTTGCGTGGCGGTAGTCGTAATTACTACTATACCATTGAACACTGCGATACCCGCTGGAACTCGTCAAACCTATCTACCGCCGAGTATCTGCAAAGCTTCACCGACGACCGTTTGTATACTTACACCTACTCTACCGGTACCATTCAAAAATATACACACTATGAGCTCAAGCTGCCAAATAACAATATAGCACCCAAAATATCAGGCAATTACATACTCAAAGTTTATGAAAATGGTGACCAGTCGAAACCTGTACTTACGCGCCGCCTATATGTAGTCAACAAAAAGGTATCTATAGCGGCCACTGTCGGCACCTCGCTGGATGTGCAAACCCGCAAAACCAATCAAAAGGTAAATTTCACGGTTGACTATGCTGGTTTACCAATACAAAATCCATCGTTCGAGATCCGTGCTTTACTCATGCAGAACGCGCGCACCCAAACAGGTATCTTAAACACGCAGCCAACCTATATACGCGGTACACAACTGGTTTATAACGATGTATCAATCAATGATTTTCCCGGCCGTAACGAGTTCAGGCTGTTTGATACCCGTACGTTAAAGCTTAATTCCCAGCGTATTTTGCGTATTATAAAAGATACGACCAACAATGTGGTGCTACTTACCGACCCTGTTCGTGACAGCCCGGATTATCTGTTACTGTATGATAATAACGGCAAATTCTTTGTACTGAACCAGGATGGCACCGACCCACGTACAGATGCCGATTATGCTCATATTTATTTTAGCCTGGCCCCTTATAAATCTGCAGCAGAGGGAAGCCCCTATATTGTCGGCGCTTTTAATGATTATAAACTGGATGACCGCAGTAAGTTAACCATGGGCGACGATGGTAAATACCATATCAACTTGCTCCTGAAACAGGGTGTATATGATTATGAATACGTCTGGTATGACAACGCCACCAAAAGAGCCAGCGATATCCCATTGGAAGGCAGTCATTTTGAAACCGAAAATGATTACCAGCTGCTTATCTACTACCGTGCTCCCACCGCCCGCTGGGACGAACTGGTTGGCTTTGGGGAATTGAACAGTGTGAAAAAGTAGGGCCAGGGATCAAGGATTTTTAGAACAAGGAACAAGGATCTGAGAAGCAAAAAAATCCTTACTCCTTGTTCAAAAAATCCTTGCTCCAAAAATGCTTATCTTTGCATAAAATTCAGCACATGACCGGAAAATCGCCCAAAGAATCATATACCATCATGAACGAGCTGGTATTACCCAATGATACCAATACATTAAACAACCTGATGGGTGGGCGCCTGCTGCACTGGATGGATATTGCTGCAGCTATATCTGCGCAAAAACATTGCAACCGTATTGTAGTAACTGCTTCGGTTGATAACGTATCGTTTCAGTCACCCATTAAACTGGGTGATGTAATCAGTATTGAGGCTAAGGTAACCCGCGCATTCACTACTTCGGTTGAGGTAAGGATGGATGTATGGGCGCAAAATATCCCCTCAGGCACCCGTGCAAAAAGTAACGAAGCCTACTACACTTTCGTAGCCCTGGATAGCGAAGGACAAAAAACAACTGTACCTGCCCTAATACCCGAAACGGAAGAAGAGATCAAGCTATTTGAAGGTGCCCTACGCCGCCGGCAACTACGTTTAATACTTGGTGGAAAAATGCAGCCAAATGACGCCACCGAACTCAAAGCCTTATTTTTTGGCGAACAATTACCACTCAACCTGCGCGACTAATAGTAGCGTAACAAAAAAATAGTTTCGCTGTCTAAACAGTGTAATGAGGATAATAAGCAAAGATGAAATTATTAAGAATGAGCGGCAACTGTTAGCTGCCATGAAAAGTAGTGATATATCCGTCTTAGATTATTTACTGCATGATGATTTGATCTTCACCAATCATATGGGGCAAGTATT
This sequence comes from Mucilaginibacter inviolabilis, assembly GCF_011089895.1. Classification (NCBI taxonomy): domain Bacteria; kingdom Pseudomonadati; phylum Bacteroidota; class Sphingobacteriia; order Sphingobacteriales; family Sphingobacteriaceae; genus Mucilaginibacter; species Mucilaginibacter inviolabilis. The sequence goes on from NZ_JAANAT010000001.1 coordinate 3,585,698, forward strand.
AACCAAAGAAATGGATTTAGATGCCCACAGATCAGGCAGCCTTGGCATTCATGATATCCAGATTAGTGAACAGGCTATTCGTTTCATAGAAGATATAGCTATTGTTACCGTTAAAAAATACATTGCCGGAAAGTATAATGATGAGGCATTTGAAGGTACATTTCGCTTTACCAGGATTTGGAAGATGTTTAACCATGATTGGAAAATCATAGCAGTGAGTAGTGTCCTTTTACAATAAACTTTACTGTTAAATTTTAGAGCCATGAGATACTTTTTATGTTTCTTATTCCCTCCGCTGGCCATCCTGACCACTGGCCGTATCGGAGCATTTATATTGAATATACTTTTAACTCTGTGTTTCTGGATACCGGGCGTAATACATTCCATACTGGTAACCAACGATTATTATGAGGCCAAAAGGCACCGTCAGCTGATGCGTGCCACCCGTCGGGCAAGGGCCTGGTAAACCACTGATCAAAATGATTACGTTAATCCCGCTGATTATGTTGGTTGATCTTGGATTCTCCATATTCCCCTGGCATCAATGAAATCAGTGCAATCATTAAAATCAACGGTCAAAATTTACCATATTTGCCATCATGCAAAAAGGCAAGCTCTTAATTATTGATGACGAGGAACGGTTACGCAACCTGCTTGCTCGTATCCTGCAATTGGAGGGGCACGAGGTTTTTACCGCCGCCAATGGAAAAGATGGTCTGCGCAAATTGCAGCAGGAATATATACACGTAGTCCTCAGTGATGTAAAGCTGCCCGATACCGATGGCATCACCCTTTCAGAAACCATCAAGAAGAATTATCCTTCAACAGAAATTATTGTACTAACCGCTTACGGTACTATTAACGATGGTGTAAAAGCCATTAAAGCCGGGGCGTTTGACTATATCACCAAAGGCGATGATAACGAAAAGATCATCCCGCTGGTAAGTAAGGCTATGGATAAAGCCCTGTTGCAGCAAACCGTTATAGAGCTGCAAAGCAAGCTGAACGATAAGTTTGGTTTCGACAGGCTTATTGGCAGATCAACTGCTATTAGCGACGTGATCAAGCTGGCGCAAAAGGTGGCCTTAACCGATACTACCGTTTTATTATTGGGTGAAACAGGCACAGGCAAGGAAATTTTTGCCGAAGCTATTCACCAGGCCAGCAACCGAAATACCAAATCGTTCGTGGCGGTAAACTGCAGCGCGTTTACCAAGGAATTGTTGGAAAGCGAGCTGTTTGGTCATAAAGCCGGGTCATTCACCGGGGCGCTGAAAGATAAAAAAGGGCTTTTTGAGGAAGCTAATGGAGGTACCATTTTTTTAGATGAGATAGGCGAATTGGATCATGATCTGCAAGCCAAATTACTCCGGGTGCTGGAATCACAACAGTTTTTAAAAATTGGTGATATTAAGCCGACACAGGTAAATGTACGCATACTGGCAGCAACCAACCGCAATCTGCAAACCGAAATAGCCGAGGGACATTTCCGGTCAGACCTGTTTTACCGGCTTTCAGTTTTTCAGATCACCTTGCCTGCCTTGCGCGAACGTAAAAAAGATATCAAACTGCTCGCCGAATATTTCATGCAACACTTTGCCTTAAAGGTGAAAAAGCAGATCAATGAATTGAGCGACGAGTTTATCCGCAAACTGGAGGATTACCCATGGCCAGGCAATATCCGTGAGCTGAAAAACATTATTGAACGGGCAGTGATACTGGCCGATACCCACATTCTGGATGAAACTCTGTTACCTTACGAAATTCAGCAACAACAAGTAAAAACTGGCATCCCGATATCGGCATTTGATCTGTCATCAGTAGAAAAACTACATATTCAGCGGGTTCTGAACCATACGCATGGTAACCGTGCCGAAGCAGCACAGCTTCTCAACATCGGCGTAGCTACTTTATACAGAAAACTGAAGGAATACGGTCTGGAATAACATCGACTGCTTTAGTTAAAGTATCTTTAAAAAAGTGATTCTTTAGCTTTTGATAATGACATCTTTAACAACACGGTGATCACCATATACAGCAAAATGGTGATAAAAAGGCAAATAGGAATAAATTTCGATCCAAGTACTTCATGCACGTTGCTGGTGTCACTACTAAAACCAAAAACAAAACTTTGTGAAGAGATAAATAAACCAGTATGGCTTGGAACAATGATCTTAGCGACACAAAGGAAGCCGAATGCAAACGTAAATAAATACAGCAAACCAAAAAGAATATACTTAAACGCGTAGGCCCCATGTCTAAAAATCCCAGTAATCAGTCCCCAGATTATCCTGAAAGGATTAAAGGTACTCACAGCTCTTTCCAGCTTTTTGGTTATTACCCATTCTGTTAAATACGTTTGTGGCTCTCCCAGATTTTCCAGGGCCTGCTCCACTGTTGTTTCAGGATAATTATTCAGGCTTTCAAAAATATGGCTGCTAATCTCTCTTTGAATATCTGCTTGATCATGCTTAGGTAATTTATTAATCAGGCTGTTCACCTCTTTCATATAGACTTTATAATGCTGGTCGTTTAGTAACGTGTCTTTGTTCATGATTTAATATTTTAAATAAGGTTTTCAAGATTGGCGGAAAGCACTGTCCAAAATGTGATCATTTTGTCTAAAGATGCCTGGCCGTTATTGGTGATGCTATAATATTTACGGGGCATACCGGTTTCCATTTCTACCCATTTTGATTCAATTAATAAATCATCTTTTAAACGGTTCAGAAGCGGGTAAATGGTTCCTTCGCTGATATCATATCCAGAAGCTAACTTAATTTGTTCCAATAATTCATATCCGTATTGTTCTTTCTTTTTTAAAAGCAAAAGAATAATGAAATCAAGCGTACCCTTTTTCATTTGCGTTTCCCATTTTGCTATAACATTGGACTCCATAATATAAAGCTATACAAATAGCATCGTATTACAATGTATTATATAAAAAATATTTTCATTCTTACTTCACACCAATCTTACATACTAATGCTTGTTTTTTACAGGATTCAAAGAGGGTAAAAGTTTGAATTTTGATATCAGCAACAAACAATATCATGCATAACCAAATTTCAAATCCTACTAAAACAGCACTAATAGTTGGCGCCAATGGCGTTATTGGCACCAACCTCATCAACCACCTGGTATCGCTTGGTAATTGGAATATTATTGGGCTTTCCAGGCGTGGGGGTATTTCTTCAACAAACCTGACCTACATCCCCGTAAACTTGCTCGACAAAGAAGATACCGCCAAACAACTGAGTGCATTATCGGCTGTCACCCATATATTTTATGCAGCCTACCAGGATAAACCTACCTGGGCCGAACTGGTAGAACCCAATTTAGCTATGCTGGTAAACGTGGTTGATGTCATCGAGCCTATAGCTTTAAACCTGCAGCATATCAGTCTGATGCAGGGATATAAGGTTTATGGCGCCCATCTTGGCCCCTTTAAAACGCCCGCTAAAGAGAGCGATGCAGGACATATGCCGCCGGAATTTAACGTTGATCAGCAAAATTTTCTGGAACGGCGGCAGCAAGGCAAAAATTGGACGTGGTCGACTATCCGACCTTCGGTAGTAGGTGGTATTGCGCTAGGTAACCCTATGAATCTGGCCCTGCTTATTGCTGTTTACGCTACTGTTTCTAAAGAGTTAGGCATCCCTTTACGCTTTCCGGGCAAACCGGGAGCCTATGATAAACTGATGGAAATGACTGATGCAGGATTATTGGCAAAAGCCACCGTATGGGCGGCTACTGATCCAAGGTGTGCTAATCAGGCTTTTAATATCAACAACGGCGACCTCTTTCGATGGAATGACATGTGGCCAAAAATTGCCCGCTATTTTGATATGGAAACCGCACCTCCACTGCAAATGCCTCTACAAACGGTAATGGCCGATAAAGCGCCGATATGGGGGAAGATACAAGAAAAACACGGGCTCGAAAAGCATCGCTATGAAGCTATTTCTTATTGGGGCTTTGGTGATTTTGTTTTTTCGTGGGATTACGACTTTTTTGCCGATGGCTCCAAAGCCCGCCGTTTTGGCTTTCATGAATATGTAGATACCGAACAAATGTTTGTGGATCTGTTTGATGAATTTCGTCGTAAAAAAGTAATTCCTTAAGTATGAATAGAGCATCGGCAGGTATTCCAATAAAATATACCTGCCGATGCCTTAATTAATTGGCTACGGGTTGAAAAACAGCCCGTACCATCGTAATATTTAGGCGGCTCAACAATTCGGCCGGATTAAAGTCAATGCGCTGGTATTCTGCCTGTACCTTGAGTTTGGCCTGGTTTAAGGCCTCTTCACTTTCCCAGTTGGCAATGGTTATACAAATCATGTTTCCGTTTTCGTCTATGCGTTCGTAGGCTGCATCGCCTAAAAAACCGGGTAAGTTTTTAATAAAATCCCTGTTGAAGTTCATCCGTTCGGTAAATTCTTGTTTGCCGTTTTGGGGGATTACAAATTTGTCGATGAATACCAATAATGAATAATATGGATATAAGCGTACTGAACATAATGAACCGTATTTTCGTTTAATTTGCTAATTAACAACTTTGTGTTAACTGATGGGTAATGGGATGCATTATCTGTAATACAAGGAAAAGATGCTTTCAACTTCTATTTCAGCCTCTGCCTATTACCTAAAAAATTATAGGATAATTGCTGGTGCATCCCCAGCATTAAAAAAGAGCCTGTGCGTATTTTGCCTGTTAATTTTTGCCGTTAGTACGGCTCAGGCGCAAACTCCGCAGATTACACCTAAAATGGCGGTAAGATTACAGCTTGACGAAACCGGTCATAAAACCATTGCCTATACAGATGTTGCCGATATCAGTGGGCTGGCTGCAAATGGTACTGTTACGGTTAATCCGTCTCAACTCGATTGTTCATCACTTGGCGCGCAAACCATAACCGTTACAGCCAGTAATGGTACACCAGGCACCACTCAAACAAAAGCAATACCGGTTATAGTTGCCAGTACTCCCATATTTTCAACTTATCATGATGTAGCTATTCCGGCAGACAATAGCTGTAATACCGCTCTGCCTGATTATACCACAATGTTTGCTCCTCATGATATTTGTACAAATGTCACACTTAGTATTAAACAGGAACCTCTTGCAGGTACAGCACTAATTGTAAACCAGCCTACCACTATTACACTCACGGCTGGTGATCAGTTTGGGGGCACTACGGCTGTTTTTTTTTCGGTTACCGCTTATGCTGTCCCGGTAATTTTTCCAAAACCCGGCCCTATAACACTTAAACTAAGTGAGGGTGGAATTTACGAGGTACAGGTTAGCGATTTGGGTCAACCATTTGTATGTGATGGCAGTACACTAACGAATACTATAAGCCCTCCAAATTTAAGTTGTGCAAATCTCGGAAATCAAACCATTACACTTACCAGTAGCAATTTACGACCAAATCCCCAGGCTGTTACTTTTAGTGTACCTTCTGATGCGGTAACCGATGCAGCCGGTAACATTTACGTGGCTGACAGCTATAGTTGCAGCATTAGAAAAATTGCAAGCAACGGCGTGGTAACAACCTTTGCGGGTGGTAGCGGTTGTGGATATGCAGATGGTAACGGCGCTACAGCAAAATTCAAAGTAGTTAATGGCATCACCATTGACCCGGCAGGGAATTTATATGTCATTGATGAAAATGACCGTGTGAGGAAGATAGCGCCCGATGGTACCGTTACTACCCTGGCCGGTAATGGCCAAAACAAAACGGCTGACGGATTGGGTACAGCCGCGAGTTTTCAGGATCCGAAAGGTATCACCATAGATGCTGCCGGCAATTTATATATAACACAGGGCGATTATCTGATTCGTAAAGTAACACCTGGAGGCCTGGTTACCACCATTACAGCACCTCCATCTGTTTCAAAATTAAATAGCCCTATAGGTATCACTACAGACCCCCAGGGGAATTTATACGTAACCGATTTCAGCAGTGCCATTAAAAAGATAGCTCCTGATGGTACCATTACCACTATAGCAGGTCATGACGGTTCAGGATTTACTGATGGTACAGGAGCAGCAGCGAGTTTTAACCAACCAAAAGGCATTATCAGGGATAATCAAGGGAATTTATATGTTACTGATTCAAAAAATAATGCCATCCGTAAGATCGATCCATCAGGTAACGTTACCACGCTTCAGTTGTATACTACCAACCCCGGAGATAATGCTACTTTAAATAATCCCATTGGCATAAAGCTGGATCCGTTTGGTAACCTCATTGTTGTTGATACCTATAATGAACGTATAGTACGCATAACCCCAGCCGGACAGTTTACCACTATAGCAGGAAACGGCATTGTTGGCAATAGTAATGGTAATACCAATACCCCACCCATGCTGGGCGGTACAGTTTCTATCAATGTGCCCGTAACAGTGGTAAGTTCTATTAACTCTACTTCTCCGCAAGGCGGTATCATGTCTACCATTAGCTCCTTACCAGCTGATGCTACTGTATGTGCGGGAAAACCTATTGACTTTACAGCAAGCATTCCGGCAGGTACAACAGTCAGTTATCAATGGCAGGTAAACGGTGTTAATGCCGGATTCAATCAACCAACCTTTAGTAGCAGTACCCTGCAAAACGGTGATATGGTTACTTGTGTTACGGCTAATAATGCAAGCTGTACAGTACCGCAAACCAGTACACCTATACAAGCTCATATTAATCCGTCACCGGGAATTGTTTTCAATCAGAATCCAACTATAAAGCTGGGCGAAAGTGTAACTTTGGCTCCACAACTCTCAGGAGATATTGTGTCCTTAAGCTGGTCGCCGGCATTTGGTCTGAGTAGTACCAGCACGACATATCCACTGGCCAACCCGGGCGTTACCACTACCTATTATCTTACGGCTACCTCATCAATCGGCTGTCAAACTACCGTTCCGGTTACGGTTACGGTAATAACACCTATTCATATCCCCAATACCTTTACACCCAATGGCGATGGGTTTAATGATTTATGGAAAATTGACGATCTGATCAACTATCCAAATTGCACGGTTAGTATATTTAACCGTTATGGCCAGGCTCTGTTTCATACCAATGGTTATGGGACACCCTGGGACGGAACTTATCACGGCGGCAAAGTACCATCAGGTACTTATTATTATATCATCGATTTAAAGAATGGCAGCAAACCCCTGGCTGGTTGGGTAGCTATTATCCGATAATAGATCGGCATACTATAGATGGGCTAGTATATTAATCAGCTTGCCAAAAGGATCGCGCACATAAAAACGCCTTACACCCCAGGGTTCATCAACAGGCCCGTAGATTACTTTAAAGCCGCCTTTACGCACCCGCTCAAACGCAACGCCAATATCATCAACTTCTATAGAAATATCCGGAACCGGTGTACCAGAGCCGCCTTCTGATGCAAAGCTAATCTGAATACTCATATTATCAGAGGATCCGTATGTTGCTATCCAACCATGATCCATCAGCACTTCAAGTCCTAAAACATCCTGATAAAAACGTTTGATCTCTGCAATATCAGGTGTGCTGATATTGGTTACTATGCGTTTAACTTTCATCGATATTTCTATTTATAAATGCAAACTTGTCTGAATTATTTTAACCAGTCAGCCGGCTTTTCCAGGTACTGAGCATAATTCCGCCTAAAACTAAAACCGCGCCGGCTATCTGTAAAATATTGATATGCTCATTTAAAAAAACAAGAGATATAATCAACCCAACTACAGGATCAAGGTTAGCAAAATTTCCAACCTGTGCCGCGGTTAATAATTGTAGCGATTTGCTATATAGTAAATAACAGATACCCGAGGATACAGCACCGAGATAAAGGATCGCCAGCCATGAATTCAGGTGTATAACCGGCCAGCCAGAATGCCTGTTTTCAAATATAGCCGCGGGTAGTAAACATAGTGAACCAATACATGTACTTAGACTGGTGATCAGCAGTGGATTAAATTGAGCTGCAGTCTTTTTTGACATGATCGTATATGCCGCCCATGAAATTACCGCAATAATCATTAATAGGTTTCCAGTTATACTGTTTCGGGTATCGCTGTTATTATCGCTTGATAAAAACCCAATGAGCATTACACCTAGTAAAGAGGCAATTACCCCAATGATCTGCACAGCAGACAGTTTTTCTTTAAGGAACATTGCGGCAAATAAGGTTATGCAAATCGGAATAAAACCCTGTATCAGAGAACCCACTGATGCAGAAGTCATTTGAGCCGAGATATTAAAAAGGGTATAAAAACAGGTAACGCCAGTTAAACCCATAAAAATGATAGAAAACCAGGGCACACCAATTAAATATTCCCTGATCGGCTTATCCTTGTTGATCAAAAATATAAGCAGTAATGTGATAGCACCTACAGAACAACGACAAAAAGCAAGCGTTAACGGCTGTATATCATTGATGATCATCTTAGTTACAGGGTAACTGCTCCCCCAAACAATCATGACAAATAATATACTGCTTAGGCCTATTAACTTTTTATTTAACATTTTTTGAAGGTACTCTATATTTGAAAATTTGTAAGCAAATAATAAACAATTTATATCTAAACCGAGCATAAGATAGTCTGTTTGGGTATAATAACCTGAAATATAGAACGCAAAAAAGCGCCCCGTATCTCACCCCGGGACGCTTCATAGTACCAATATACTATATCAACTATATCTCAAAAAGAGCTCGTTAATATCATTGGTTAATTAACCCTTCTAAAATCTATATTAGTCAATTTTATACCGCCGGTCCCCAGGTTATCCCCACCTGATTTAATAACCAGCCAAACCGTGCCGGCATTAGGAAATGAAACAACATTACCGCTACCAACACATTTAACAACTGATAGTAAGCCATTAAAAGGTGCGTTTCCACAACCGGTCCAGGTATTTAGTGCCATGCGTATACCACCATCACTATAGTCTTTATTTTGCGTTGGTTGTAACGTACTTAGGTAAACCTCAAACCAAGTATTTGTTGCACCCTGACCCTGTACATTAAAATCTATCTTATACTGTTTGTTGGCTCTTACTTCAAAAGATTGATAAACACCCTGATGCCCGCCGTTACCACCAGATGCCAGTATGCTTCCGTCATCGTTAACCTTAAACGTAACATTGTCATTAGAAGCGATCTTTAAAACTGTCCATTTGGTTTTATCAACCATGTTTGTTTTTGGTGTAACTGCATCTAATAACTGGTCTACATCAAAATAAATAATCACCTTATTCATATCGGTATTGATAGCCTGCTTTGACGAATTGGCTATTTTAATACCTAAAGCCGCAGTTTTTCCGCCATACTTTGCCATAGAAGAAATTTTTACTTTAGGAATGATAACACCCTGCATAATATGATTATTAAGTGCTACAGAATCTTTTGATGGTAAGATATAATCAGCAGGATCAAGTATAACGGTATTGGCAGGTAAGGCACCTGATGTAATTAAACCTGCTATCGCAGTATTATCAATACCTACATCTACAGTTAAGGCATCAAAGTTTGATTCGCCGCCACGATATACTGGGACAGAAAAATTAGCTGTACCAGCTACACTGTCAACAGTTAGTTTTCCGTCAACAAGCGCATTCACAAGTCCGTTTGGCTTTTCTGCCTGTGGTAAATAAACTTTCACCGCTGGATTTGATTTTACACCTTCCAGGTATTCCTGCTTGCAGGAAGCTATGGTCAACACTAAACAGGCAGCCCATTTTAGCATTGATGATACATGAATTTTCATAAAATATTTTTTAAATCCTTATTTATTAAAAAGGGATCATCACATTTTATTTATATGATGATCCGGATATGATTACCAGCCGGGGTTTTGTTTCCAGTTAGTTTTCGCGATTTCGCTCTGCGGAATCGGGAACCAATTCATTTTTTCGTCAAACACCCTTTCTTCAAGTTGTTTAACGGCATAGCTATATGTCCCCCCCGAATTAGTTATCTCGATACGGTTTACCGGCGTTTTAAAATATACCGAGCCTTCTTTCCACCTGCGCACATCCCAGAAACGCTGATCTTCATAACTTAACTCTACATTCCGTTCATGCTCGATAGCCTGCTGATTCAAGGCTGTTAATACGGGCATTTTTACACGCTGCCTTACTTTGTTGATAGCTTGCATGGCTGTCATTCCGTATCCTTGCGGGTCAGCATTGGCACCATAGGCATTGTACATAGCCTCGGCATAATTCAACAGGAGCTCGCCATATCTGAAATAGATCCAGGCGTGATTGGCAGTAGTATTATTCACCAGATCGATAGATTGATTAGTCCATTTTGACATGTAGTATCCTGTTTTAGTGGCATTTTGCTTTGGCAATCCACTATTACCTCCAGTAAATGTTTCGATAGTTGTGGATTTAAAAGTAGACCCATTATACACCACGGTGGCCGCGAAACGGGGATCGCGGTTCTGGTAAGGATTGGCCGCTTGGGTTGGATCGCTCCAACTAAAAGGCACCGAACCGGTTATATTACCTGATCCATCTTTTTGGACTACTTCGAAACTCTCTACAAAGTTTTCAGTTGGTGCAATACTCCTACCCCTGCTATTCTGAAATACAATAGGATAGTTTGCATACTCAACCGTATTTATAGCACCGTAACGACGATAAAAAATAAGCTCGGCTGATGTTGTGCTATTTGCACTGTACAAATTAGTATAATTAGCATCAAGCGAATAAGCGTTCAAGGCCATTACATCATGTGCTGCTGCTGCTGCCTGTGCCCAGGTTACGGTTGAGCCGTTATCTTTAAAAAGCGGACTTGCCCCATATAACAAAGCTTTTGCTTTTAGCGCCTTTATGGCTCCCTGCGTAACACGACCAGCCTCATACCAAGAATAAGGGGTAAGGTTAGCGGGTATAATAGCCGCCGACTTATCGCATAAGGTAACAATGTATTTAAGAGACTCATCAAGAGAGTTTCTTTGCACATTTTTCCAGGTGTTAGCATCGTCATAATCAAACGGCTGATCAAAAATGGGTACCCCTCCATAACGTTTAACCAGCTCGAGGTAGAAAAATGCTTTTAAAAAAAGCACCTCGCCTTCCATGAATTTAACATTATTACGTGCGTTAAAATAGGTGGTTGAGTCTGTTGATGTGATCTTATCTTTAATATAAGAAATATCAACCGCGTTTTTATTTTTCAGATAAAGATTGGCTTGTCTTATCCCTTTAAAATTCCTGGCCCATACATCAGCAGGGTTACTGTACTGGTTCCAGGTACCTGTATTAAAAGTTTGCGACGTATCTAACGGATCGGTGGCTTCCGCGTTATCGGTAGCTGCCTCCATATCCAGATTAGCAAGCCCATCGGGCAGATAACTGTATACATTCCAAACCTGCTGCTGTACATAGGTATAGTTGCTGTAAAGTTTATCAACAGTAACACCAGCCTGTAAAGTTTGCACATCCAGGTAATCGCGTTTACAGGAGTAAAACAGTGTGCTTATTGCCAGCAATGTTATTATATATCGATTTTTTTTCATTTCCTTGTAATTACAATAGTTTATACTACAATTTCACTTTCATTCCAAAACTTACCGTTTTCATTAAAGGATACCCCATCGAAAGGCGTTCGGCCTCCAAACCATCAATTTTATCCCACGTAAACAAATTGGTTCCGTTCACAAATATTCTTACGGCATCAAGTTTCTTTAAAAAGCCTTTTTGAGGTAAAGTATAGCCCAGTTCAACGCTGCGTAATTTCAGGAAATCGCCATTACGCATCCAGAAATCTGAAGCCTGGGTATTATTGGCATTGCTCAAGGTAGAAAGGCGGGGCGAAGTTGCTGTAGCAGCGTTTTCAGGAGTCCAGCTGTTTGCCGAAAATGCGGTGATGTTGTTGCCATTTACAAATGGCTTAATATAATAAGGCGCATCATCAAGCAAACTTACGGTACGGTGCATTACTCCTTGCAGATAGGCATCAAAATCAAAGCCTTTAAATTTGAACCCGAGATTAAAGCCGATAGTAATTTCGGGCAGCTTGGTATAATTTAAGGGTACTTTATCATAATCATTAATGATACCATTGCCATCCTGATCAGCAAATTTCAGATCCCCTGGCTTCACATTGGTATAAGAAGAAGCTGGTATCCCTTTCTTTAAGTTACCATTGGCATCAAAATCAGACTGCTGATAGAAGCCCTTGAAAACCAATCCCCGCATTTGGTCAATAGGGTAACCTTGCGTGTATAAATAGTTATAAGGTTGCGGAGCCTCAGACCGTTTGGTTATCTTATTCCGGGCAAAAGACACCGAGCCACCTACATAATATTCAAAATCATGGTGCTTTTCGTCAAATTTAAGAGAGGCTTCAAGTCCTTTATTATGTACCTCGCCTGTATTGGCATATTGTAAATTAAAACCAGTATAATCAGGCACGCCGGCCGACGGGATCTCGAGAATACCAGTACGTTTTTCTGTAAACACATCAATAGTACCCGAAAACTTTTTCCATAACGTCCAATCAATACCAATATTAAGCGTGGTTTTCTTTTCCCATGCGGCATTAGCATTGGTAAAAGGGCCTTCTGCCAGGCCTCCATGATTGGTATTAGCCGTTCCGGTTATCCACCCGGGTGCACTTACTGCAAATTGCTGATACAGGAATCGGTAGTTTTCGTTGATATTACCTGTGGAGCCATAAGAAGCTCTTAGTTTCAGGAAATTGAAGGCTGCATTATCTTTCAGGAAATCTTCTTTAGATACTATCCAGCCTAAACCTACGGCAGGGAAAAAGCCATACCGGTTACCTGGTGCAAAATCGGCTGACCCGTTGTATGCAGCAGAAAAATCAACAATGTATTTTTGATCGTAATCATAGGTTAAATCACCAGACAAGCCCTGGGTGCGTACCTGATAAACCAAACCATTGTGGCTATAGCCCTGTCTGCGGGCCATGATCATACCGGTAAAAGTATGTTTACCAAAACTACGGTCATAATCAAAACCAACCTGCACAGTAGTCCGGTTCCAAAATGGGCCACCATTATCATTACTTGACTGACTGATAGTGCCTATTGTTTTATAAACAACACTACCGTTTGACATCACGGGCTGGTCATTGGCATCTTTTACAATCTCATAAGAAGGCACCGAGAAAAGTTTCTGATAAACACCAACATATTGATTGCTGAATGCTACCAATCCACGCAGATCCAGACCTTTGGTTATGGCATCCAGCTTTTGAGTAAAGCTAAAGGTAGTTTGCAGGGTTCGGGTATGGGAGCTGTATACTCCATTTTGCTGTAAAAGCTCAACCGGATTAAAACCATATGCCGAATTATTACCCCATGAACCGTTCGGGTTTTTCACCGGGAAGGCAGAAGCCGGCAGATACATCAGCGCATTGAACACATCACCGGCGGCAAAGCCCGACGGAGTATTTCTATCCTCAGTTATACCACTGATGTTGGCCATTACGGATAGATTCTTGTTCAACTGTAATTCCACATTGGCCCGAAGGTTTAGTTTGGTATACTTGGCATTGGTACCAAAATCCTTATCAATAACATCGGCATTCTTGTATAAGCCATCAAAATTGGTATAGTTCATTAATACAAAATACTTAGCCGTAGCATTGCCACCCCGGAAAGAAAAATTGTAATCCTGAATAGTTGATGTTTTTTTAAGAAGCTCGTCATACCAGTTCACGTTTGGATGAAAGGGATCGTTAGCTGCTTTATACAACTCGGGATTAGGATACTTAATAGGTAGTCCATCATTCTTTAATGCCTGATTGTAGCCGGTGGTGTAACCATAGGCATCCATTACCTTGGGCAAGTCAATAGCACTAAGTATCCCATACCTGCCGTTAACGGTTATCTGAGTTTTAGGTACCACAGCGCCTCTTTTAGTTTTAATACTTAATACTCCTGCCCCACCCTGCAATCCGTATACGGCTAATGCAGTGGCATCTTTTAACAGTGTTACCGATTCTATTTCATAGGCAGATAAACCGCTTATAGCTCCCATATCAACCTGCGAACCATCCAGATAAATAAGCACCTGGTTTCCGGCTATATTCCAGCTGCTTTGCCCCCTTACATAAAGTGTAGGGTTATCATAACCGGGTTCGCCAGATCCGGTTACTACTGTTAAACCCGGAATCCGTCCCTGAAGTGTATTTAATAAGTTACCTACCGTCATATGGGTTAAATCTTCACCCGGCAGGGTAAAAACAGCGCCTGTATTTCTCCATGATTTTTCAGTTTTTATTCCACCGTCAATTATACTTTTTGTAACACTATTGTTGGCTTTAGTGGAATCTGCCTGATTAACATTCGTAGTTTGCGCGGTAGCGACAGAAAAACTACAGAACGTAAAAATCCATGCAAAAAGGGTTATATATTCTTTTTTCATTTTTCTCATTAATTGTTAATGTGTATAGCTGATTACCACCCGGGGTTTTGTCCGTCCCAACTCTTATTACCCAGATACCTTAAACTGATCTCTTTACTTGGGAATGGAACGTAGTAGTATTTCGGTGGAAACACTCTGGTAACAAAAGGCACCACCTGCCAGGTTCGCTTTAACTGCCCGTCTGTACCCTTCCTGGCGGTAGTTTGTATACCATGTAAAGTGCCGTTCAATACCGATTTTGCCTTTAACCAACGATTAAGATCATTATATCGATGTCCTTCGTAGGCCAATTCGATAGTACGCTCATTTTGTATGGCATCTCTGAACGAACTGGGGTCAGCAGGATGTTTTTCCGGCATTCCGGCCCGTTTCCTGATCAAATTAAGGTAGTTGGTGGCATCGCCTCCTGGCCCCTGGTATTCATTCAAGGCTTCGGCATAGCTTAAATAAAATTCAGCTAACCTAAATACAGGCCATGCCAGGTGATTGTCGGTCATATTATCAACACGGGCAACAAACTTATATACCTCCGTAGCATAACCATCAACCCCGGCATCACTACTGGCTAAATTGCCATCGGTTGGATAATCGCCTTTTTTATAATAGGCTAAAACACCACGCTGACTACTATAATATTTACCATCATAAGCAATGGTTTGGTAAAACCGCGGATCAAGATTAAGGGCAGTCATATCAACCGGCAGATCGGCACCGGTAGCGGGTAAAGTCCATTTAGTACCGTCCATTTTTTCATATTGCTGGATAAACTCAACGGGCACATTGTTTTTAACTCCCCATTGTGCCAAACGTAGCTTTGACGATAAATACTGCCCCCATACAAAACCACTACCTGCCTGGTTGGCCGTGTTCACCAATATCAGTTCCTGATTGGCAAATACATTCCATACCGATTCATAGTCACCAAGTGTGGCGTAGGTTTCGCCAGTTGTTAAAGGTTTACCTGTATTGAATAATGATACCCCTGCACCTCCCGCATTATCTATTACATCTTTAGCTGCTTTAGCTGCCTTATTCCAACGCTCCTGATCATAGCTGGGATAAGCCAATACCGTGTCGCGGCCATCGCCAAAACGGGCTCCTGATACTTCAGCCTTTAAATTGGCAGGTGTGTTATAAAGCGGACTTGCGGCATACAACAATATCCTGGCCTTTAAAGCCAATGCTGCTAGTTTGGTAACCTTTCCAAAATCGGCAGAGGCACGTGTAGCGGGCAGCATACTTGCCGCCTGGTCGCACCATTTAACAACACTATCCACTACAGATTGCACCGAGCTGCGAGGCACTGCAATCTTTGAATCGCCATCCAATGGTTTGTTTACGATGGGAATACCGCCATAATATCTGAATGCTTCAAAATGCTGCATAGCCCGGCAAAACAGTGCTTGCCCTTTTACATCCGTTTTCCAATTGGCGTCAGCATCGGCAACCTTATTGATATTTTTCAATACCAGGTTGGCCTGCCTTATGCCTTTGTAATGCCAGCCATATCCTGGGCCATTATCCGCGCCAAAACCATAATCACAATTAGCATCAGCGCTCATGTTGCCAGTTATATATGAGCCTGTACCAATGGTATTTGAGGCCCAGTCATAGGCCGGGTGTATAATGTAAAGCTGGTCTGTAATGGCTTCGGGCCGGCAACCATCATAGGTTTGGGGGAAGTACCCTCTTACACACAGGTAATACATTTCTGCAATGGCATACTGTGCCTGGTTCTTGCTGTCAAAAATAGTATCAACGGTTACTGATCCACCTTTGGGTTTTTCCAGAAAGCTTTTTTTACAGCTTGTAGAAGCCAGACCACCTATCAAACCCACAAAAAGCAATATGATTATATTTATTCTTTTCATCACTTAGCTATTAATTGATTAAAAATTAACATTTAAACCCACGTTATAAGTTCGGGTTAGCGGATAGCCGATGTAGCCTAAATTTTCGGGATCACCCCATATTTTATTAGGCGACCAGGTGTACAGATTCAATCCATTCACATAGAAACGAGCGGATTTAATGCCTACCTTTTTCAAAAAGCTTGGCTTAAGCGTGTATCCTATTTCCATATTTTTTAACCGCAGATAAGAGGTACTTTTCAGGAAAAAAGTATTATAAGCAGCCGCCTGATTATAAGCCGCAATAGGAAAATCGATTCTGTCGCCATTGTCGTAACGTTCCTGGGTAAAGCGATTCAGATCCACATCAAAAAGTGATTGTTGTTTATTAAAGTGCAGCTCCTGCATAGCATATTTAGCTACCCCTCCAACACCTTGTAATAAGGCCGAAAAATCGAATCCTTTATAGCTGAAACCGAATGATAAGCCATAACTTAGCTCGGGGATGTTAGTTTTTCCGGTTCGTACATAATCTTTTTCGTTGATGACACCATCGCCATTAACATCAACCAGCCTAACTTCGCCGGGTTGTAAAGGAGCCCCTGCATAACCTAAATCTTTCTGATAAACCGGGTTCCCGGCAGCGTTTACATAAGGTTTCCCGTTTTTATCTAAAGCCCTTACCGGACTTGACAGAATAGGGTTTCCATTACTGTCAACAGCATATAGTTGTGACCAGGATGTGTATAAACCATCGGCTTGCAGGTATGATCCCTGATTGATCGGTCGACCGGTAGCTGCATTATATTCCTGTCCCGGGGCGATAGCCTCATCTTGAAAAATAATCTTGTTCTTGTTGGTTGAGGCATTTCCTTTTACCCACCAGGTAAATTTCCCCGGAGCGCTGTTATAGGTGATCTCCAGCTCATTACCCCAGTTTTTCACCTCACCCAAATTATATGGAGGTAAAGTTGCCTGAACTATACCAGGTACGCTTCCCCTGTATGAAAGAATGTTTTTACGATGCTCGTTAAAGTGATCAAACGTAACGGTAACACGTTCGTTAAACAGATGCGCCTCTAAACCTATGTTTGATTTGGTGGCAACCTCCCAGGTAACATTGGGATTACCCAATACATTCTCCATGGCTCCTTGTACACTGTTACGATCGTTGAGCGTTCCAAAAGTGTAACTATCTCCATATTTCCAAGTATCAGGTAAATACAAGTAGCGGGCAAGCTGCGGGGGATTACTTCCTGGTACATAAATACCATCATTACCGACTTTACCTAAACTTCCCCGAACCTTCAAATAGGTCACGTAATCGGTTTTGGGGAAAAAGGATTCGTTACTGGCAATCCATCCCAATGAATAGGCCGGTAGAAAGCCAAATCGTTTGCCTTCGGGGAAATTTTCAGATCCGTTATAGCCCATGTTATACTCGGCCAGGTAACGATTATCATATGCGTAAGTTACCCTTGCTGCTGCACCTTCATAGGCGTGCGGTAAATCAGGCACATAGGTTGGGTCATACCTTTTTTCGGCATTCGCCAGTATTAAACCTGTAACAGCATGTTTTTTAGCGAAAGTGTGATTGTAATTTATCGCGAACTCACCATATAACTTACGCCATTTTCCGGTGTAATAATCCGTTGACCTCATTGGTGCTACGTCATTGGTTAGCTGCACCAGGATTGGATTTAATTTATCGCCGTTGGGGTTTGCTCTCACGCCATACAGTAAAGGTGTATATTTTCCGTAGGAGCGATCCTGAAAATAGCTGTCGTAAGCACCTCTGGCATTTATTGACAAGCCTTCGGTAATGAAATCAAGTTTGTGCGTTAATTTAATAGAAGAGTTTAAAGTGCTATTGGTATTGATGTTGTAATTGTTGCTGTTGGCTATAGCATATAATGGATTGAGCTGTTCATTCTGGTTGCTAAAAGGCACAACAAATTTGCCGTTGATAATACCAGGAGATCCAAGTGGCGACGACCATAGGATACGTTTTTCCCAGGTATACTCGTCATTATCCATCCCGGTTATGGTCACATACTGTGTAGCTATATCAACCGATACCCTGAAGTTTTTATTGACATCAAAATCAAGATTTGAACGCAAATTGTAGCGTTTTTTCTTGAATTGCATGTCATCTCCAAATGGCATATAATCGGTATTAAATAACCCGCCCTGTTTTAGATAGCCCAGGGACACAAAATATTTTACAGATGGCGTGCCACCGGTAATATTGACATTGTACTGTGTTTGCGGCGTGAACTTATTGAAGATCTGTTTTTTCCAATCCTGATCGGGATGCCCGTATGGATCGTAATAGGGATTGGGCTTACCATTCACGGTAGGCGTATGGGCATTCTGATAATATTTCAGATCCTCCGGAGAATAATAGATGGTGGCTTCTTTTACCCAATTAGCATCTCTTTTCTGAGCAAAATCATTCCAGGTTTTTATATCTGCATCACGGGAATGCTGTATCCAATAATTTTCATAACTCTGTTCATTTAATAATGAGGCATACTGGTAAGAGTTTACAAAATTAGGCATACTGGAAAATTGTGATATGGCTGTCTGGGCGGTACCACTTACCTTTGGAGCCCCCTCCTTACCACGCTTAGTAGTTATTAAAATAACACCATTGGCCCCACGAACACCATATACTGCTGTAGCCGAAGCATCCTTTAATATGCTCACCGTTTCAACCTCGTTAGGGTCAATATCATTATAAGTATCGCGGGCTACACCGTCTACCATGATCAATGGAGCGGTTACGCCCGTATAGGTTCCTATACCACGTACATATAAAGTGGAGTTATCATCACCAGGTTTACCCGAAGTTTGAATAGCTGTTAAACCCGATAAACGCCCGGCTAGCGCGTTGCTCAAATTTGCAGTCGGCGACTGCACCAAATCTTTGGTGCCTATAGAAGTAATGGCCCCGGTAACGGATTCTTTCTTTTGAGTTCCGTAACCCACTACTACAACTTCGTTCAGATCCGTTGGATTATCTTCGAGCGTTATATTGAGCTGGGGTTTACCATTAAGTGGTATTTCGCGTGTTACAAAACCAACAAAGCTGAAAACCAATATGGCATTATCATCGCTAACGTTAATAGTATAATTTCCATTATTGTCGGTCACCACTCCCGTTTTTGTCCCCTTCTCTTTAATAGTTACCCCAGGCAGGGGGAAACCTTTATTATCAGTAACTTTTCCTGAAATCTTTTTCGGGGGCTTTATATTATCGTCCTGACCTGTTTTTTTACTAATTAATATGGTTTTATTTTCAATTACATAAGTGAGTAATTGGTTGTCAAAGCACCTGTCAAGCGCTAATTTTAAAGGGACATTTTTAAGATCAAGGCTTACCGGTTTGGCAAACTTCAAATCATCTGAGTTATATAAAAAATCGTAACCTGTTTGATTTTGTATTTGCTCAAATACTTCTTTCAGATTGCTTTTTTCGGCCTTCAATGTAACCTTCTGCGCGTAAGTTGCTGCTGTTACCTGTAAAAAGGTGGCCGTTAGCAAAATTAGGGTTAGTTTCATGATAAGCACAGGTTTATATAGGCGCCCACGTTGTTTGCCGCAAGTAAATGCAGTAAAATTTTTATACATTTGAATGTCAGTTTATTAATTAAGTGGTTGTATTCGCTGCAATTAATTTCATTATCTGTCATAGCCGGATATGGCTGACACCAGGGGCGGTCCGAAACGCTCCTGGTTTATTTCCAGATAATCATAAGTGAGAAATGGGAATGTAGATTTATTGCATAACTATAATCCTCCTTCCTGTAATTTTAAAGTGTACCTTTCCTATTTTTTCCAGATTATTCAATAATTCTGTAATTCCTTTGGAGCGGTAAAATGTGCCCCCAAAACACTGATTCTCAAAGCTGCCCTGATATTCAACATCTACATCATACCAGCGCGACAACTTTTTCATGATGGTGTTAATATTGTCGTCATTAAATACGAAATACCCATTTTTCCAGGCCATCACCTGATTGATGCTGGCATCAGAAATATTAATTAAATCGGCGTTATTTTTCACTACCGCCTGTTGGCCAGGCTTCAATAAACGCTGTTTACTATTTTTTGTAATCAGAACAGATCCTTCTAACAAAGTAGTGGTAAGCTCTGAGTCATCAGCATAAGCTGCGATATTGAAATGTGTCCCCAAAACTTTCACACACACATTATTTACACACACATAAAAAGGCTTATCCTTATTTTTAGCGACTTCGAAATAGGCTTCACCGGTAAGTTTTACATGCCTTTCGTTACCGGCAAACTCAACCGGGTAGCTTAAGGATGAAGAAGAGTTTAGCCACACATTAGTACCATCTGGAAGTTTTACTTTATACTCACCTCCCCGGGGAGTAGTCAATGTATTATATACAGTATCAGTGTTGGAGATGGTTGGATGATTATCGGTCTCTGTGTTGTAAACCAATCCTTCATTGTGAGCTTTGTTAACTATTGTGCGGCCCGATTTTGTGAGCATCCCATCAGCTGCGCTGTCTAGTAAAATAACTTTTCCATTAGCCAGCGTTAACGTTGCTTTAGCGCTGCCCGGTAAAATTTGGGCAGATTTAACTACAGCCAAATTATCCTGATCCGTTACTTTGTGATATTTGTTAAATAAAAAATAAAAGCTAACAGCGCTAAAAAAAATAAGGAGAGCAGCAACTCTTATCCAACTGCGGTACCATTTATTTACGGGCTTAGCATCCTCAGGCTCTTCGTTTTGACGGATAAACCTGGAATCGGATTTAATGCGCTCTAAAACTTTTTTAGCTTGAAAACGATTAAATTCCGGCCCTTCTTCCAGCGTTAGTAATCGCTCATCTATTGTCTTCGCTATTTCATCCGGGTCGTTATTTCGCAGATAATCAAGCAACTCAATACAATCAGTATCAGTTATGGTATTGTTAAAATACTGTTGCAATAAACGCTCGAGTTTATCCTTGTTCATATATAATGGTTTATAATACCCAGGATGGGCTTGGTATGTAGAGAACACACCAACTGTATGATAGGACTAGTCAGAAATAAAAAAAATTATATCCAGAAAAATAAAACTGCAAAATAGATGAGATCTGAATACTGTAAATGAGATTTTAAGGTTTTGAGCGCCTCAACCATATGGTTTTTTACCGTATTGGGCGATATCTGCAATTGATCGGCTATTTCTTTATGTGATAGATGCTCTACACGACTTAATCTGAATATTAACTGCTGTTGTTTGGGCAATTTATTAATGATCTTTTCTGTAAACTGCTCCAGTTCATTCACCAGCAGATCCTCTTCTGTATCGTTATGTATGGTTGCCACACGGCCGATCAATTTATCGGCGAACTCTCTTGACTGGCAAATTTGCCTTAACGCGTTTAATGATAATCTTTTGGCAATTACATAAATGTACAGCCATATATTTCCTTCGGGGTTCAGTTTCTCCCGGCTCATCCAAAGATTTATAAAACACTCCTGAACAACTTCTTCGCTCTGCTCCCTGTCTTTTAAAAATCTGAATGCCAGTCTGTAAACTTTTTCACAGTACATTTCATAGATAGCATCAAATGCAGACTCTTCGCCTGCAATCAATTGCTGAATTTGATTACTGTTAATAATTTTATGCACTTTACTATTTACGTTTATAATTAATTGGGACATAAATATAGACAGGAATTTTTGATATTACCATCCACTTTTCTATTTATATACCACTACATTAACACTACCAGAAAAAAATATTAAGAACAGTAAGCTAATAATAAGTTAAAGTTGATGTAATATACAAGAGCTGTAAATCATCACCGGTCATACGGTCTTACTTCTTTTCACTGTAGAAGTTAATAGTGTACTTTATTAAGTAATTGATAGGCATAATTTGTAATTTGGCCATATAAATTTGATTGATGATTTATGATCAATTTAACAGAGCGACACCAGTATATTATCAATAAAATGCAAAAAGAAGGCTATGTTGAAGTAGTTGACTTATGCAAAGAGTTAAAAGTTTCGTCCGTAACTATCAGGAAGGATCTGAAATATCTGGAAGAAAAAAACTTGCTTTTTCGTACGCATGGGGGTGCAACACAAAGTAATCCTTACACTACAGACCGACCTGTAAATGAAAAAGAAAAAATAAAATCGAACGAGAAGATGCGCATCGGGGCTGCCGCTGCCGGCCTAATAGGCGTTAATGATTCCATTATTCTGGCCTCTGGGACAACCATACAGGCCTTTGCAAAAAGCATACAAGCCAAGGAAGCTCTTACGGTTATTACTTCGTCATTAAATGTGGCTATTGAATTAATCCATACCCCTGGGGTTGAGGTATTGCAACTGGGGGGAATGATCAGAAAAAGCTCTTCATCGGTGATGGGAGCTTATGCAGAAAATATTCTGAAAGATTTCTTTTGCAGCATGCTGTTTTTAGGAGTGGATGGTATTGATATTGAATATGGACTAACCACCACCAATGCCATGGAGGCTCATCTGAATAAACAAATGATGGCCATTTCCAACAAAACTATTGTACTGGCCGATTCGACCAAATTCGGGAAACGCGGATTTGGTAAAATATGCAATATTGATGAAATAGATCAGATCATTACCGATGATCAGATATCTGATCACGTAGTAAACACACTGGAAAGCGCTGGCGTTACCGTTACCATTGCTTAATGACAGCTTAAAAAGCCTTACGCAATTTGATGATCCGCATCCAATGCATCAGTTTCATCACGGGGTAAACCGGATCTATCTCAAACCATTTTTTGCCAAAATTAGCGCTGTTTGGATGCCTGTGATGATTGTTTTGAAATAGCTCTCCCAACATCAGGAAATCAAATGGGGTGGTATTTTTTGACTGATCGTTATTATCAAAATTAGTATAACCATATTTATGCCCGCACCAGTTCACAATAGCCCCGTGAACAGGCCCCATCATAAAATGTATGGGTAAAAGCAGAAACATCCACCAATGACTGGCATAAACAAGATAAAAACAGGTATATGCAGCTCCAAATAGTAGCCTGGAGAGTATAGAAGAACCTATCCTGTCAATTAACGGCCATTCGGGATAATTGCCCGAAAACCTGGCTTCGGGTTCTGTAGTTCTTTTTAAATGATCCCTGAATGTTATAATAGTAGCCTTCATCATTTGAAAAATATCCGTAAAGAAATGAGGGGAATGTGGATCTTTCTCGGTATCACTGTAAGCATGGTGCTCGCGGTGCATGATGGCATAAGCCCTTGGGTTTAAAAATGAGGCTCCCTCAAAAAAATAAGCCATTAAATAAAATACCCGTTCGGCAGTTTTACTGGTAGTAAACATGCGATGGGACGCATAGCGGTGTTGAAAAAAGGTTTGGAAAAACAAGGACAAAAACCAATGTGCAATAAAAAAAATGAGGATCGTCATAAAATAAACTAATGTGAATTAATCACCGTCAGTTCATCGGCTTTAATGACGAACGCATGGCTTAATGATCGGAAAAGCCAGAGAAGGATAATATGAATTATTCTTTGAGTTCGACGACGAGTATGCTATGTAGCGGAGTGCTGCAAGTTAATACCTTTTCATGATCATTATTACAATAAATGATTTCTAAATTGTTATTATTTCGTTTTAAAATTATTCCCTTATGGCAGTTTTGCAGGCGAGGGCTATACGGGCAATTTCATCCTAGCATTTAAAGGTAACACCCCGGTTGTTTCGGCGTAAAGTCCGTCAAAATTCCATTTTAAACCAATCAGAAATATCTCAGACAGATTTCCATATCTTGAATACGTTTTCGTACCGGGAATCAGTATCACGTATAACAACCGATAAGTGATCCTGGCGTACTGGAAAATGCTGATCGATAGCACCATATATTTTTTGCAGGAGATTACCCAGCTTTTGTTCAAAATCAGCTTTACTGATACTGATCAGTACCTGGTTACCCAAAGCAGCCACAATCCCTTGTTCTCCAATCTCGCTTTTTAGCAAATGGATCACGTTAACCGTTAAGGTTCTGGCAGCAATTTCTGCCATTGTTATCATTTCGTTCATTATAATACCCCAATTAAAATGGTAAAAGCGTACTTGTTTATCTTAATGAGATACGTGGGCGTTTATGTACGTGGATTTCTTCAGGTTGCTGATCGGCTAGTTTAACCACAATGTCCCGATCACCAATGGTACTGCCGTCAAGTTCTTTGATCGCCTGCAATCCTTGCTGATTATCCTGCATCTCAACAAAACCAAAGCCTTTACTTTTACCTGTTTTGGGTTCTGTTATAATTTTAACTGCAATAACGGCACCAAATAATTCAAACAATTGCCTGATACCTACACCACCTACATAGAATGGAATATTGGCTACAAAAATTTTCATAGTTCCTGATTTTTAATGATAAACACTTATTAACCTTCAGTTAATAAATAACGATTCGGATTTATGAAAAGTTTAAGATATTTATAAAAATTACTGATTATGATTTATTGATGACAACAATTATAAACCAGGCAGTTCAGAAAACAGCGCTAACCTTCTGAAAACAAGGCACGAACAGCAAATTACAACATAATCACAAAATTAAAAAGCCCGGCTTTGTACCGAGCTTTTTACATTATGGACGCGTTAATAGTTAATTAGAGAATAATTTATTGGGCATTAAGCGTGTTTAAAGTACAGATATTTGATCTCGTACTGGCGACTCACCTTATCAAATGCCACGAGATCAGCATCACTCCGGAAATGATTTCGAATACCGTAACGAAACTCGGTACGGGCCGGAAAGCTTTTATCCATATTTTCTATAGTTAAACTTAAAACTGGGTTTGCTGTGCTGACGCTATAAAAGTAACGTTCAACAGGCGCATATCCTTTGCCTTGCTGGGCCAGCTGCTGACGACTGTAAAGCATAAAACCGGCGGTATCCAGTATTTTATAAGTTGCGTTATCATAAAGCCTGAAATCCTGGTTATTTTGACGGTATCCAAATATTTCACTTTTAGATAACTTCATTTTTTTACCCTGGTAAACCAGTGTTACATACTTTCCGTTTAAAAATCCGTTCAATTGGAGTTTATCGTTTTTATCCAGGGCATAACTTAATTTCCCCGATTTGTAATCCTGCTCGTTAAGATATATACCATTGACGTTTTTTGTACTTTGTGCTTGTGATCGTACACCTTGTATACAGATCACCATCACTACGATGAGCACCTTGATTGATGTTTTCATTTTTTATATTATTTAATGATGCCATACTATAAACTAATAGTATTTCTTTAAAAAGCCGGGCTGCCCCCCCGGCTCCTACCTTACTAAACTTACCCGACACTTGAGCGTAAGTTATTGCAGATTTTGTAATATTTTAGCCAAAAGCTAATTAAAGCAATTAAAACCTTACTAATAATGCACCTATAAACCTTGTTTCGGATGGTACCAGATCGGGTGTAAAATCTGTTGGTACCGGGGTGGTATTATATCCATCAGGAGAAGTTACGCCACCGTGGCCGGCAAAATAAGGTACACTGGCGTGGCGATGTACAACCTCCAGGCGAAAGGTCAGATAATCATTCGGCATCAGGTCAATCGTGGTTGAATAGTCATAACCATGAAACTGGTCGCCGGGGTTAGCTGTAAACGGATGCGAACCAACTGCTCCTGTATTAATAGCAGGTATAGGATTGGCATCTCCTGTTGGATATAACACCAGGTAACGACCCGGGTTATTGATCACACCACCGCCAATTGTCCAGCCTAAATGACCTTTGGCCATTACCATACGATGATAGATCATACCACTGGCAAAATATTGAGCCGGCCCTTTGACAGGATCTGCGTGGAAACCATTTACGCCATCACCTTTTTCAAAACCGATGTCGCCGGTGATAGAGAATGCAGCGCTGTTAACAAAGCTGCCTTTATCCTGACTTTTAAAATAACGTACCTCGATGCTATTATCTGAGTGAAAACGTTTTCTCCCTGGTTTATCCTGAGTATCGGCACCATAATAAGTATTGGTTAATGCCTGAAACCATTCTACTGGGCGCCATAAAATCTGGCCGCCTACACCTGGCTGGCTATTGAACATACCATATGATTGCCAGCCGTTTATCAGCCATGGCTCGATTTTCAGCTTATCGCTTACAAATATCTGTACCCGGATACCGTTAAAAAACCAAGGCGTATTATCAGATGTAAATGATGGCTGATAGGCCCAGTTTTCGGCATTATAATAAGAAAATAAACCTACGTATGACATGAATATACCTGCATCAACGTTAATGCCATGTAGCACATTAAAATGATAACCAGCATTGGCTTCACTTAAATAACGATAGGCGGTGCCCAAATCATACTGTCCACGGGTAACACTTAAGTCGTTACGCGGTACTACCGTGGCACGTGTACCAAACTGGGTAAGCACGCTGGCACGAACATTATCATAGTGAAAATCGCCACCGAAGGCAACGGTTGAAATTTCAAACTCATGATCACGGGCCAACGCGGTTGAACCCACTACAGTATGATCGATAGGATTATGATTTGAAGCGGTATAGTTAAAATCAAGCAGGAAACGGCCGGTAAAGTATTTGGTGTCTAACAGGGCTTTATGCCTCCGATCGTTACCGTTAAGCCAGGTGAAGTCGCCAAAAGCAAATGGTTCAGCAGGTGCAGCTTTGGTTTTTACAGTATCCTTAACCATGGTACTATCCTTTTTCAAGGTAGTTGCATGATCCTGGGAATAGGCAGCAGTTAATGTAATGCCTAAAACAAGTGACAATAGAAATCTTTTCATTTTAAATATGGATATTATTTGTTTTTTGTGGCGCGGTAAAGTTTTATTTTGTTGCCTGCCGCAACCACGTTTGTACTATTTGATACTTAGTAGCCAATAGGTATACCAGACTGGCACACCCGGTATATATTAATTGATTATCAGCAACTTATTATAAATTTTACTTTTCTGACGCTGCTTATCAAAAGAAAACCGTCTCACTTTATTAAGACGGTTTTCTCATTTTGATCAGTTCATGAGTATTTGGTATTCCTCAATTTTGCGGTAGAGTGTTGCCAGGCCAATACCGAGTATCCTGGCGGCCTCGGTTTTATTGCCCTTGGTGTATTTTAATATACGCCTGATGTGGTGTCTCTCCACGCTGTGCAGATCAAGCGCAACCAGGTCATAATAGCCACCATTATGAAATTCATAAGGTAACAGCTTTGGGGTAAGTAGTGGCTCATCCATTAGGATAATTACCCTTTCTATCACATTTTTTAGCTCCCGGATATTCCCGTTCCACTTGTGTTGGTTCAACAGCTTCAAAAAGGTTGCATCTACATCAGGTATTTTCTTTTTAACCTTAGCAGAGTAAACTTTTATAAAATGCCGGGCCAATACCTCTATATCCCCTATCCGTTCACGTAATGGAGGTAATACAATGGAAAATCCGGACAAACGGTAAAACAAATCAAGCCTAAAATGTCCTTCTTCTGATTCTTTTTGCAGGTCGCGGTTAGTAGCGGCAATCAAGCGTACATTTATTTTGGTGGTTTTTGTTTCGCCAATTTTAATAAAAGTACCATTTTCCAATACGCGCAGTAATTTAGCTTGCAAGTCATGACTCATTTCTCCTAATTCATCTAAAAAAATAGTTCCACCACTGGCTTCTTCAAATAAGCCTTTTTTATCTTTAACAGCCCCGGTAAACGCCCCGGCCTTATAGCCAAACAACTCGCTTTCCAACAATTCTTTACTAAATGCGCTGCAGTTAACCGCCACAAAGGGTTTATCTTTTCTTAGACTCTCATAATGTATGGCTTCGGCAAACACCTCTTTGCCTGTACCCGTTTCACCTAACAGTAAAACAGTAGCATCCGTTCTCGCTACCTTTCTTGCCAATTCAACGGCCTCTAAAATAGCGGGGGATCTTCCTAAAACTATAGGGAATCCATGCTGTGCTTCTACCTGATCCTGTAGTTCACTCACCTGGTATTGTAAGTTTGCCTTTTGTATAGCTTTACTCACCATAGGTATGATCTTATCATTATCATCACCTTTGGTGAGATAATCAAAGGCTCCGTTCTTGATGGCTAAAACCCCATCACTGATAGTACCAAAGGCAGTAAGATTGATCACCTCGATATAAGGTTTGATTTGTTTGATCTTGCTTACCAGGTCTACCCCATTGGCGTCGGGTAATTTTACATCACTCAAAACAACCATAATATCCTCACGCTCAACTATACGTATGCCTGCTTTGGCATTAGATGCCTGTACTACATGATACCCTTCCAGGCTTAGTATACGGGCCAGTAATTCGCTGAGCTTAACCTCGTCATCAATTATTAATATGTTTGATTTCATTTCTGTACTTATTTGGATTGTTGATCAACATCAGCGGCAGGGTTTCCAATAACCGCACATAGGTGTTGATCCCTTTTTTGATCTCTTCGAGATAGATAAACTCATCCGAAGAATGAGATCTGGCCGAATCGCCCGGGCCTATTTTTACTGATGGAATGGTTAACCATGCCTGATCTGAAGTGGTTGGTGAACTGTAGGTTTTACATCCTATGGCTATGCCTGCCTTCACAATGGGATGATCAATGGGAACCGAAGATGCCCCTAATGATCCCGGGCGGACCGTGATTTGGCATGATACATTCTTTTTGATGGTATCCAGGATCTCCTGCTGGGTGTAGGTATCATCATTACGGATATCAACAGTAAACTCACATAAAGCTGGAACAATATTATGTTGCAGGCCCGATTTGATGATGGTAATGGTCATTTTTACAGGTGATAGCCCGCTCAACTGCTGCGGAAACTGATAATTCCTGAACCAGTCCAGATCCTTCAGACATTTGTGAATGGCGTTATCTCCTTCTTCCCTGGCAGCATGGCCTGAACGGCCGTTGCTTATGCAGTCGATCACCAGGTTCCCTTTTTCGGCAACTGCCATTTGTAATAAGGTAGGTTCGCCTACTATGGCTAATTCCAGTTTACCCAGCAAGGGTAGAATGGATTTAATTCCATTTTGACCGGAGTTTTCCTCCTCGGCAGTTGCTGCCAGGCACAGGTTAAACCCAAGGCCCTGATAACAATAAAAATGCAGAAAGGTAGCTATAAGTGATACCAGGCAACCCCCAGCATCATTGCTGCCCAGCCCATATAATTTCCCCAAGGCTATTTCGGGACAAAAGGGGTCATTCGTATAACCTTCATTAGGCTTAACGGTATCCAAATGAGAATTGAGTAAAATGGTGGGTTTAGTACTGTCGTAATATTTATTATAGCACCAAAGGTTATTCCCTTTTCTTTTTACTTTGATAGAGTAACCAGCCAGATACCGCTGCACAATATCCGCCACGGCCCCTTCGTTGCCACTAAATGAAGGGGTTTTAATCAATTGTTGCAGCAAACTTACCGACTCACTAAAAAGCTGTGCGTTCATAGGCAGGCCTGTCCATAACGGAGAAACATCCGCCCGCTCATTCAAATCTTTTATCATAACCATAAATAATTAGTTTAACTGTGGATCAAATAACATGGCGGTGCACAAACAATTGCACCTGTTTTTATTTTGCAATACATCGTAGTTAACACAGCTTTTACAGCTGTCCCAAAATCTGGCTTCCTGTGCAACCTCACTATAGGTTACGGGTTCAAAACCGAGCTTGGTATTCATTTTCATAATGGCTAAACCCGAGGTGATACTGAACACCTTTGCAGATGGGTACTTAGTTCGGGATAATTCAAATATTTGTGTTTTAATTTGGGAAGCTACACCCTGGTTACGGTGTTTAGGAGATACGATAAGACCACTATTGGAAACAAATTTTTCATTGTCCCAGGTTTCAATGTAGGAGAAACCAACCCATTCGCCGTTTTCGGTGATGGCAACTATCGCTTTGCCTTCATCAATTTTTTCTATTATAGCGGCTGCAGATCTTTTGGATATTCCCGAGCCCCTGGCTATTGCGGAACTTTCCATTTCATGGATAATCTGGTCGGCAAAAACCACGTCAGACGGAATAGCTGACCTTATAATAATTCGTTCATCTTCCATTTATTTTTTTAGTTTATTTCAGTTACAAGCATGGATTGTTTTTATAACTGTATATACTCCATTGCCAAAAGAATGCCCATTTCACTGGTCGACGCATATTTATGTGTTTAGTCCATTTAAATGCAGATTTTATTTTTCAACCCTGTGCCAAGGCATAAAAAAAACCTATCAAAATGAAAGGCTTTTTTTCAATTTAAGCAATATTGGGTTATTGTACGGAGTGGGGTTGCATCGGATTATCGATGTAATGTTCAAGATATCCTTCTTCGTTTACTGCAAATTTGCTTAATCCAGTCGCAATTGCTGTTTTTTTTCTTTTAGGGCTAGCTAACGGAATAATAATAACCGCTAATAAAGCTACTATTCTAAGTATGATATAAATTGGTGCCATGATATAATATTAAATCAGGACGCTTAAACCAATAAAATGCCATAAAGCACTTATTACTGTTAAATTGGTCTAAAACAAGCATTAAATCAATAAAATGGGCCGATTTATAAAAGCAGGCAAAAACTTTCCTATCATTTTGAGACTAGCATATTATCAAAATGATAGAAAATAGCCTTACACTGGAGTAACTTAATAGCTAATATTATTTGGCCGGGAGTATACCAGGTGCATTACGTTAATGTTACGCATGGTAAAGGCAGCTTCGCAGTAGCAGAAATAGTAATTCCATTTGCGGATAAAGGTATCATCAAAACCAAGCATTTTAATTTTCGAAAGGTTGTTGTTGAACTGATCATGCCATAGCCTTAAAGTTTTGGCATAATCAATACCTAAGTCTTTAATGTCTATCAGGGTCATATCGCCTGTACGATTCACAGAGCCATTGATAGCCGCCACCGATGGCAGCAATGAACCCGGGAAAATATGTTTTTGTATCCAATCGACACCCTTACGCAGGCTATCGTACCTGGAATCGGGCGAGGTAATTACCTGTATAGCCAGTATCCCACTTTTCTTGAGCAGTTCGTGACATTTTTTGAAATAACCATCCAGGAATTTGTGGCCAACGGCTTCCAGCATTTCTACCGATACAATCTTGTCAAACTGACCTTCCATCAGCCGGTAATCCTGCAATAAAATTTTAACTCTATCACTTAAACCCGCGGCTTCAACACGTTCAACTGCCAGTTTATGCTGTTCTTCGGATATGGTTAAAGAAGTGACTTTACAACCGTAAGTTTGGGCCATATATATGGCATTACCACCCCAACCACTACCTATCTCTAACACATGGTCATGCGGTTTTAAATGCAGCTGACGGCACAAACGCTCATATTTTGCCAATTGAGCCTCCTGTAAACTCAGTCCATCACGATAAAAATAAGCACTGGAATAGGTCATGGTAGGATCCAGGAAACTGGCAAAAAAGTCATTATTCAAATCGTAATGCTCTGCTATGTTTTTCCGTGATCCGCTAACCGTGTTGGCTCTTTTAGAATGATATAGCTTATTGAACCATTTAAACAGATTAAGGGCTATGGTTTTTGTTCGGCTGCCAGATACGCCAGGGGCATTTTCAATGTTTAGGAGCACCCATTTAATAACGTTGGTAATATTATCAGTATCCCAAAGTCCATCAGTATAGGCCTCTCCAAAGCCAATATCTCCATATAATATAATCCGTTTGTAGAAAGCTTCGTCGTTTATAGTTATGCTTGCTGTAATATTACCCTCGCCTGTACCCATCGTTAATATCTCTCCGCATGGCAAAGTCAGATAAAGGGTTCCTTTATCCATCTTGTACAAAAGCTTTAAAACAATGTCCTGGTAAATACCGGTACGTCCGGCAATGGCGAGTGTATTATCCATTAGTAAGTATATGCTGTAGTGTTTATGTTTAAAGCATATACGGATTATATATTATAAACAGTTTTTGATCAGGATACATATTTTGATGGATAGGGACGGTATACCTCTTTTTGAAGCTGCAGATTATCGCCCTTACGATGAAAGGGCAGTTTTTTGAACCACAATTTTAAAGCCTGCCAATGGATCAACGTGATTACCTGGAGTGTAATAAGCGGGAAACTCAAAAAATAAAGCAGCAAATTAGCATCTGTTAAAGGTTTACGGCTACCACTAAGGGTGCTGATAAAAAACCGCTTGCCTTCACGGTCATAATCATCAATTTTCACTTGTAATTTTTCGCCGGGTATTTGCAGATCAAAATCAAAATTGGTATCCATATCGATGAATGGCGATACGTAGAAATATTTTTCGGTATTGAGCTTAAAACTGCTGGCCTGCTGTGTTTCGGCACCTAAAAAATAAGGCTTCATTTCCCGAAAGGTATTACAAACCTCTACAACCGAGCAAACGGGCCGGTCATCATCATCAAAACAAAAATAAAAAGACACCGGATTAAACTGGTAACCTAAGGTACACAGGTTGGTTAACACCATGATCCGCTTAGGCGCCATAACAATACCCTGTGTCTGCAGATAGTTATTGATATGCTCCCTGGTATTTTTGGAGATATCCGGCTTTTCGCGCGGTAATTGCAAATGATCTTTATCTCTGAAGTTGAATAGATTGAAGCGGTTGCGGCTCATCAGTTTCAACCGTTTATTTAATCCATCTATTTCATCCAGATCGAGGTAAAACATAAATATATGGTAATGGAAGCGGTGTACTTTTGGGGCCATGCGATGGTGCATCACCTTTGCCTTATATAAACAGGAGTTAATTGCGCCGCTTGCCATAATTTAATATACGTATGAAGTACCTGGTTGGTTTATATCGCCGTAAACCGGTCGGCCCAATAAGTGAGAACACAGCTTAACCGCACTGGCGAAGGCATCTTCATGAAAGCCATATTTAAAATAGCTGCCGCAGAAATAGATAGGTCCCTGCTCATTCAATTGGTGCAACTCTGCCTGAGCGTTAATAGCGGGTACGTCAAACAGCGGATGTTCGTAATCTATCTCTTTGATGATTTTTTTCTCGTCGATATTATCATGCGGATTGATAGAAACAAAGTAATTCTTTTTTTCAGACACGCCTTGCAATTTGTTCATCCAGTAAATAGTGCTGGGTAATAGTTTATCCTGCTGCATTTGTATGCGGTAATTCCAGCTGCTCCAGGCCAGTTTTGTTTTGGGCATCACGCCTTCGTCGGTATGCAGGGTAGCTTTGTTATATTGATACTTAAAATTTGATAACAGCCTTTGCTCGTTTGGCGTGGGTTCATCGAGCATGGCTAGGGCCTGGTCGCCGTGACTGGCAATAATCACTCTATCAAACACCTCCCGTGAGCCGTCGGCAGCATGAACAGTAGCTTTACCATCCGCATTGCGAGATACCTTAATGGCTTTACGACCCACATAAATCCGATCCTTAAATGGCCGGATCAGGATTTCCCGGTATGATTGACTACCATCTACCGGTGTATACCATTGATGTTGCGTATCCAGCCCTAAAAAACCATGATTCAGAAAAAACCGGATAAGAGTTACCGCCGGAAAATCAAGCATCTGCTCCATCGGGGTTGACCATACCGCCGAGCTCATAGGTACCAGGTATTTCCACAGCATATCATCACTATAACCAAACTCCTTAATGTACCTGCCGATGGAGTAATCGGCATATTTAGGATTGTCCAGTATTTGAACACTCTCTTTATTGAACCTGCCAATCTGCATCAGCATTTTGATATAGCGGGGACTAAATATGTTTTTACGCTGCGCGAATAAATGATTAACACTAGAGCCGCTATACTCCAGACCGGTAGGCACATGTTGTACGCTAAATGACATGTCGGTCTTTTTAACCGGAGCGCCTATCTCCTCAAAAAGGCGACAAAGATTGGGGTAAGTTTTATAGTTAAACACCATAAAACCAGTATCAATATACACGGGCTTACCATCCTCATCAACAGTAACGGTATTGGTATGCCCGCCGATGTAGTTATTCTGTTCGTAGAAGGTAAGATCGGTTTCTTTCTGTAAAAAATGTCCGCATCCCATGCCGGCAATACCGGTACCGATGATGGCCGTTTTGTGCATATTATTGAGTTATAGTATTTAAAAAAGTTTCAACCGCATAGGTAGATAGCTGCCCGCCCGGGCCATTCAAATGGTAATCAAAACCGTGCGTGGCCCAGGGCAGTTTTAACCAATAATGTTTGATGCCGTTTTGCTGTAGTTTCTGGTTCAATCTGCGGCTATGTTCATAGGCTACCAATACATCATTTGCACCATGAATAATAAGCGTCGGCGGCGATTGCCGGCTTACAAACTCCAATGGCGAGCAAGCCACGTATTTGGCAGGCACCTGCTCATAAGGGCCGCCTATGTAATTCACCATCACCTTGCGCGAATCCATGATCAGGGGATTGGAGGGTATAGAATACCCCCAAACCATATCGGCCGGGCCATAAAAATCAATCACTCCTTTTATAGAAGCATCATGCAGGGTATAAGCCGCCAGCAAAGCTATCTGAGCCCCAGCCGACCGGCCCAGCAGCACGAATTTGTTGGTATCGATATATAGCTCATCGGCATGATGGCGTAAATATTCGAGACAGTTTTTAATGTCTTCAACCGGCGCAGGTGTTTGGTATTTGGGGGCAAGTCGATAATTGATGGCTGCCACGTGATACCCCTGTTCTGCCAGAATACTGTTCAGCTCCGGTAATTGCTGGCTATCCCCACTGCTCCAGGAGCCACCGTGTATCACAATAACACAAGGTCGTTTACCCAACACGCGCGATTGATAAAAGTCGAGGTTCAAAGTAATATCCGGATAACTTATATATGGATAAGTTTTATAAGCTAATGCCGGGGTACTTTTCAAAAGCTTCATCAAACTAAATGGCTGTTGACCTGCACTGAAAACTGTCGGTGAACTGTCGCTGTGTATGCCACCTAAAGTCGTGGTCATATCAGGTTGAAGATTCCCGGCAATGATATAAGCTCTTACTATTGGCGAAATAAACAGCAGTAATGTTACAATACCCAGCGCAGTACCTGCAGTTCGGTATGAGCTTATCCATACCCCCGAAACAGTGAATACGGTTGTCAGGCCAATAAATATAACCGGGTATTCGGCCACTACAATGGCGGCCAGCCACAGGTAGTAAGCAGGAGCTTTGAATACTGTTAGCAGAGAAAGCAGAAATAATATAAGAAGTAGTATCAGCCTGATCATTTTTGTGTTTTATGAAAAAGGTAATGGCTCACCAGCCATTCGTTACCCTGGTTAAAGTTCCATAGTTCGGCGCAGGCCATATAAAAAATACGCCAGTAAACCCACCATTTCAATGCCTCATTTTTGCCATAGGTTTCCTCAAACAATGGCATGATCTCTTTTTTATGGGCATCCATATTTACCAGCCAGGCTTCGGATGTTTTGCCATAGTGCGTACCATTTACATGCCAGTGCTTTTCAACTACCAGATCATCATTAAAATACGACATCAGATCGTCCGAAGGCATGATACCACCAGTAAAAAAGTACTTGCTCATCCAGTCGGTTTCGTCAATTACCTCAAAAAGGTAAGCATACTCCTTATGGGTAAAAATATGGATCCACAGTTTACCATCTGGTTTTAAAAACGAAGCTACTTTAGCCATTAACAACTGGTAATTACGCATATGCTCAAACATCTCTACCGATACCACCCGGTCAAATTTATCATCGATGGTAAAAACGTTAATATCCGCAGTGATCACTGTGAGGTTTTTAATACCCCGCTGTTTAGCCTGCTCATCAATGTATACTTTTTGCGTGCGCGAGTTGGATACCACTTTAAAGGTGCTACCAGGATACCTTGCGGCCATATACAGCGATAACGAGCCCCAGCCGCAACCCAGCTCCAATACCTGCTGCCCGTTTTCCAGCTCGGCACGCTGGCAGGTTAGTTCCAGCATATCTGTTTCGGAAGTATCAATATCGGTTACACCGGGTTTCCAGTAGCCTGACGAATATTTCAGGTTTTTACCCAGGCAGTATTGGTAAAACGCTGTTGGTACCTCATAATGCTGCTGGTTGGCATCGGCTGTATTTACCGCTATAGGCGAGGCTTTTAACTGGGAAATCAGCTCCATTAAGTGTGCTTGTTGCTGTTCTACACCACCTTTATTTTCATCGGCGAGGCGTTGTTTTAAAAGTTTGCGGATACCCTGTCTCAGTAAAAAATCAGGAACCTTGTTTTGTTCTATTAGTTTATCGTACCACATAAGTTTAGGATATCCGTATAACGATTTTTACGCGATACGATGTAAGCCTTGTTTTTAAAGGATATTACGTGTTTTACAACTTTTTGGATTGTATCACCTCCCACATTTTGTACAAAAAACTTTTTAAACTTTTATTTTAACACTTTTCTGCCTCAAAACGAGGCAAAAACTGACGAAAAACACTCGAAAACCAGTTCAAAACCATCAATTTTAACACTTTTTAACAAATTAAAACATGGTTTTGAAAGCTTTAAAAAGCATTAAATTATTGATATTCAAATAACTCTGCACCAAATAGTCGATTTTTTGGTCTTTTATTTCCTTAACAGAACGGCCCGGTTTTCCTGATAAAAGGAAAACCGGGCCGTTGTATATAAAGATACCTAAAAAAACTGATGATATCAAATGCTTCTACCGGATGTCTGTGACGACACGGACAAGGGTGCAAAGAAGTTCCCCCCTTCAGGAGGCTAGGGACGTTTAAACCAGGGAATAAACACACTGGTGCTGGCCTGGTATTTTTTAAAAGCCTCGCCTTTGGAACGTAACGACTGCTCTTCGGTAGCCGGAATGCCCGTTACTTTTAACAAGAGGTATAATATAATAGCCGGACTGATCACAGCCACATATCCATAAGGCGAGCCCAGCGCAAATACAAAGTATGATACCCACATCAGCCATTCGAAAAAATAATTGGGGTGGCGCGAATAATTCCACAAGCCTTCTGAACATACTTTGCCCTTATTGGCCGGATCGCGTTTGAATGCGGCCAGCTGCCTGTCGGCAATAGTTTCGCCGGTTACGCTGATAAACCATAGTGCAAAACCCGCGTATTCAAATGCGGATAACTGCGGATTGGTATCCATCGCACTGATAAAAAAGGGTATGGCCAGCAGCACATTGGAAATGGCCTGAAACTGGAAGAAAAAGAAAAATTTGCGATCGGGATTGGGCGCCCATTCTTTTCGTAATTGCTGGTATCGGCCCTCTTCCTCCTTAATATGTTTCAGTATGCGGATGGCCAGGTGTGTGCCTAAACGCAAACCGGCCAATATCACCATAGCACAGATCAGATGCCTGCGCGTAGCGAAACCGGGAGCCAGCAGCCATAGTATTACACCGATAACCGGAAAATTATACGACCAGAAGATATCAACCACACCGGCATTTTTTATTTTCCGCGCCCAAAACCATACCAGCAGCATGATGCTGCAGCAAGCCAGCAGGCAATAAATAATGAGGCATGGTAAAGAATGGCTATTCATTTCTGGCGGTAAAGAGTTCTTTCAACCCTTCGTTTTCTTTTAGGTGAAACAGTTGGATGAGCACAAAAGCTATAGTGGCAATACTACCCAGCATCACTAATAGCACGAGCCATACAATTTTAAGTAAAACGCCTTTCTCTTTATAGCAAACCCACAGATAGATAACCAGCACATTGGCATAAAAATCCCATAGCGTAGCCCGCATCCAGGGTATCGATCCCAGGAAATCCCATTCCTTAATTAAATTGCTTTCCATGCTTGTGGAGATCACCACGTAGCTCATCCATACAAACAGGATGCTAAAGATTATTTTTAAGGTGGTTATCATAGGCTGTTATTTTGACGACCTGATAAACTTCATGGCATCATCGGCATGTTCTTTACCTTCCAGCATAGCCGCGTGCGTATACACCACGTTGCCTTTCAAATCAACAATAAAAGTTTCCCTGCCCGACATGAAGAATTTCTTTTTCACCCCAAACAAATTGTAAACCCTATTGTCCGGGTCGCTCAGTAAGGTGAAAGGTAATTTGTAATGATCAACAAAACCTTTATGACTGGCTACTGTCCCACCGTTGATGCCAATCACTTTGGCCCCGGCTTTAGTAAAATCATTAAAACTATCGCGAAAAGCGCAGGCTTCTTTGGTGCAAACCATGCTTTCGTCTTTAGGGTAAAAATAAATAACCAGGATGTGTTTACCCACCTCGTCAGCCATTTTAAACAGCTTGCCATTTTGATCGTACAAGGAAAAATCGGGCGCTTTTTCGCCGGCTTCAATATGCTTTTGCGCTTTCGCTGTAAAGCTGAACAGGTAAAAAGCGATCAGCATCAGCCCTATACCTTTTATAATGGTTTTACTCATAGCCCTATATACGGGAATAAACGGTGATGAGTTTTTAATTTCAATCACAGATCACCATTCCATTCCCTCATCCCCCAAAAGTATAAGTGATCAGTAGAAAAGTATAAATCAACCACAGCCATTCGGCGCAACTTTGCTTCAGTAATTAAATATAACAACAATGAAAAAGACAGTATTAATCACCGGCGCTTCCTCTGGATTTGGAAAAGAGGCCGTTAAATTATTTCATAAAAACAACTGGAACGTAATAGCTACCATGCGTTCGCCAGAAAAAGAAACAGAATTATCAACACTCGACCAGGTTTTGTTAACCAAACTAGATGTGACCGACAAAGCCAGCATACAAAACGCGGTGAAAGCCGGTATCGAAAAATTTGGCCAGATTGATGTACTGGTGAATAACGCAGGCTACGGCGCGTTTGGCGCATTAGAAGCAGCCAGCGAGGCAGAGATCAAAAAACAATTTGATGTTAATTTCTTTGGACTGATTGATGTGACCAAAGCTTTATTACCCCTGATGCGTGAGCAAAAATCGGGCGTTATCATCAACGTTTCTTCTATAGGTGGTAAGGTTACTTTCCCCTTCTCATCCCTTTATCATGCCACTAAATTTGCCTTGGAGGGCTTAACAGAATCTATCCAATACGAGTTAAATCCATTGGGTATCCACTTAAAAATAGTTGAACCGGGTGGTTATAAAACTGAGTTTGCTGGCCGTTCGATGGCTATTTACGGCGTTGGCGAATCTGGCGATTACCAGGTTCCATTTGATAAATTTCTCCAATCAATAGAACACTGGCCAATGTCTGAAAACCTTAACGAAGTAGCCGAAGCTATTTATGAGGCGGCCACCGATGGTACCGAAAAACTGCGTTACCCTGTAGGGCATGATGCCGAACCAATATTGGGAGCAAGACACCAAATGAATGATGCGGATTTCAAAAAAATGATAGTTGGCCAGCTTGGCATTTAGACTTTTGGAACAAGGATTTTTGGAGCAAGGAACAAGGATATAAGGAGCAAGGACTAAGGAAAAAGAAAAGTCCTTGCTCTTTGTTCCAAAAATCTTTATTCCCCCAAAAGTCCTTGCTCCTTGTTCCCAAAATCCTTACTCTCCACGAAGTCCCTTTTTTATAGTAACTTTATTTGATCAATAAAAACATGGCCGATAAATATATTGAACTCGAATCCATCAGCGATCTGCACCGGATGGTACATTATACTCCTCCCAAGCATCCCCTGGTGAGTGTTATAGATCATGCCGACTTTTATGCCCGACGACCCAGAGTGGATGCATTTTACCGGTTTGGTTTTTACACCATTTCCTGCAAAAAGTTTGAGGGTGTTTTAAAATACGGCAAGGGCTATTATGATTTTGGTGAGGGCTCCCTGGTGTTTACAGCCCCCGGACAGGTTATTGCCCCCGGGCCGGATGTTTTTGTAGAAGAAGGCTGGGCGCTTTTCATCCACCCCGATCTGATCCATGGCACCGATCTGGGCCGGAAGATACACCAATATTCGTTTTTTAATTATGAGGTAAATGAGGCCTTGCACATTTCGGATGCGGAAAAATTGATCATCAAAGATTGTGTGGCTAAAATTGAAAAAGAGTATGCCCAAAACATCGACAAGCATTCGCAGGGACTCATCGTTAGCAATATTGAGTTGCTTTTAAATTACTGTAACCGCTTTTATGACCGGCAGTTTTATACCCGGTCCA
The DNA here is from genome assembly GCF_011089895.1 of Mucilaginibacter inviolabilis. Taxonomy (NCBI): domain Bacteria; kingdom Pseudomonadati; phylum Bacteroidota; class Sphingobacteriia; order Sphingobacteriales; family Sphingobacteriaceae; genus Mucilaginibacter; species Mucilaginibacter inviolabilis. The sequence continues at coordinate 3,626,081 of NZ_JAANAT010000001.1, forward strand.
GGGTTAATTCGGATGTGGTACAGCAGTTTGAAAAGCTATTGAAAGATTATTTTTCGCAAAATAACCTCATAGAAACCGGCTTGCCCAGCGTAAGTTATTTTGCCTCCAGGCTCAACCTTTCACCCAACTACCTCTCAGATCTGCTGGGCAAATTCACCGGTAAAACCACACAGGAGCATATCCATCTGGAATTGATTGACCATGCGAAATCACTGCTGTGGGGTACCAATAAATCTATCAGCGAAATTGCCTACGGCTTGGGCTTTGAGCACCCATCGCACTTCACCAAAATATTTAAATCAAAAACGGGAAAGTCGCCAAGTGAATACAGGATGATGAATTAGAGATTAATCAGACAGGTCATTTTATTAAAAAGTGGGTTTACATGGGTTTACACTTTTCATGACTTACACGCAATTAATTAACTCATAATCAATATATTAAATGCATTTAAACCCTTAAAACACGGTTTACATGTAAACCGTGTTTTAAGGGTATTTCCAACATTTATAGCCTTTGTAGTCGCTCGGCTATAAAATCACCTCTCAATAAAGCTGTATCCCTTTTTCTCTATAATCATCCAATACCAAATTGTCAGGATCAAGATCGGTGATCAGGTAATCAACCTTGGCCAGCGGACAAACATTCATCCGTTGTACCGAATTTAGTTTCTCAGAAATACACATCACTACCAGGCGGTTGGAGGCATTGATCATCGCCTTTTTCAGGTGTACAATGTTCAGATCAGAATCGGTTACGCCATCGGCTATCGAAATACCGTTGGTGCCTAAAAAACAAATATCAAACTTAATCTCGTGCAGATAGTTCACCACCTGCGAGCCCACGCAAACCTGCGAATCTTTGGAAAACTCCCCGCCTATCAATATCACCGTAATCAAAGGATGATCGGCCAATTGCAGCGCCACCAGCGGACTAATGGTAAATATGGTAACCGCCAGATTTTGAGGCAGGGCCTGCACCATTTCCAATACGGTTGTACCACCACCGGTTAACACCATCATACCGCTTTTTATAAGGCCGATAGCTTTGCCGGCAATAACCTTTTTAGCATCAACCGCATAGATATCGGTATGCTGAAAAGGATAGTGGAACGATTTGGACAGGGCGCCGCCGTGAACTTTCACAATCTGCCGGGAATCGTCCAGTTCCATGAGATCACGGCGTATGGTATCTTCGGATACATTCAGCGCCGTAGCCAGATCGGCCGATAATACTTTGTTATGTAGGTTTATTTGTTTGATGATAAATGCGTGGCGTTCCTTTTTAAGCATATACAAATGTAGTTTTTTGCATCAATCCTGAATCAATGGTGTTTATAGGGTTATAACTTCTATCGTATAGTCAACTCACCTCGGCATCGCTTTGCTCGCCGCCCCTCTCTTCGCCTACGGCGGAAAGAGGGCGGATGAACAAGGATTATGGGATCAAGGAATAAAGACTTTTTGCTCGCTTTGTCCTTACTCCTCAATTCAAAAATCTTTGCTCTTTTCGCCCCCTCTTTCCGCCGTAGGCGAAGAGAGGGTAATCCGGCGAAGCGCAGACCGGGTGAGTCGGTCTGCAAGATACCGCACTATAAACATGCGGTTATTTGCAACTTATAAAATAAAATCAGATAAATAGCGCATAATTAAAAATAAATTATACATATATTTAGCACAGACTTTATTACTATGCGGTTTTATGCAGGATTTACCGCCTGGTACCGGCGGAAATTATCTTAACGGGTTTCGCCCGGGAATTTGCAACTAACAAACACTATATAATTAACCCAATTAAGTATGAAAAAAAGTTTACTCTTTTTTTTCCTGGTATTATGCTGTTGTGCCCTAAAAACTATGGCGCAAGTACAAACCATTACCGGAAAAATCACCTCGGCAGATGACGGCAACCCACTGCCCGGGGTATCTGTAAGAATTAAAGGGACCAACACCGGCACCCAATCCGATTCAAAAGGCACCTATTCCATTGCTGCTAGTCCCGGCCAGGTGATCGTCTATTCTTTTATAGGTATGAAAATCCAGGAGAGGACAGTAGCTGCGGCCACGGTAGTGAACATAGCCATGCAGCCGGATGCTACCATGTTAAAGGAAGTGCCTATTACCGTGGGCTTTGGTGTAAAAGCCGACAAACGCTATTCTACCTCACCGGTGCAAACGGTTAAGGGCGAAGCCATTCAGCAAACCCAGCGCGAAAACTTTATCAATGCCCTGCAAGGCCGTGTGGCAGGCGCTACAGTTACCCCTACAGGAGGCAACCCGGGCGCGTCTTCGTCCATCGTATTACGTGGTTTAAATTCCATTGGCGGTTCAAACGCTCCGTTGTTTGTTATTGATGGTATCCGGGTAAGTAATGATGCGGTTGATCAAAGCACCCTGGCATCAAACGGCGATAATCGCCGGGAGGATTTTACCAACCGTATTGCGGATATTAACCCCGACGACATTGAATCGGTTACTGTACTGAAAGGTGCAGATGCAGCCGCGGTATATGGTTCATCGGCTTCGGGCGGAGCCATTGTGATCACCACCAGAAAAGGCCATGCCGGCCCAGGTACGGTTACTTATGACAATGATTTTGGCTTTGCTACCGCTTATCGTTTTCCTAAAATCCAGGACGTTTATGGCGTAGGACAAAACGGCAGCACCAGCGGTACGGTACGTACGTTGTTTGGACCGGCCTATGCCCCAGGTACAAAAACCTACAATAACCTGCAGGATATTATGCAAACCGGCCACACGGTTATTAATAACCTGGCCCTTGAAGGCGGTAACGAGATCACTACTTACCGGCTTTCGGCCTCTATCCGCAACACTACAGGTGTGCTGCCGGTAGCCTATAACGATAAAATTTCGCTGCGCTTTTCAGGAACGTCAAAAATATCCTCTAAATTAACCAGCAGCGCATCATTCAATTACTTTAATATTGATAACCGTAAGCTGAATAAAGGCAACTCAGGCACTTATATAGACGCCCTGGCCTGGCCTACTAATGATGATGTGCGTAATTACCTGAACCCAGATGGAACCCGCAGACTGATACTGCCGGCAAGTGCCGCCAATGTAACATCCGACGGGGCCATCGACTTTGACAACCCGCTTTGGGATGCCCACAATAACATTAGCCGCGACAAAACCAACCGCATGATTGGCAATATCGACCTGTCATTTGATGCCACCTCCTGGCTTAATTTGAGAGCGCTGGCAGGCATTGATTATGCCTCAACAGCGGGTAATAACTTTGTAAGCCAGTACAGCTCATCTTACCAAAATTCACCATTAAACAGCTTTGCATCTACCAGCGGTATTGCAACAGGTGGTATTATTGATAATTATAACGATGGCAACCTGCAGATCAACGGTTCGTTTTTCGCTACCGGCAAAAAACAGTTTGGCGATTTTAAAACTACGCTGGCTGTTGGTGCCGAAGCTATTTCTAACTCAGATGAGATCAATGGTTATTACGGCGAAAAATTCATACAGCCCGATTTTAACAACATCAACAATACTACACCAACTACCCAGCGCTCGTCAGACTATGTGAAGAAAGTACGTTATCTTTCCGGTATTGCCAGATTGGGTTTAGTGTATAAAGAAATACTGACCCTGAATGCTACCGCGCGTGAAGAGTATTCGTCCAAACTATCGGGCACACAGCAGGATCATTATTTTTATCCATCAGTGGGTCTTGGTTTTATATTTACCGAACTGCCTGGCTTAAAGGATAACCCTGTATTATCATTTGGTAAAATAAGGGCATCTTATGCCGAAGTGGGTAAAGACCCTGCCGCTCCTTACAAAATACGATCGACCTTATTACAGCAAACCACCACCGGCGGCGGTTTTGCTTATGATGTTACCGGCAACAATCCCAACCTGAAGCCCGAGCGCGATAAAGAGCTTGACCTGGGTGCCGAGTTTCAATTTTTTAATGGCCGTTTAGGTGCCGATATCAGCTATTACCAGGTAAAGGCAACCAACCAGATCTTTAACCCACGCATCAGCTATGCATCGGGTTATGTATTGGAATACATCAACGGCGGCGAAGTAAAGAACCATGGCTTTGAAGTATCCTTAACCGGTGCTCCTGTTAAATCAAAAGACTTTAGCTGGGATGTACTATTAAACTTTACTGCGGCCCGTGGCAAAGTAGTTAGCCTGGGCGGCTTACCAGAGTACTATAACTCCGATACCTGGATTTACTCCAACGTGCGCTCCAGCTTGTTTCCAGGCAGCAGTACTACTAACATTGCCGCTTTCGGTTATGCCAGAAACAATGCCGGTAAAGTACTTATAGATCCTACCAGCGGTTTACCCATCAGCAACGTAACTTTTGGCGTAGCCGGCGACAGGCAGCCGAAATTCAGCATTGGCCTGGGCAACCATTTTACCTTTAAGGATTTTGATCTGAACTTCCTGTTCGACATACGCAAAGGCGGCGATGTATTTAATGGCAACGAGCTTTTCATGACCAAATATGGCCTAAGTGAGCGCACCCTCAATCGCATGACGCCGATTATTGTACCTGGTGTTTTAAAAGATGGCAACGAAAACTCGGCTAATCCTACAGTCAACAATATCCAGGTTACGCCTAATACCCAGAACAACTATTATATTAATGCCATTGATGCCGATTTTATTGAGCACAATATCAACTGGGTAAGGTTAAAGGATATCACCTTAAGCTACAGATTACCGCAGTCGTTATTAAAACGTCAGAGCGTATTTAAATCGGCCAGTGTGTTTGTTACCGCTACGGATGTGTTTATGATCACCAATTATTCAGGCGCCGATCCTGATGTAAACGGCACCAACTCCTCCACTTTAGGAACAGGCGCTGCCGGTTTTGATTATGGTACCGTACCTACGCCGAGGGTAATTTCTTTAGGTTTAAAAGTGAAGTTATAAAAAGACGACAACATGAAAAGTTTTAAATATTCCTTACTTACTATGCTTGTGCTTTTTTCGGCAAGCAGTTGTAAAAAATATATTGATGTAAATACCAACCCAAATGCACCGGTCACAGCCGATGCATCTGCCCTGCTGCCGCCTATACAAGCGGGCATGGCACGTGGTGTTTGGTACGATAGCCGTTATATAGGCCAGTATGCCCAGGTGTGGGGATCGGCCACAGCCAATAACATTTGGGACGAAGAGGGCTACGCTCCCGCGTCCGACTCTAACGGCGAAATGTGGCGTACCGTTTATTTCAGTCTGGGTCAAAACATCACCTTGTTATGGCAGGATGCTATTCCTAAAAAGAAATGGGATTATGTGGCTGTTGGCTACGCATTACGTGCCTGGGGATGGCAAACCGGCGGCGACCTGTATGACCACATGATTGTAAAAGAAGCCTTTGACCCTACACGCCTTACCTTTGATTATGATGATGGCTCCGTTGTTTACGCCGAAGTGGTGAAGGATTGCCAGCTGGCTTTAAACTACATGAACCTGGCCATTAAAACAGATAACCAGATCGTATCGCCTACGCTGGCCAAAGGCGACTATATGTATTACGGCGATCGCAGTAAATGGATCAAATTTATTTACGCCATACTGGCTCAGAACGCCCTTCACCTCAGCAACAAAGCCACCTTTAATGCCGATAACGTAAAAAAATATGCCGACAGCTCGTTTGTGAGCAATGCGGATAATGCCAGCGTGGAGTGTAAAGGCTCACAATCCGGCGATTCCAATTTCTGGGGACCATCAAGAGGCAATATCGGCCCGTACAAACAATCAGATTTTATAGTGCGTTTGTTGGATGGTCGTATTTTTACAGGATCAGCCACACAGGACACCACTTTAGATCCGCGTATTAAACAATTGATATCACAAAGCAAGGATAAAGTATACCGTGGTGTTATAGGCACCAACGGCGACCCTAACGCAACAGATCCCAATACCCTTATACCATTTTTGTTTGGCAACGGTGTAACTACTTATCCCACTACCGCACCTTACGCCCAGCGATACATTTATAATGACAACTCACGCGGCGTGTTGATGACCTATGGCGAAGTACAGTTTTTCAAAGCCGAAGCCTTATATAAAAAAGGCGATCAGGCTGGCGCTTATGCAGCCTACATCAATGGGGTTAATGCCAGTTTGGATTTTGTTAGTAATCCGCCGCAGGCTACATCACTTACCGGCACACAAAAATTCATATCCCAGGCAGCCATAGCTGCTTATATGAGCGGTCCGTGTGTTAAACAAAGTGCGGCCGCCTTAACTATTGCCGATATCATGCAGCAAAAATTCATCTCGCTGTTTGTATGGGGATCGCTGGAAGCCTGGGCCGATGAGCGTAGGTATAATTACGATACTAATATTTTCCAGGGCTTTAGTAAACCGGGTACGCTCTATCCGGATAACGGGGGCAAGCAGGTTTATGTGGTACGGCCGCGCTACAATTCAGAGTATATCTGGAACGTGCCCTCACTCAAGAGCTTTGGTGCTCTTGATCCGGATTATCACACCAAAAAACCATGGTTTATTTTACCTTAATTATTTCAAAAAAAGACATTATGAAAACGAACTTTTATATCATCACGTGCCTGTTTTTGATTATGAACACAGGTTGTAAAAAAAATACCATCACCCAGTTATCCCAACCGGCAACAGGTGCACAACTCAAGTATGTACAAGCTATTCCTGGGCTACCCGCTGTTGACGAATATGTGAACGGGACAAAGATAAGTCCGCAGCAAAACGTGGGGCTAACTGATAATTTAAAACCCACGTCTGTGATCACGGGCATCGCCTATCCCTCGGCGTTTAATACCGCTGTTCAATATGGCGGTCTTTATCCGGGCGGCACATCGGTTAATTACGCGTTGGTAGCTGCGGGCAATGCAACCATTAAAATTGCCACATCTACCCCGGTACCAGCTTTGGTAAGTCCGCAAACCGCGGCGCCCAATACCACTGTTGCCAGCGTAACCCAATCGCTTGCCGAAAGAGGTACTTATTCCTTGTTTACCATTGGCTATCCCGATAAACCAGCCACCCTATTTGTGGAAGATAAATTCCCCACAGCCGATATGACCAAGATCTATGTGAGGTTCGGCAACTTTATACCCAATAGTCCAGCGCTTGATGTAACCGGTGTTTATACCGCTACAGGTGCTTCTGCTGCTACTACCTTAACGCCCTTTACCAGCATAGCAGCAGGTAAACTAACCGATTTTTTACCCATAGATGCTAATGCCATAGGTACTACCGGATACACCTTCCAGCTGTACCTGGCAGGTACCACTACCAAAGTGGGCGCTGTTACCAAAGCTATTAACCTGGCACCGGGCAGGTACTATACCATTATTGCCAACGGCCTGTATGCCGATTATGTGGTTGGTACTACCGGCATTACTTTAAAAGCCACTGCCAGGCCAACCAAACCATCGGACCCCAACAGTTTGTTACCCGAAATATATTATAACCCACCGGGTATCAGTTATTTCACCACCAAGTAGGTTACCATTTATGAAAAGCCCCGAACATTTCGGGGCTTTTTTGTTATTGATATGACACGGCTTTTTTTAACCCTGGTATATTTGCACCAGGTTCCTGAATTTTCAGACACCACTATATTCACATGAAACAACTACCGCAGATACCGCAATCGGGCTTTGATTTTTTAAACGCGTTGAAACTGAACAACAACCGGGAGTGGTTCAACCTGCATAAAGCCGAGTTTGAAAAGGAGCAGCAACATCTGCAGATCTTTGCCGAAGCCTTGTTACAGCAAATGAATATTCATGATGTGATAGAAACTGTTTCAGGCAAAAAAAGTCTTTACCGAATTTACCGGGATACCCGTTTCTCGACCGATAAAACACCTTACAAAACACACTGGTCGGGTAGTTTTAAGCGTGCCACCAAATATCGCCGGGGCGGATATTATTTTCATATTGAACCGGGCAACAGCTTTATTGGCGGTGGATTCTTTGGGCCAAATCCGCAGGATCTGAAACTGATCAGGGAAGATATCGCCTTTGACCCTGCACCGCTCCGGACTATATTAAATGCCCCTGCTTTTATTTCGACATTTGAAACACTGAAAGGTGAGCAATTAAAGACAACTCCCAAAGGTTTTGATGCCGATCATGAAGCTATTGATCTGTTACGTTATAAACAATTCCTGCTGATTAAACGGTTTACAGATACCGAGGTTTTAGATCCGCATTTTGTGGAGCAGGCAAACAGCACATTTAAAAATATGCGCCCATTTCTGGATTATATGAGCGAAGTGCTTTCTACCGATGTGAACGGATTAGCATTTGAATAGTTAAAACCGAATACCCTATTTATCATGTAATTATATACAGAAAGCTAGAAACCTTAAGCCTAAAGGCATGAGGTTTTCTTGCGTTATAGGGCACCTATAAATCCACTGTCTGTTAAAGCCTGACACTTCAAATTCAGACTAACACTGATTTTATCACGTAATAAAATTCTATCTTTAATCTTCTAAACACTTACGCAATGATTCAAAAAATAGCCTGCTTTTTTTTGCTGTTCCTTATTTTAGAAACCAGCACTCATGCACAAACTTTCAATAAAGCCAAGTTAGACAGCTTTTTTGTCGCGCTGAATACGAAAGACCAAAACATGGGCAGTATCGCTATAGCTGCTAACGGGGTATTGATCTATCAAAACGCCATCGGTTATAGTCAGGTTAATAAAGGTGTAAAAACACCAGCAACCATTGAAACAAAATACCGGATAGGCTCTATCAGTAAGATGTTTACTGCAACGATGATCTTTCAGCTGATTGATGAAGGCAAGCTTAGCTTTGACACACCTTTGGCCAGTTATTTCCCACAACTCCCGAATGCAGGGAAGATCACTATAAGAGAAATGCTTGACCACCGTAGTGGTCTTCATAACTTTACGAATGACTCGCTTTATACCACATATATGGGCAGTCCTAAGTCAGAAGCAGAAATGATCACCATCTTTGCCAGGCAAAAGCCAGATTTTGAACCGGATACAAAGGCCGAATACAGCAATACCAATTTTGTGCTACTGGGTTATATCATTGAAAAATTGACCGGTAAAACCTATGCAGAAGAATTAAAAAAACGCGTCACCTCTAAAATAGGCCTGGCAGATACTTATTACGGTACTAAAGCCAATCCGGCCAAAAATGAAGCATACTCTTACAATTATTCAGCGCAATGGACACAAATGCCCGAAACAGATATGAGTATTCCTGGCGGGGCTGGGGCTATTGTATCCACGCCGGCTGATCTGGTTAAATTTATAAATGCACTTTTTGCGGGCAAACTAATTAGCCAAACTAATTTAGAATTGATGAAAACGATGAAGGACAACTACGGTATGGCCATGTTCATGATTCCGTTTTATGATAAAAAAGGTTTTGGACATTCCGGCGGCATCGACGGATTTTCCAGTTTGCTTGCTTACTTTCCGGAGGATAAACTGACTATAGCCTATATTTCCAATGGTGTTAGGTATTCGACCAATGATGTTGTTATAGGTGCATTAAGTATTTATTTTAACCGACCGTTTGCAATCCCTGAGTTTAAAACGATTACACTAAATACAACCGACCTTGATAAATATATTGGTAAGTATACCAGTACCCAAATACCGCTAAAGGTTGACATCACAAAAAACAACACTTTGCTGTTTGCACAAGCCACTGGACAGAGGGCATTTCCACTGGAAGCTCAAGGAGATAATAAATTTTCTTTTGCTGCTGCTGGTATTACTTTGCAATTTGATCCAGCTAAAAAAACTTTCACTTTAATCCAGGGAGGAGCTACCTATCTATTCACTAAAACGGATTAATGTGATCAAATTAAAAGTTCCGGATTGACAGCTGATCATTTAACCCAATAATTCACAAGGACTTATCGGTCTTTATAATATTGCCCCTATTACTTCAGGATTTTACCCCTTGTTTTTTCTCAAAGTTTCGAGCTTTGGTATCGTAAGCGCAGCACACTGCTTAAAACCAATTCATTTAACCAAAACCATCAAAATGAGAAAAGCATTCATCTTATTGCCTATATTGGCAATGGCACTATTTGCATCCTGCAACAAATCCATCAACCGGGTGCCTACAGACACCGGCGCTTCAAAAGCCCTGGTAAAAGGCACTCACTCTACCGGTACAACTTATTATGTAGATCCTGCGGGCAGTGACAGTAACGACGGGCAAAGCACCGCCACCGCCTGGCAAAGCATCAGCAAAGTAAATACCCAAACTTTTTTGCCCGGCGACCAGATCCTGTTTAAAGCAGGTGGCAGCTGGAGCGGGCAGCTTTTGCCAAAAGGATCAGGCAGTTCCGGGAGCCCCATTGTTATTGATATGTACGGAACAGGTAACAAACCGGTAATTAATGGTTCTGGTGCCGATACAACCGGGGCAGTTAAATTAATAGGGCAATCTTACTGGCAAATAAAAAATTTAGAGGTTACCAATAAGCAGACAGCCGGTGGTACATCCCGGTTATATGGCATTCATATTAAAACTGCTACTTCTACCGCTTTTACCAATGTGCAAATTCTGAATTGCTTTGTGCACGATGTTAATTCTTATACTACCGAATCAAACACCACCTTGTTTAACAAAGGCACAGGAGGAATAATAGTTGGAGGGAATAACAGCGAGGTACTCATTAAAGGTTGCCACGTAAAAGATGTAACTGTAGAGGGTATCAGAAATACGGGTGGAACCTGCTCGCATATCCTCATCGACAGCAATTTGATAGAGAATGTTTATGGCGACGGCATTGTATTAAACGGGGTCAATAACAATTCGGCTATTACCAGGAACGTTGGTCGTAATTTATGCTATAACACAAACACCTACAACTACGCAGGTATGTGGACATCTAACAGCGTGGGCACCTTAGTAGCCTATAATGAGATATCAGGCATTACAGGTGGCGGTGCCAATGATGGCGAGCCCTTTGACGCGGACCTGGGCGTTAGCGGCGACATTTTTGAATACAATTATACACACGATAATAAAAGAGGCTTTATGCTGTTTATGCACGGCACCAGCAATGTAACCGTACGTTATAATATCAGTGTGAATGATGTAGGAGACGGAAAAAGATTATTTTTCTACGATCCCGGAAGTCATACCAATATTAAAATTTACAACAACACCTTTTTTATAACCGGCAATGTGGCCCAATTATTTTATAACGATTTTAACAACACCAGTAATACCACCGAATTCAGTAACAACATTGTTTATTGCACCGGTACTGTAGCCAAGTTTTCACAAAACGGAACAAGCGCTAATTGCCTTTTCCGTAACAATTGTTTTTATCCGCAATCCATGACGTCTGTTAACGGTCCGGCAGCGGGAACCATGTCGGGAAGTGTATATTCAGATCCTAAATTTGTAAGTGCTGCTTCAGGAGCTACCACCAACTTTAACCTGCAATCAACTTCGCCTTGTTTAAACATGGGAGTAGTTATGGGCAGCAATGGCGGTATTGATTATTATGGAACCGCTTTACCTGCCGGCGCGCCTGACATCGGTTTTTACCAGCATCCATCCACAGGTACCACAAGCACATTGAATGCCACAGCCGATGCTTACGTGCGCGATGGCAGTTATGCCACAACAAACTATGGCACTTTAACTTATACTGTGGTTAAATCGGATGCGGTAGGCTATGCCAGGAAAGCCTATGAAAAATTTGATTTCAGTTCTGTACCAGCCTCAAGTGTGCAGGCTGCAACGCTGAGTTTATATGTTAATGGTGTTAATACGGCCCCTACACGAACCATCTCCGTATACACCACCCAAACCGAAAGCTGGGGCGAAACATCAATCAACTGGAATAATGCACCAACAGATACAACCTATGTTGGACAAATAGTAGTAACCGGCGTAGGTACCTATGCCCTGGATGTTAAGAATGCGATTAATGCGCAGCTGGCAAAATCAGATCATATCGTCTCGTTCCTGTTGCAAAACAATGGACCAAATAGTTCAACCAATGATATCACTTTGAATAGCAGGGAGGCATCCAGCAATCAACCTGCATTGACAGTTACTTATTAGTACGCGGAGGTATTGACCCGCACTTTTTAATAAACGCGTCATTGCGAGGTACGAAGCAATCCCCAGTAAGCAAGGTCTGCTCTGTATAGCGTAGAGATTGCTTCGTACCTCGCAATGACGCGTGGAGAGAGAACATTCCGTTCCCTCAGGGTCTCCTGAAAGGGACCCTGAGGTTGCCCGTGAAACTAGTAGCCCCCCCTCAGGGTCCTCTGCGAGAGACCCTGAGGGGACATTAGCGAATATCAAAAAAAATCCCCCAACGTAACCATTGGGGGATTTTCTTTTAAACTATTTAATTCTACCTCACATTTTTTGTAGACGGATCGACCTTGCGATATGCCCAGCCAAAAATGAGCGGGAAAACCCAAAGACTAAACAACATGGCGCATAATATACCACCGATAACAACCCTGGCCAGCGGACGGGAACTTTCGGATCCGATACCGTGTGAAATAGCCGCCGGGAACAAACCGATAGCTGCCATCAGTGCTGTCATCATCACCGGTCTGATTCGGGAGTTTACACCCAGCTTAATAGCGGTATATAAAGTAACACTATCGCCTTTTAACTCCTCCAGGTTATGTTTAAATATGGTGATCAACAACACACCATCCTGTATACAAATACCGAACAACGCTATAAAACCTATACCTGCGGATATACTGAAGTTGGTGCCGGTAATATGCAGGGCCAGAATACCACCCACAATGGCGAAGGGCACATTTAAAAATACCAGTGCAGCATCTTTCACATTACCAAACATGATAAAGAGCAGTAAAAATATAAGCGCTAAACTAATAGGAACAACCTGGGCCAAACGTTTCTGGGCGCGTTGCTGATTTTCAAAATCGCCCTGCCAGGCCATGTGATAGCCTCGTTTTAATTTCACTTTGGCATTTACTTTTTCCTGAGCCTCGGCAATAGTGCTGCCCATATCCCGGCCACGTACCGAAAATTTGAGCGTAGCATAACGCTCATTCTCATCCCTGAAAATTAAACACGGACCAGTTTTTTGGGAGATATCAGCAATTTGCTTAATGGCAACTTTAGCCCCGCTTTGTGTGGGCACCAGTAAGTTCCCGATATCGGCAGGGGTTTTCCTAAACGCTTCGGGGAAACGGATCCGGATATCAAACGTACGCACACCTTCATACAAAGTTGATGCTGCCTGGCCGCCAATAGCCATGGAAATTACGGAGTTGGCATCGGCCGTGGCTACGCCATACTGTGCCATTTTTTGCTGATCAAGTTGAATATCCAACTCGGGCAAACCAATACTTTTCAGCACGCCCAAATCCTCGATACCTTTTACATCTTTCAATATCCGGTACACATCGTTCACCTTTGATTCCATATAGTTTAGCGAGTCGCCATAAACTTTAACTACGATGGAGCCTTTTACACCAGACACAGCCTCTTCCACGTTATCACTGATCGGCTGCGAAAAGTTAAGATCGACACCCGGCAGTTTGGCCAGCTTCTTGTTCATCTGGTTAATAAGTTCTTCCTTGGAAATTTTCGGTTTCCAATCTTCTTCCGGGTACATCAGCACGTCGAACTCATTATTATAAAAGCCGGCTACGTCTGTACCATTATCTGGCCTGCCGGTTTGCGATACGGCATATTTAACCTGTGGAAAGGTCATCAATATTTGGCGCACCTGTTTAGAGGTTTCTACCGACTGATCAAGTGATACGCTATAAGGCAGCTGCACCCTTAGCCATATCGCCCCCTCATCTAATTCGGGCAAAAACTCGCTCCCTAAAAATTTAAAGGAGAACAACCCGATAGCCATCGCTATTAATGACACAGTCACCACCACTTCTTTCCGTTTAAACGACCGCACAAAGCCATTCAGCATAAAGGCGGTAAGGTGATGCACAAAAGGGTTATGTTTTTCGTGAACGTTTTTACTGAGCAGCAATTTGATCAAAACTGGCACCAGGGTTAATGTAGTGATCAAAGCGCCTACAAGCGCAAAACCCAGCGTATAAGCCAATGGCGAAAACAATTTGCCCTCTACCTTTTGAAAGGCAAAAATGGGCAGTAAACCGGTGATGATAATGAGCTTGGCAAAGAAAATAGCTTTACCCAACACGGCACCGTTATTTTTAATCATCCCCATCTTGGCGATCTTGTTAAATCGATCCATGCCCAACATCACCGCCTTATGGTCGAGGAATACAAACATCCCTTCCACCATTACCACCGCACCATCTATAATGATCCCAAAGTCGACAGCGCCTAATGAAAGCAGGTTGGCCGACATGCCCATGAGGTGTAAACAAATAAAGGCAAACAATAAAGCAAGCGGAATAATGATAGACACAATAAGCGTAGTACGCCAATTGAACATAAACAGCGATACCAGCAGCGTTACCAGGATAATACCCTCAATAAGGTTATGCAACACCGTATGCGTGGCATAATCAATGAGGTTGGTGCGGTCATAGTAAGGAATAATTTTGGTATCGGCAGGCAGTACATCATTGTTCAGCTTATCTACCTCTTTTTTCAAAGCAGTTACCACCTCGGTAGGGTTTTCGCCTTTTCGCATTACAATAATGGCCTCTACCGCATCGGTATCGTCTACTACAGTTCTTTTGCCTTGTTTATCTATCAGGGCATCGCTCCGGCCTACCCATCCCAGACGAGGCAGGTTGGAGATCTCTACATTGGCTACATCTTTTACCAGCACGGGTACACCGTTATTATTACTGATAACAATGTTCCTGATCTCATGGATATCATTTAACAAACCTATACCACGCACGGCAAATGCCTGGTTGTTTTGGATGATCATATCACCGCCCACGTTGATATTGGTTTTTTGAACCGCGGTAAATACATCCAGCGGGGTAATGTTTAGCGTAGCCAGCTTTTCGGGGTTAACCGTTATTTCATAGGTTTTGGTTTTACCGCCAAAGCTGTTAATGTCGCCAATACCAGGAATGGCCCGCAAACGTCTGTCAATTACCCAATCCTGTATGGTTTTCAGTTCCCTTACATCGCGTACCGAACTTTTGAGGGTATACCTGAAAATTTCGCCGGTAGGTGCAACGGGGGGCTGCACCGATGGATTAAGACCAGGAGGCAATGTAGCATTGTTTAACAGGTTCATGACCTGCTGCCGGGCTTCCGGGTCTTTCACCTCATCGTCAAATATTACTTTCACATAGCTTAGCCCGAATATGGTACTGGAACGCAGACTTACCTTTTTCTGCACCGGGTTAAGGGCTATTTCAATAGGGATGGTAACCAGTTTTTCAACCTCTTCAGCGCTTCGGCCAGGCCATTGGGTAATAATATCTATTTCGGTATTGGTAACATCCGGAAATGCTTCAATAGGCATCTGGATAAAGGTGATTATCCCGCTAACAACCAGCAAGCCGGCCAAAGAAAGTATCAGGTACTTATTTTTTAATGAGAATCCAATTATTCCCTTAAGTAGTTTAGTCATCAGCTTTTAATTAAGGATAAATAATTAGTTGTTTAATGACCCATAGATCAGTACCGCCTGCGAGCCAATCAGCCTGTCGCCTTTGGATACCCCGCTTTTGATATAGGCCAGTTTCCCGTTGATGCTGGATACTTCCACCGGTCTGATCTGTACATCTTTAGGACCTTTCAGAATAATCACATAATACTGGCTATGGTCAAAAATAAGGTCGCTGCTCGATACGGCTATCGCCTGCTCATTCTCGGTATTATTTACTGTTACGGTTGCAAACATCTGTGGCTTCAGCATAAAATTCGGGTTGTCCAGAACAACCTTCATTTTCATTACTTTGCTATTGGGATCAAGCACATTCATCAGCTTGTCTACCTTCCCTTTGAAAACTTTATCTGGGTATGATATCGTACTTACTTCGGCCTCGTCGCCCTCATGTACTTTGCCTATATTTTCTTCATACACGTTGGCCTCTACCCATATTTTTTTAAGGTTGGATATGGTAAACATAGGGGCGCTGTTATCCGTGCGGATAGATATGCTGTTGGTTACATTTTTTTGAACAATAAAACCATCAATCGGTGATTTGATCACATATTCGCCATTGGGATTATTGCCATTGATCCGCAGGATACGTTGCGCTGCTGTACGGGCCGCTATAGCCTGCTCATAATTAACCTCGGCACTGGTAATATCCACCTTTGAGGCCAGGCCGCTTTTAAACAGATCTCTTTGCTGATCGAGCTGTTTGGCGGTTAAGCGTACGTTGGTTTCGGCGTTGATGAGGGCCGCGTTATAGTTGGCAACCTCGGCGCTTTTAATAACACCTAAAACCTGTCCGGCTTTTACCTGATCGCCCTGCATCACACTGATGTCCTGCAAAGTTCCGCTTATCAGCGGGAATATATTAATAACCTTATCGGTATTAAAATCAACCGCGCCGTTAAACTTAATGGCGTAGGTAATGTTGGTTACTTTTACCGTATCAATAACCAGTGTTTTCATCAAGGAATCCGGAACGGTATAAGGCACCCTCACATCCTCTTTGTTTTCGTTGGAATTACAGGCAAAAAGATTAAGCAGCGATAGTCCTGCTGCAACAAAAATCAATGGATTTATAGGGGTTGATCTTTTCATGAATTATCCTGTTAGCGTATTTTATTGTTGATTAAAAAAAGGGGTGCCGGTTATAAAATTCAATTGTTCAAGCGATGTAACCTTACTTAGCTGTAAGGCATTAAGCTGCAGCAGATTGTTTTTGTAAGAATCATAAAAGTCAAGAAATTCCAGTAAGCCGATATTTCTTTTCTGATAGTTTTTAAATACTTCCTGTATCAAATGTGTAAAGTCATGCTTAAACTGCGGATCAAACCCGTTGTACAGATTCTCCAGGCGCAGGGCTCCTTTATAAGTAGTGGCCAGGTCCATTTCGAGCTGATCCTGCTGGCTTTGCAATTGTACCTTACTTTGGTCTATAGCTATGCGGGCCTGCTTAATACCGCCCTGGTTACGGTTAAAAAATGGCAGGTTAAATTCGATACCACCGGCAATGTAATTATTATTGAAAGCACCAAACTTGTCATAACTTACAGAAAGTGATACATCGGGTACTGCAGTGGCTTTTTGAAGTGCCAGATTAACTGTGTTATAATCAACCTGTGCTTTTGCATTCTTCAGATCGTACCGGTTGGCATAGGCAGAATCAAGCAGTTGCTTGTAAGGCTTTACAGTAACAGATTCATTAATATCATCATGATCGGCTACGGGCATAATATAAGTATTAGGCGATGCTTTGATGAGCATCTTCAGCTCGCTTTCAGTAGTATCTATGCCAACAATAAGATTATTATACTCTGTTTGCAGAGCGTACAGTTGTGATTGTATACGCAGTACTTCTTTCTGCGCTATATTGCCTTTAGCATATTGCTCCTTAAATACTACTAATATTTTGGCCAGCGAACTGATCTCTTCGTTATAAACCTTGGCAGATTGCTGCTGATAATAGATGGTATAAAAATCGCTCCGGAGCGTAAATCTTAAGGTTCTGATCAGATCAAAAAATTGGTACCGGGCCTGGTCAACACTAATTTTGGCCAGTTGTATATTTTTATTGCGCTTGCCTGCTGTAGTAAATAACTGCGACAACCCAAGTGACTGATTACGATACGCATCGTGCGTATCATTATGGATACCATTAGCAAAATTAAAATCGGGGTTGGGGAACAGTCTTGCTGTAATTACCTGTGCGCTTGCTATATCTATATTATAGCGTTGGGCCAGCAGGTTGAGGTTTTTGTTTAAAAATTCTTTTTCGGCATCTTTTACATTCATTTTCAATGTATCGTTACCAGGGCTTTGTGCGTAAGCACTGGCCCCGGTAACCATACACCATAGTTGAATTGAATAGAAAAGAACGATAACAAATTTGAAGTGCATAGTATATTTGTTTTAGCAAAATTACAAACAGCGAATTAGAACCAGGTTAAAGCTACATTAGAACGGCATTAGATTACCGAAGGTCGGAATTTAACAGTAAAAATAGCACCCTTATCTTTTTCAGATTCTACCAAAATAACGCCGTTAAATAAATGGATAATTTTCTGGGTAACATACAAACCTATGCCGCTTCCCTGAAACGAACGACCGTTTGGGCTACGGTAAAACGAGGTAAATATTTCCTGCAGATCGCCGGCGGGTATGCCTATCCCCGAATCTCTTATTTTAATACTGATTGTTTCCTGATCGGCATACAGATTACATACCACAGGCTGGTTATTAGAAAATTTAAAAGCGTTACCAATTAAATTATTAAAGGCTATGGTAAGCAAGGCCTTATTGGCATAAATGCGCAAAAGATCGGCATCCTCGGGGAGTTTCGAAATTTCGAGGACTAATTTACCGGCATCTTTTTGTTTTTTCCAGTAATCGTGCAGATCCCATATGAGTTCATCAATCATCACCGGCTCGCGTTTGGCCTGTGTGTATTGCATATCGGTTTGGGCAAGTTCTACCAGGCTGGTTATAGTTTCATTTAGCCTTTCTGAATCGGTTAAAACAGAGCGCAGCGTTTTTTGATATTCTTCGGGCGTTCTGGGTCTGGTTAAGGCCACTTCTATTTCGCCAACAGTACTGGTAACGGGTGTTCTTAATTCGTGCGAGGCATTGGTTACAAAAGCCTGCTGTAATTCAAACGCGTTTTGGAGATGCTCCAGCAAACGGTTAAAATACCTGGCCAATGCCGTTATCTCATCTTTCCCCTTACCTTCTTCAACCCTTAAATGTAAATTATTAACCGTTATGCGGTTCATTTGCATAATTAAGCCATCAATAGGTGCCAGGGACCGTTGAGCAAACCACCGGCCCAGGAAAAATAATAATCCGTTGATACCCAGAAAAGAAACCAGCATGATCTGCGCCATCTTAATCAAACGGTTATAGTTGAGTTCGTCAAAAGCCGATACCAGGATAACAAAATTACCCTGGTTGTCATTATAATAAATACCAACCGTTTGCCGCTTACCTTCGGTAAACTGCATAAACTTTTTATTACGGATTTTATCAATAACACTGGCCGACCAATACTGATGCGCCCCGCCAATAAAAGATTTATCGTGCTCATCATACATCCCCAGTATTTCGCCGGGTAATTTGGCCAGGTAGCGTTCACGTACATGGTTTAATGAATCGGTTGATATTTCATCAGCCTCAAAATAAAGCTGGGCCGCTACTTTAGCCCTGTCTTTTAGATGTCCGTAAAAGTCGTTTTTAAAAAGATTATAAAATATAGAATAAATAACCGCCAATATGACCAGCAATAAACCTGCGGTAATGAGCGAAAAGTGAAGCGCCAGCCGGTTTTTTATCTTCATAACAGTTTAAGCGTCTTTCATGATATAGCCCATTCCTATAATGGTATAAATTAACTTGCTACTAAAGCCTTTTTCTATTTTTTTACGAAGATAGTTTACATAAACATCTATAAAATTGGTACCGGTATCAAACTCAATGCTCCAAACTTTTTCGGCGATATATTCTCTTGACAATGTTTTGTTAGGATGCCGCATAAACAGCTCCAGCAAGGTATACTCCTTGGCAGTTAAAGTGATCTGCACTCCTTCACGTTCCGCGGTTTTGCTCCAGGTATCCAGGTTCAGATCGCCGAAGGAGATCATCTGCTCATCGGTTTGCGAGCGTTTAAACCGGCGTAACAGGGCCTCTATACGGGCCAGTAACTCGCTAAAGTGAAAAGGTTTCACCAGGTAATCATCTGCACCGGCCTGTAAACCTTTTACTTTATTATTTACATTATCCAGCGCGGTTAAAATCAAAATAGGAATATTAACACCGGCCTTTCTAAACTGGCGGCATAGTTCAATCCCGCTTATATCCGGCAGCATTACATCCAGGATAATGATATCAAAGTTGTGTGTGTCTATAATTTTTTTGGCAGATGCGCCATCACCGGCCACCGTGGCATTATAGCCATTCTCTTCCAAACCTTTGGAAACAAATGCGGCTACCTTGCTTTCATCTTCTACTAAAAAAACATTTCCCATTTTAAATACCTCACTATTAATACGCTATAAGATAAGAATCCTTTTTTTATTCAAAGAATCATATTATAAATGAAGTTTGCATGATTTTTGGGTTTACAGCCCCTATAATGTAGATATTTTAAGCTTTTGGGCGCTGATAAATTTATTGTTTACATTTATGACCAGGAGCAGATAGTATAAAGCCTTTTATGGAGAATTACAGCATTGTTATATTTATTCTTGCGGTGATGATTGGTCTTTCGGCTATTGCCGATAAAATTAAGCTTCCTTATCCTGTACTGTTGATTGTTGCCGGTATTGCCGTAGGGTTTACCCCCCAGATACCAGATATAGAGCTCAATCCCGAGATCGTTTTCCTGATATTTTTACCGCCATTGCTGTATGACGCGGCATTTAATATCTCATTCCAAACTTTTAAAACTAATATCAATACGATAGGCACTTTGGCTATTTCGCTGGTGTTTATTACTACCTGTGGCATTGCTGTAGCTGCCCATTATATGATACCCGGTATGACCTGGCCGCTTTCCTTTGTACTTGGTGCCATACTTTCGGCTACAGACGCGGTAGCAGCTATGAGTATTACCAAAGGCCTGGGACTCACACATAACACCAACACCATACTGGAAGGTGAAAGCCTGGTGAATGATGCTTCGGCATTGGTAGCCTATCGCTTTGCGGTTGCCGCTGTAACCGGTACTGCCTTTGTATTCTGGAAGGCTTCGTTGCAGTTTATCATACTGATGGCCGGGGGATTTGTTATTGGGGCTGTGATGGGCAGAATTCTGGCCTTTATCATTAAACGGGTACATACTAACAGTTTAGTAACCATTAGTTTTATGCTGCTGATGCCCTTTGTAACTTACCTGGTTGCCGAAGACCTGCATGTTTCTGGTGTTATTGCGGTAGTGATCCTGGGTTTAAGTATAGCGCGTTTCAGTAACAAAGTATTTCCTGATGCCTTAAAAAAACAATCCAAATCTATCTGGGATATCATTATTTTTTTATTGAACGGCTTAATCTTTATTTTGATAGGCCTGCAATTTCCACAGGTTATAAAAGGTCTTAATAATAGTCAGATACTGGCCTATATAGGCTATGCTTTTATCATAACGGTTATTGCCTTGCTGTTACGCATGGCGCGTGTGTTTTTACAACGGATAAATTTGCAACGGGCTTTTCAAAAAGGCAAAGGAAAAATCACAGAAGATGCCTTGTTGGATATGAAAAACAGTTTGATCATTAGCTGGTCGGGCATGCGGGGTATTGTATCATTGGCTATAGCTATTGGTTTGCCCGCAACTTTGGCCGATGGCAGTCCATTTCCGGAACGGCACGCTATCATATTCATTTCGGTGGTGGTAGTTCTATTTACACTGATTGGTCAGGGTCTTACCCTGCCCTGGATCGTAAAACGTTTAAAAACCGATTAAAATAATTGTAACAATAAGCATCTGTTTAAAAAACAGGGGCAATTTAAACCTGTATTTAAAGTTATGATAAGCGTATTTTTATTTAATGCTTTAATATGAATAAGTGCAATATCAAACCATATACGTGTCTTTTTATTTCGACTTTTACTTTTATCTTTTTTCTGTTTACCGATAGCACTGTGTTTGCTCAAAACACTGCCCGCTCAGAAGATATTCCACTTTGGCAGGGCGCACCACCGGATGGCCCGGGACCGCAAGGGTCTGAAAATGTAAGTACCAATGGCTCCTACACTAATATTTCGGTGCCCCGGCTAATTGTTCACCAACCAGAGCATCCAAACGGTATAGCTGTATTGGTGATCAGCGGTGGCGGCTACGCACATTTGGAGGCAGGAAAAGAAAGCACCCCGGCCGCTAACTGGCTGCAATCTGAAGGCATTACCGCTTTTGAACTCATTTATCGTTTACCGGGAGAGGGCTGGACTAACACGAATGTACCTTTTCAAGACGGGCAACGGGCCATGCGCATCATCAGGAGCTTATCAAAAAAATATGGATACGATCCGCACCGTATCGGCATCATGGGCTTTTCGGCCGGTGGGCATTTGGCCGGAATGACAGCGACAACATTTGATCAGCAATTCTATACTCCGGTTGACAAAACCGATCTCGTATCTGCCAGGCCCGATTTTGCAGCGTTGCTTTACCCGGTAATAACGATGCTGCCGCCATATGATCATACCCATTCCGAGAAAGAAATTATAGGCAAGCATCCCGACAAAAAGGCTCAAAAACGTTACTCGGTGCAGCTTCATGTTACCCGGAAAACGCCGCCTACCTTCCTGGCCCAGGCCGAGGACGATCCTATCTCCAATGTGCAGAACAGCCGTTTAATGTATTCAGCACTTCAGGAGCAACAGATACTAACCGAAATTCATCTTTTCCCTACCGGTGGGCATGGTTGGGGGATGGGAGCTCCAGGTTTACCTGAGCAGGAATGGCCAAAATACTTTAAAACCTGGCTTAAACGTATCCATATTTATTAAAAACAAAACCCCTACATGATGCGTGCAGGGGTTTCTACGTCTACCGATATCAGGAATAATCTTTCCCTGATTATTGATAGGTTATTAAAATTTGCTTCATTGATTTAGCTATAATGATTAATGTAATTCAACTCCAACCACTTGGCCATCATTGTCTATATTAACAAATGCAAAAGTTAGGTAATAGCGATTAGTGTTATAAGATTGTTGCTGATAGTAATTGATACCTCCATAACCATCATCTGCATGCCCAGCATATTTATCGTAAGTACCCGAATAATTAACTCCAACAGTAGTTTCAAGGTAGTATTTTCCCGGCTTTAGGTTTGGAAAGGTAAATTCTCCTGTTGAATTTGTAATAGCTGTATAATGATAATACCATGCTTGCTTACTCATGTAAACAAACCTAAGCTTTTTTTCATTTTGCTTTTTCTTTTTTAAATCAAGAAATTCCAACAAATACGGTGTTACCGGAAACAGCACTACTGTGGAGCGATTAGCATTTATTCGTGATGCAAACAAAGCCTTATTTCCGTTTGCAGCCCTACGTACATAAGCAACACCTTTTATAGTAGAAGCGCCGCGCCCCAAGGCATTAATAGCTACCACTGAGTCAAACTTTGTTTGCGGGTATATATAAGTAGTGTCATTTCTTTCGGGTTGTACATATTGGCCTCTCGCAATAAATGTAAAAAGAGTAAACGCCAGCATTAAAGGGATTGTTTTCATTCGATATGTTTTAACGTTTGTTACATCTAAGTTTGATCAAATAAATATGATTTTATAAGAAAAATGACAGCATATATTTTAATCCCGCAGGATTAAAGCACTTTTTAGAAATTTGGATTTAAATTAAACAATGCTCCAGACACAACTCTATTTTTATAAGTAGTTGACTAAAAACACTTAAAAGGCCGATTCAAAAAAGCCCATATCGATCATCAAACTAAAAAGCCCCGCGAATATGCGGGGCTTGATTATAAAAAAAACCGACAAATAAAAATACCCCTATTATTTACGTACCGGCAAGATCGATCGCTTACGGTTTAGTGATGGCAATATCTATTTTCCCATCTTCCATACCTTCTATATTCTTGTCAGTAAATATGGTTTTGGAAGTCTTCTCCAGGGCAGTTAACAGATCTTCTGTACTACCTTTGGCATGAGCTACTAAAATTACAGAACCGGTACCGCTAAACTTCATTTTGGTGCTATCAACCCCGGCGCAGGCTTTCACATTGGCATTCAGTTTCCGGAGATTTTCCATGGTAATACCTTTTATGGTGATAACTGTTTTATACCCTGTAAGCGCATTGGCAGGTGCAGATGCAGTTGCATCAGCTTTCTTTTTCTTTTTAAAGATCCCTAAAACTTTGTCGCCGGTGCCACCAGCCCGGTTTGCAGTGCTCGACGCATTATCTGCTTTGTTAAGTAAACTGTTTGCTTTGTCGATAATGCCCTGTGCTTTCACTGTAGATGCCCCTCCAACTACGAAGAGCAAAATTAAAACGATAAGATTTTTCATGACGGATTGATTTGGTTAATGCCTGTATAGATTATTATAGATGATGGTAGCTTCATATAGTTCCCTTCGATGCGTTCAGGTTATAGGGATATCTTACACATCTATACATCAATAATTACTATACAAAACTATTTCATAAATACATGAATGGAAATACCAGTATTTTTGGAATTATTTATACCAGTTTTCAGGTAGTTTTTTAAATCTCCGGAAAGCGTGTTTTCAAAAGCATTAACTTCACTTACAATAATTATTTACCATATGGCAACTATTTCAACAACCTATATTGGCGATTTAAAGACCGAAGCGATACACCTCCAATCGGGCTCTAAACTCATTACCGACGCCCCAACCGATAATCATGGAAAAGGTGAAGGTTTTTCACCAACAGACCTGCTTGCCGAATCATTAGCCGGATGTGTTTTAACTGTAATGGCTTTGGCCGCACGTTCGCATGGCATCAATATGGATAATACCCAATGTGATGTATCCAAAGTGATGGCGGCCAATCCGCGCAGGGTGGCAGAAATCATCCTTAATTTTAAATTCCCGACGGAATATACCGATCAGGAAAAAAAGATCCTTGAATTGGCCGCGTTAACCTGCCCGGTATCAATAAGCCTGCACCCTGATCTTAAAAAAACCATCAATTTTGGGTGGTAGCAAATCAACCATGGTTTTAGCGGAAATAGAAGAAGACATACAAGCCATAGAACAAGACGAGGCGATTTACCAGGAGATCAATTTTAACAGCCGGGCAAATGCTATCGACTTTATTGATTTCCATATTATTGACAGGATTGATGGGTTGCTGCAAAATTCAGCATATCAAAAAGAACTGACTATACTTCAACAACGGGCAGAAAAAGTAAAAACCGACCTAGAAAAAATAGATAATAACTTATTTAAGCGGCTCAGAGAAAATATAAGAACGGGTACTTACAAGGAATCATCTTTCCTAAAAACTCTCGATGAATATTTTGATCAGGATGATAATCCGACGGATAACATCGGATATGATAACCTGGATAATTTTATGAACGGTTTATTATCAGATCAGGCCATTCCAGAACCCATTATGGAACGGGAACAGGAAATGGTATTTTATCAAAAAACACCCGCCAGAATAATACTGGAGATAGCAGAACTTGCCAACTTAGGTTCGGAAGATGTTTTTTTTGACCTGGGATCGGGCCTGGGCCAGGTACCCATTCTGGTAAATCTGATCAGCGGAACAGCAGCCAAAGGCGTGGAATATGAACCGGCTTATTGTAATTACGCCAAAACGTGCGCATCGCAGCTCAACTTACACCTTGTTGAATTTATTAATATAGATGCCCGCCTAGCAGACTATTCGCAGGGTACGGTATTCTTCCTATACACGCCTTTTGGAGGAAAGATCTTACAAACTGTGCTGGAAATATTGCAAAAAGAATCGCTAAAACGAACTATCCGGATTTTCACTTACGGCCCTTGTTCCGAAACACTGGCCCAACAAAACTGGCTTAATTGTGTACATGGCGCGGTGAATGATCCGTATAAATTATGTGCGTTCAGAAGTTTGTCTTTTTAATCCCACTATCCTGAATATTCACGGCTGCAATAGTCTGGTTGAAGATGTAAAATGTCTAATTGAGCCATAAACAGGCTCGCGATTTCCGATTTAGACCGTAGTTTAGCAGAATAGACCGCAATTAATCAGCTAAAGGGAACGTCTCCGATAAGCTAACACGTCGGTCATAATTTACTTTATCTTTGCTTTGCAACCACCTGTGTTCCCGTAAAACAACTTATGCTGAATGAAAAATAAAAACTTTAAAATATCACCGGGAATTATATGGGTCAGTTCAATTTTTCTGGGTTTATTATCGTCGGTTCCTCAAATTGCCGAGCGGCATTTTAACCCGGCAGAGGCTGCTGTAAACTCGGCAATTACCGGTTTATTTGCCTTGTTTGTATGGTATTATAATATCTACACACTTCGCGACAACCCGGTCACCAATCGCCCTAACAGGATTTTTTCTTATTACCGGCTGCTCACCAGCTTATTGATCGGTATTGGGGTTATGCTGGCTTTGGCATCAATACAACAACTCATATTATCGCATATCAATTTTGGCCCTGTAGTGCTGATGGTGGAAGTGAGGGGTATACTCATTAACCTCGTTTTTTACATGTTTATACACCTGCTGTATCAAAACTATAAAAACCAACAGGTAAATATTGAGCTGGAGCGTACCAAGGCCGATAACCTGGGCGCGCAATACGAATTATTGAAACAACAAATTAACCCCCACTTTTTATTCAACAGCCTAAATACGCTGAAAGCCATGGTAGAAACCCATGATAAAAATTCGGTAGATTTTATTCTGAAATTGTCTAACTTTTATCGCTTTACCCTGGAAAGCCGTAAGCTGGATCTCATTCATTTATCAGAAGAACTGGAAATAGTGGAAGCTTATAATTTTTTATTAAAAGCCCGGTTTGAAGATGGTTTTACCTTCACCAATACCATTAGCGAGAAATATTTAGGAACCCTTATTCCCCCTTTTACTTTACAGCTACTGATAGAAAATTGTATCAAACATAATGTGGTATCGTTGGAGCGCCCGCTGCATATCCAGTTTTATGAAGAGAACGATAGTTTAGTAATGGAAAATCAGATGCAACCTAAAAGAAATGAGGAATCATCATTAGGTGTAGGGTTAAAAAATATCAGTCTGCGTTACAGTCATTTACTGGACAAAAAGATCGAAATCATTAATGACAATAAAATATTCAAAATAAAACTCCCGGTAATACATGAACATTATCATCATTGAAGACGAATTAAAAGCGGCCCGTTCACTCGAAAATATGATAGCCGAGGTTAGACCGCAGGCAAAAGTAGTAGCACAACTGCAGAGCATCGAAAGCTCGGTAAAGTATCTGACCGAGAACAAACAACCCGATCTCATATTCATGGACATTCAGCTTTCAGATGGCCTTTGCTTTGAGATCTTTAAATCAGTTAAAATTACCAGTCCTATTATTTTTTGTACCGCGTTTGATGAATATTCATTGGAGGCATTTAAAGCCAACAGTGTAGATTATGTACTGAAACCGTTTTCAAAAAGTGATATCACCGATGCTTTTAAAAAGGTGGATGAGCTCAAAAACTTTTTCCAACAAAGTATTATGCCCGATCTGGGTAATTTGTTGACGCAAATTGCACAACCGGCTGGCAAAAAAAGTTTCCTGGTATTTAAGCATAACAAATACACTACGGTATCTACCGATAGTATCGCTTTCTTTTATATCCGTAACGAGGCCACATCCATCATGTGTTTTGATCAGCAGGAGTATTCCTTAAATCAATCATTGGATCAGGTGATCAGTTTATTATCACCCGTACAATTCTTCAGGCTAAACCGGCAATATATTGTAAACTTTAGTGCAATAAAAGAGGTAGAGCATTACTTTATGCGTAAATTATTTGTAAAACTTACCATTCCTACGCCCGAGAAATTGCTCATTAATAAAGAGAAAGCGCCTGTTTTTTTAAACTGGCTCGAGAATAGATAAAGCACATTTATAAATGCCAAAATATTGGCATTTATAAATGTCTAATCGAACCGGGATTATGACTAATTGGACCCTTTTGTACTAAATAAGCAGCTGTTAGGAGAATACTTTTGAGTTAATTAAAAAAATCAGAAGATATGAAAACTCTTAAAATTTTAACATTTTGTGCTGGCGCGATAGCTTCCATATTGTTAACCACTGCTTTAATCGATCCTTCAACAGCTTCTCCTAAAAAAGACAATCCTCCGGTTACCGGAAAGGGATTTGCTTTATTGGAACTATTTACATCTGAGGGCTGCTCAAGCTGCCCGGCAGCCGATGACTTGTTAGCCAAAATCCAAAAAGAATCAAAAGACAAACCTGTTTACGTACTGGCCTACCATGTTGATTACTGGAACCGCCTGGGTTGGAAAGATCTGTTCAGCAACGCAGAATTTTCCAGGCGGCAGGTTACTTACGGCCAATGGCTTAATAACCCGCAAATTTATACCCCACAGGTTATTATCAATGGCAAAGCCGAATGCATAGGCTCGGACGAAACGGCCCTTCGTGATGCCATTTCCGGGGCGTTGGCAGGTACTGCTTCAGCAAATGTTGCCTTACAGGTTCAGCAGGATAAAGATAAGCTGGCTGTTAATTACCAGGTAACCGGAGGTTCCACAACAGATAACTTATTGATAGCACTTGTGCAGAAATCGGCCATCAGCAAAGTAGCCGCTGGTGAAAACAGCGGTCGTACCTTAGCCCATGCACAGATAGTACGCCAACTGCAAACGGTTAGCTTAAATGCCAACAAGAAAGGCATCTACTATATCAAAACTCCCCAAGGCTATAATTCACAAAACTGGGAGGTAGTGGGTTTTATACAAAACAGTACTACCGGCGAAGTTTTAAGTGCAACCCGGGCCAACCCTAACAGCAACAGCAACGTTAAAAGTAATATATAATGAACAGCACCGGAAAATATAGACAAAGTAGATTATTAGTCGGAATTATATCATTATTTTCTATGTCGATACTAGCAAGAGCGCCATTTGAAAATAATCCGCAGGATTGCGCCATGATCAGCGTTACAGGAAAGAAGCATAAGGGCAAACATCCTACCGATGAAGATCAAATACACTGATAAGCAAACCATACCGGCCTTCCAAAAGAGGGCTGGTATTATTTTATAAATGGTACAGTAAAATATCTGATTTATGAAAAAGCTACTTTTAACAGCAATGACATCACTCCTGGGTATAGTTGCTTATGCTCAAACCCCATATGGCTCTGCACGGGAACTGAAGTGTACAGAAGAGGCGGTGACTTTTAGTACGAACATACGCTCTGGCTTGCACCTGTATTCGCCTCATATCGGTTATGCAGACATGCTCAAACCCACGCCTAACTTTACCTCATCAAATCTTTATATAAGCAAAAACAGTATCCCCCAATCATCTCTTCCAGCCAAGTTTGAAAAAGCCTTTAATCCAGGATCTGCATCCACACACACCAATAATTTGTTTCTTCAAAAAATGACACAAGGCCTGTTTCAGATAGACGAAACGGCTATTAAACGCGCTTTTATCATCTATGATTACAGCAGATTTTTACCGCCGGCAAACACCGGGATCATTACTTTAAATTGATTAATATTACATAAAAAAAGTCCTATGAAAATTACGTATTACGGCCACTCCTGCTTCTCGGTAGTTGCTGGTGGCAAACACATTTTATTTGATCCTTTTATAACAGGAAATGAATTAGCCAAAGACGTTGATATCAATACCATACCGGCCGATTACATTTTTGTATCCCATGGCCATTTTGATCATATACAGGATGTGGTAGCTATTGCCAATCGTACAGGCGCCACCGTGGTTGGCATTTGGGAGTTATATTCCTATTTCGGCAAACAGGGGGTAAAAAATGTACATCCACTAAACCCGGGCGGTAAGTTTACTTTTGATTTTGGCACAGCCAAATCAGTTATCGCCCAGCACTCCAGCAGTTTGCCCGATGGAACTTATGCCGGCGTAGCCTGTGGCTTTGTTTTAAAAACTGCTGAAGGTAATTTTTATTACAGCGGTGATACCGGGCTTACTTTAGATATGACCCTGATCCCTAAATGGGCAGATATCGACTTTGCTGTTTTCCCGATAGGCGATGCCTTGACCATGGGCATAGATGAAGCCATTGAAGCCGCTCAATTTGTTAAAACCAATAAAGTATTAGGCGTTCATTATGATACCTTCGGCTTTATTAAAATTGATAAAGCCGATGCTGTTAAGCAATTTAAAACAGCGGGTATAGAGCTGTTTTTACCGGCGATAGGGGAAACTTTTGATATCTAAACAGAGTCAAAATTTATCCATAAAAAAACCTGCCCGAAATGATCGGGCAGGTTTTTTATTTAGAAAGGGGTATTAAACCAGGTTGATCACTACGTTGATATTACCTTTGGTTAGTTTAGAATACGGACAGGTTTGGTGAGCAGCTTCGATCAAAGCTTGTGCTACTTCACGATCTAAACCTGGCAGACTTACATTAAGACGAGCCTGTAAGAAGTAAGCACCTGAAGTAATCCCCAGATCTACTTCTGCATCAATTGCTGATTCCGTTGGAAGTGTTATTCTCATTTTGGCAGCTGTAATGCCCATTGCTCCTTCAAAACATGCTGACCAACCAGCAGCGAATAACTGCTCCGGATTAGTACCGGGAGCCGATGTACCCGGAGTAGCATGCCTGATATCTAAACGACCATCGTTGCTGCGCGAAAAACCTTCACGGGCACCGGTGGTACGCACTTTGGCGGTATATAATACTTTTTCGATTTTGTTATCGGTAATATCTTCGATGATTTTGATTGCATTCACTGGTGAATCTATTCTGTTGGTTTCCATTGTTTTATTTTTTAATTATTGCTTGTTATTGTTTTGTTGCTCAAATATACCCTCATATCGGGCGCTGTCCTATCAGTAAATACAGCAAACGGACAACCGGCCAGCTGAATCAGACATTTTTAAGTCTGAATATTTTATGACTTATTTTGTATAACCATCAACCTCGATGATCGCGTCGAAAAAGGCCTTTGGAGCTTCCTGTGGCAGGTTATGCCCTATGCCACCGGTAATGGTATGGTGTACGTATTTACCAGAGAATTTATTACGGTAAGATGCAGGGTCGGCATGTGGTGCGCCATTGGCATCGCCTTCAAGGGTGATGGTTGGCACAGCTATAACCGGGCTTTTTGCCAGTTGTTTCTCCAGGTTATCATATTTCGCTTCGCCCTCGGCCAGGCCCAATCTCCAACGGTAATTATGAATCACGATGCTTACATAGTCCGGATTTTCAAAAGAAGCCGCGCTGCGGTCTAAGGTAGTTTCATCAAAGTTCCATTTTGGTGATGCGGTTTCCCATATCAGTTTAGCGAAATCACGACGGTATTTGTCATAGCCCTCACGACCACGTTCTGTTGAGAAGTAATATTGATACCACCAGCTGAACTCAGCTTTTGGTGGCAGTGGGTGTTTGCTGGCTTCCAGGTTGGTCATGAGGTAACCGCTCACCGAAACCAGGGCCTCACAACGCTCAGGCCACAGGGCAGCGATGATACAGGCAGTTCTTCCTCCCCAATCGTAACCGGCGAATATGGCTTTTTTAATCTGAAGGGCATCCATCAAATTGATGATATCCACAGCTACGGCAGATTGCTGGCCGTTCCTGGGTGTGTTATCTGAAAGGAAACGCGTAGTACCATGACCACGCAAGTGCGGAATAATTACCCGGTAACCCGCAGATACCAGCAAAGGTGCAACATCAACAAAGCTGTTGATATCATAGGGCCAGCCATGCAGCAGAACAACCACTTTACCATTGGCTGGACCTACTTCCACATAACCCATATTCAGTACGCCGGCTTTAATTTGCTTAACGTTATCAAATGCCTTATTTGCAATGGGTTTGAATGGGGCTTTGCCTGTTGAGTTTGTATTTTCAGATTGCGCTTTTGCCGGGCTAAATATTCCAAGTTGAGTGGCTGCTAGAGTAATTGCGGCGGTACTTAAAAAGCGACGGCGACCGTATTGTATTTCGTTTGACATCTTTGTTTCTCCTTTTTATTTTATTGGTAGATTGAATGATAATTACCGGTAGTCCGCAGGTCAAATTGAATATATTGGCCTGCGGCCGGTAACATTATATATGATCAGTTATTTGCGTAATGATTTGAATGCGGCACGAAGTTCTTCGGCAAAAAGTTGTGGTTCTTCCCAGGCAGCAAAATGGCCGCCTTTGTTTACTTCGTGAAAATAGATCAGTTTGTGGTAACTTTTTTCGGCCCAGTTTTTTGGCGCCTGGTATATCTCGCCAGGGAAAACGGTTATCGCTGCTGGGATCGAAATGTCAACAGCATTAAAGTTGTTGGCATTGTTTTCCCAGTATAGTTGTGCTCCCGATGTAGCGGTATTGGTTAACCAGTATAAGGAAATATCATCCAGCATCTCGTCTTTGGTCAATGATTTTTCAGGATCACCGCCACTGTAAGTCCAGTCAGCAAATTTATCATAGAACCATGAGGCCAAACCTACCGGTGAATCAGACAAACTGTAACCAATGGTTTGCGGACGGGTAACCATCATAGCAGCGTAACCACCGCCCCGGGTATATAGATTATTTAATGATTGGTAAGCAGCTTTTTCTTTAGCAGGCAGACCTGCAGGTGCAGGGCTTCCGCTGGCCAGTAATTTGGCTATATCAGCAGGCACTGTGGCCGGCATGTTAACATGAATACCTAATAGACCTACGGGTTTTTGAGCCGCCATTTTATCGGCAACTACCGAACCCCAGTCTCCGCCTTGCGATACATAGTTTTTATATCCTAAACGCTTCATCAGCACATCCCAGGCGCGGGCTATGTGATCGGCGTTCCAACCGGTAGTGGTAGGTTTACCAGAAAAACCATAACCAGGCATTGAAGGGATAACCACATCAAAAGAATCTTCCTTGCGACCGCCATAAGCCTCCGGATCGGTCAGCGGACCAACAATTTTCAGCAATTCAAAAACAGACCCCGGCCAGCCATGGGTGATGATCACCGGCAGGGCATTTGGATTTTTGGAACGTACGTGGATAAAGTGGATATCCAGACCGTCGATATTAGTTATGAATTGTGGCAGAGCATTCAGTTTATCTTCTGCTTTGCGCCAGTCATACCCTGTTCCCCAATATTTTACCAGGGCTTGTATTTTTTCTAATTGAGCACCTTGGGAACGATCGGTAACTGTTTCTTTTTCGGCCCAGCGGGTTGCCTGTACACGTTGGCGCAGATCGGCAACAGCTTCATCTGAAATATGGGCGCGAAAAGGGCGGATAGCATTTGATGCCTGCGCATCGGCAGTTGTATTGGTTTGAGCAAAACTGGTTGCTGTAAGCAGGACAAAAACACCGGTGATAAATTTACTGATAAGGATACGTTTGTTCGTTTTCATGATTTAAATGTTTGAGTTTTCTTTTTTGTTTCCTCAAAAGTATCGTCACCCTGCCCCTAACCCAATCACTATATATGGCAAGTAGACAAAGCCCACCCCGAACCAGTCATTTTTAAACCCGAATTTTTATTTTAAAAGAGAAATCATCCGTTTAAGCCCTCCCGGGGGTATATAGGGCAAATACAGAACATTATGGTGGAAGCAATTGATAAAAAACAGCACAACTAAAAGACAATAGTTATCCTCCGATTAAATCTAATGACATCAAACGTTTGCGTCAATTTTTGAAGAAGTATAGTTCTATTTCCCTGATAAAAAGCACCATTCAGCGTCTTACAAAAAACAGGAATATTTTCTGACGGATTCAAATTTTAGATTTTTGACGCCTTTATTTTTGATAAAAGGCGACTTTAACGTATTTTCTTATGTTTTATTTTAAAATTGATATAAAATCATAAAAAATTACTTTTAAACAACAAATATGATTTCGGTTTTTAATCAAAACCATTAAATCTTTCCCGCTTTTCTAATAATTATGGCCCTTAAATCAGCTTAAACCTACTCTTTTTTTGCTTTAACTATTAAATAATTGAATTCTTAAACCATTGCGCAATAAAACTTCAGCAGCAAACGTTTGCGTGCCCTTCAATTAGGTGCTCAATAAAATTATTCGATAGGTTTGGTTTAAGAGATTATTGATTTTCTGATTGAAAAACAATCACTTACGACCTAAGTCCGACGCTTCCCGTAAGGCTGTTTATCAATGCAAATTAAGGTATGTATTGTTAACCGGCGATTACTCAATAATTAATTATAAAACAATCCAATTTATTTATTTAACCCAGTAAAGCATGATGAACATTTACAAAAAGATTCTGATTTGTTGTACGCTGTTATTTTACTACGGGCTTGCCTTTGCCCAGGTAAATATAACCGGCACAGTTAAAGGCGCTGATGATGGCAGACCTATCCCCGGTGTTTCTGTAACCGTTAAAGGAGAGAAACGGGGACTAATTACCGACTCGGAAGGTAAGTTTAAAATTTCTGTTACTCCCAATACCGTTCTCCGGTTTTCATTTATCGGTTTTGATGCCAAAGAAGTTGATGTTAAGGAAAAAACGGTTATTAACGTAAGCCTTCAACCTTCAAAAAATGAGCTTAATAATGTGGTTGTAGTAGGTTATCATGAAATTAAGCAACGGACAACTACCGCTGCTATAACCGTAATTTCAGGTAAGGATATAGAAAATTTGCCAGCGCCCAGTTTTGATATTGCCTTACAAGGTAAGGTAACAGGGGTAAACATCCAAAACTTTAGCGGGCAGCCAGGAGTACGTAATACTTTCACTGTAAGGGGTAATTCGGCTTTGTCATCTAACCTTTCTGAAGCCAATGCGTTGAGCACCCCCTTGTTTATTATTGACGGGGTACCCACCAGCCTTACAGATCTGGGCAATTATGATAATACCCAAACCGATGTTTTGGCCGGCATCAATATTAACGATATTGAAAGCATACAGATAGCCAAAGATGCCGCCGCCACGGCCATATGGGGTTCAAGAGGTGCCAATGGTGTAGTAACTATAAAAACAAAAAGAGCGACTAAAGGAAAACCGCAAATCAACTTAAACGTTTACGGTGGCTTTTCTGATCAGCCTAAATTAGTTGAAACAGCCACCGGCTCCTACGAGCGAAATCAAAAACTTAATTTCCTGACCCAACAAGGTGGTGTAAAAGCAATTGGTTCATTACCTCAAATGCTTACCGACAGTTTGAACCCGGCATTTAATAACGCTACTAACTGGCAGGGATTGTTTTACCGTAAAGGCTATATTCATAACGTAGACTTATCCATAGCCGGGGCTACAGATGCCATCAACTATCGTTTCAGTTTGAACAACTACGATGAGAACGGTGTTCTATATGGAACAGGCTTTAAGAGATATTCATTCCGATCAAATATTGATTATCAGATCAATGAAAAGCTGAGCACCGAAGTAAACATCAGCTTTTCAAGAGTCGACAGACAACCAGGCCTGGGTAATGATCCACATGAGGTCAATCCTCTATCCGGTTTTCAACAGCCAAGTTCATTGTATTACACTAATGATACAGATATTGCCAGATACCGGGGACAATATGATCAGTTAAGAAACCTGGACAGAAACGATCTCTTAACCGGCTTTATAGGGTTGCATTACAAGATACTACCGGGTTTATTGTATAAAATTGAAGGATCCGGAAGTACCAACATGAGTGAAAACCAGTTTAGCTCACCCACAACGCTATCTGCGCAAGGAATTGCTACTTCTTATGACTACAGCAGTAATTATGTATCGGCCAACATCAATAACGTTTTATCCTACGGACGAAAAATCGGCACCAATCACAATATCAATATTCTGGTACTGCAAAACTTTCAAAGAGATGTAGTGAACAGTAAAAATATTTATGGCGATAACGTTCCGAACGATAATATAAAAGTGGTTCAGGGTGTTCCGCAAGCCAGTTTAACTGCTTCAACCGATTACCAGGCTTCTTCACTGCTATCATACGCTACACAAGTACACTATGATTATAAAGAGAAATACCTGTTTGATGCTACTATGCGTGCAGATGCATCATCAAGGTTTGGCTCCAATCACAAATGGGGATATTTTCCATCGGTAAGCGCCGGCTATATACTTTCTGATGAAAATTACCTAAAACCAGTAAGATGGATATCGTTATTGAAACTAAGAGCAAGTTATGGTGTAAACGGCGATCAGCCATCTAGTTTTTACGCCCCTTACAATGGTTATAATTTAACACAAGGTTATTACAATGGCGTAGCCATGGGTACGCCTAACTTTAATACAGGCAATGGGGTTACCGATAAAAACCTTACCTGGGAACCAACTAAACAATTCGACATAGGTTTTGATGGCGCCTTTTTTAATAACCGTATTAACCTTACTGTCGATTATTATAACAAAATTCAAAGCAATAAATATTACACCTTTCCGCTGGCCTTTTATACCGGGTATACACAACAAACCTCTAACTCGGGTCTATCTGTAGGCAACTCTGGTATCGAGGTTAATATTGACACGCATAACCTGCCACCTTCCAGCAAATTTCAATGGACTACCAACTTTAATTTTTCATACAATAAAAATCAAATCCGTAGTCTTCCTAACGGAAACCGCACTATTTATGCAACCTATAATGATAACAATAGTGGTTTAGGCATTAATTACATTTTCCAGGTAGGCAAGCCCCTGTATATGCTTAACCAGATGATTTATCAGGGAGTTTACAACTCGCAATCACAAGTACCTGTTAATCCATTTACCGGCCAGGCACTTACTTATTTTAAAGGAAACTATCCGGTTAAACCAGGTTACCCCATCTGGTTTGATTCCAATGGCGATTACGATGTTTGGTCTGACGAGGACAAGGGTAATGCTCAGGGAGATTTACTGCCAACGGCAAATCCTAACCCGGCTATAACTGGTGGTTTTAACAATAACTTCAGTTATAAAAACTTCTCATTAGGTATCGGGATGACCTTTACCTTAAAAAGAGATATCATTAACAGCTTGCTCTCTAATCAATACAATAACTGGGCAAGTGGCATCAATAACTTTACCAGTTCTGGCATTCCTGACCTTTCCAAAATAGGGTTCTGGGATCCGGTGTTAGCCGCTAAGGATCCGGCTGGTTATAAAGCCAAGTACCCTGCCTTAAACCCTGGAGGCGCTTACTTTTATCAGTTCTTCCCTTTCTCAACTATGTTTAATGAAAATGGAGCTTATTTAAAAATCACCAATATTTCTTTAGGATATAAGCTTTCTAAAAAATATCTGGATGCTTTAGGGCTTACAGGTTGCCGTTTTTATGCTGTTTTACAGAATGTATATACTTTCCAAAAAGCCAAGGTTCCAGATGCGGAGCAAGTAAATCCATTTGGTATTTACGATGGTGCCACTTACCCTATCCCTAAAAAAGTAACCCTGGGTGTAAACGTTCAGTTTTAATTAATTCAATGAAATTACAGATGAAAAAGTATATTAATAAATACATTATAGCTATAATTATTTGCGGCGTTGGATTAATTACCTCGTGCAAAAAATATATCAACGAAGGACCAATTGACACCCCAACCGACGATAATTTCTGGTCGAGCGAAAGGGCCGCAGAAAGCGGACTGGCGGGTGCATATGGACTGTTACGTACAGCCTTAACCAATGGCAACGCCTATTTTATTTTAGGAGACGCTACCGCAAATGAATTTACCTATGGCAGCGATTGGACATTAGCCTCCCTAAGTTCAGCCAACCAGTGGAATTTCAATTACGTTCCTTACAACGAGTCGGTGCTACACAACTGGACCAGCTTTTATCAGGTTATAAGTCAATGTAATTTGATACTAAGCAAAGTACCCAATATTCCGGCAGCTAACTTCACAGATGACCCCGTGGCTACTAAGAACCAGATTTTGGGTGAAGCATATTTTATCAGAGCCTATTGCTATTATTATATTACCCAGGTTTGGGGACAGCCGGTTATTGTTACCCAAGCTTATACAGACCCCATCAACGCCAAACCTATAGCCCGCAGTTCAGATGCAGATGGGTTTAACCAGGTGGTTAGCGACCTTAAAAAGAGTTCCGCCCTTTTAAGCTACAGTTATTCCGATGCTTCAAAAGTTGCTGTTCAGGCAAGTAAAGGATCGGCTATGGCGCTTTTATCAAAGGTTTATATGTGGCAAAAACAATATCAATTGGCATCAGCAGCAGCTGACAGTGTGATACAATATGGCAACTATTCACTGGAATCAGGTGTAAATTTCTCCAATATATTTAAAGGCCAAAGCCCGGAAAGCATTTTTGAGATCAACATGATCTACTCGCCAAATCAGAATGAAGCACAAAGCGGAAGTAGCGGGGTCTTTTCTATTTTCCTGGCAGACCCGCTTGTAAAAGGTAAAAGTTCAAGCTGGGCGGTAAATAAAGACCTGATCAATAGTTTATATGATACTACCAAGGTGAGTAGCGACGTGAGGGTTAAATCTACATTTTATGGTTTGCATAGTACAAGTACCTTAATGGTTAAATATGCCAACGTAATCTACCAGAATCCACAACAGCAAACGCTTCCTTTTGTAAGCAATAACATGGTTGTTTTACGCCTTGCCGATATCCTTTTATTAAAAGCCGAAGCTGATCTGAACCTGGGAAATACCGGCAGTGCATTAACTTATCTTAATCGCGTACGTCAACGGGCAGGCCTTACCCCTTATGTTTTTACTGGTCAAAATGATTTACTGTATACCATTATGGATGAACGGGGAAGAGAATTATATGGTGAAGGTCAATGGTATTTTGATCTTGTACGATCGGGCCTTATTACTAATCCCAACTATGCAAATTCCATAGATGGCTATTTGCCTAATCGCATAACCAATCGGGGTTATTTATGGCCGCTTGATCTGAGAACTCTTTTACCCCAGGATCCATTGCTAACACAAAATGCATGGTGGGCAGCAGCAGGTCAGTAATTCACTTAAACAGATAAGAAAATGAAAAATATAATTAAATTCTTTATGATCTCTGCATTAGCCGGTATCATATTGGTTTCATGCAAAAAAAACGATTATATCGTTGGTGGTAAGCTGGAAAACACAACCACAACTTTAAGCACTTATGACTATTTAAAAAGTAACAGATATAATATGTTTGATACTTTATTATTGGTGATTGATAAGGCCGGATTAAAAGATGTGATCAATCAAAAAGGCATTACATTTTATGCACCAACAGATTTTTCCATTAACAATTATTTACAGGCAAAAACTCTACAGGCTCAAAAAAAGAACCCATTTGCCAAATACAGTATCGACACTTTAATCAAGTATGATCTGAATGTATTCAAAGACTCATTAAATACATATATCATCCCTCAAACAGTAACCTATGGTTCGCTAACCGGAAACGGAGTTGTTTTCAATACGTCAAAAACCGGGAGTCAGGCAGTTATATCGTTCGAAAAAACATATGACCCTACTTTAGGATACACCTCGGCTACCAGCACAGCTCCAAGTATAGAATATTACACCTTTATTAAAGGGAAACTACCAACTGTAGTAGTTGCATCTGATATACCGGATACAGTTGGCGTCAGGGTACGGTGCCAAACAACAGGTCTTACCACCTCTACAGGCCAGCTTAATGTGCTTAGTAATACACATGTTTTATTTTTTAAACAATAACAACAACATGAAACGTAATCTATTTTTATATATCCCATTACTCATTATATGTTTAGTAGCAAGCTACGCGTGCAAAAAAACAGGCAATGGTTTCTTAAGTCCATATATTCATTACGAGCAAAACCCTATCATTATTCCTAAAGGGCGGGCATTTCTTAGTGCAGGATTGAATGGCGACGGTACCTCGCAACCTTTTTCTGTAAGGGTTATCCATTTTTATGATAAGGCAACCGGTAAAATTGTAGATGATTTATTTAGCAAAACATACCCTGTTTCGGTTTGGACAGGATTATATGATCCTAAAACAGATACCACCCTGCAATTGATTAATGCTAAACTTAAAACCGTTAACGTAGCCCCAATTTCTATTAATCCTTCCAGTGGTCAGATATTGGGTAACTACGGAGCCCTGCAACTACCCGCCGGCGAATATCAATTTGACCTGGAAATAAAAAATGAAACCGGGACAAAAATTTATCCCAAAATTGGCGATTTTTTACTCAGGGACACTACCACCTTCGAATCGGTGCCAACCATCGGATCAACCAGCGAAACCAGGATAATGGTTGGCAATGAAAGTAAATCTGTGGGAGGTAAACCACCGTTGTTAACAGTAACCAGAGTTGCCGATACACCCAATGTGATCACCGTTAAGTATATGGACAAAAACGGCGTATTCTTCAACCCCAAAAAGGGCGAGATTATCAGCAGACCGGCAGCCGGTTTAAATCCAAATCCTCCCTATTTACAATCGCTGCAACAGTATACCAAATCATATTATTATACAGACGATGCTATGGTATTTAAATTTCCATTTACACCATTTCCGTTAAACTCCCTGGGTAATGGATATAATATTTATCAAAGGATCCCAACCCAGTTTGTGCATAATGATGGATTACCTGATGGCATGTATAGTTTAAATCTTCGGTTCCCTATACGAATATATGTGCCGGGTTCTTACCTGGTAGTTGAACAAACCATAGATGCAGCACACAACTAGCTAATTTAAGCCTATTTAAAGCACATGAAATTAAATATAAAATACCTTTTTATTCCGATACTAACACTAGCCACTGCAACACATAGTTTAGCCCAGCAAAGCTGCCCAAAATGGGGACCCTATGTAAAAACAGTCAAAATGAATAAAATCAAAGCCGAGCTGATGATGGCAGATGTAATGTTTCCGGCGGATGGTTTGGCTCCTTATACCTATGCCTGCAGCGTGCAGTTTGGCATTGGTAAAAGCGGTGGTTATTGCGGGATACAAAAAGCAGGCTTAAATGAAACACGTATGCCCAATAACATATTTTCCATTTGGGACTTTCCTAATAAGGTTCAGCTATCCGCACAATATAAAGACCCGTTAACTTTTGTTGGCGGCTTTGGTGGTGAGGGTACAGGTTTACATTCTCATGCCGATTTTGGTTGGAAGCCCGGTCATTGGTATACCAATATTGTAAAACGATGGACGGTAAATGATTCTACAACCATGGTGGGCTACTGGATATATGACCAAAGCGAGAAAACTTACCGGCATTATGTAACCTTTATGGTGCCCGAAAAAGAAGCTATGCTTCATGGAGATATCGGCAGCTTTCTGGAAAATTTTGCCGATGATCAAAAAAGATCCAGAACAGCTGTTTACAAATCTTACTGGATGTTAACTGATCAGAACAAATGGGCACACCCAGACTCGTTGGTGGCTGAAGCTGGTGAAGGTTCATGGAAGGCGGAAAAGTATGGTAATGATGGCGTAAAGGTAACTTCATGCGGCACAACTCCGGGACAGCCAAAAACCTTTTATCCTACCCATCAAAAAGATAAACCGGAGATTCAGCCGGCAAGTATTTATGATCTGGCTTCCTATTATGATCACTCCCAGAAAAAGATTTTTGTGAACTGGAGCATGCTGCCAACCGCAACGCCACAGTTAAGCTATGAGATAAAAATATACGAAAATAGCTCATACACTGGCAATCCTATTGCATCTATCAAAGGCACCGACCCCGACCTCACCAGTACAGGATTTTTGGTTAAAGACATGAACCTGAAAGCCCAGGACTACTATATTGCCCTGCAGATAACAGATATTTTTGGCCAGTTTTCTCCCGTTAAAAAAACAGTTTTGGAAGAAAAAAAGCCATAGTTATAAATCGTGTAACATTTGCCGCTTAAAAGAAAAAGCCTCAGAATTTTAAAATTCTGAGGCTTTTTCTTTTAAACAATGTATGCAAACCTACTCCTCTACAAGCCTCATTTATCCGACCCTTTGTCAATTAATTAAAAATTATTGTAAGGATCGCCGGTAATCTCCGACAAAGCAGCAAAACAACTAATCAAGATAATAAGATCATGAAAAAAATGTTCGCCCTGCTTGTTGCAGCTCTATTTATCATTCGCGTGGCCTCTGCACAAAACGCTACGGAATTTCACAAAAAACAATTTAACCTGGATGATTCCGGATTGGCCATCAGGGGTTATGATCCAGTTTCGTACTTCACAGCCCATAAAGCCCAGGAAGGAAAAAAAGATATTACCCTGGTTACTGAAGGCATCACTTATCGTTTTTCATCAACACAAAACAGGGATCTGTTCAAAGCCAGTCCGGCTAAATATCAGCCACAATATGGTGGTTGGTGTGCCTATGCCATGGGTGCAACCGGTGAGAAGGTAGACATCGATCCCGGTACTTTTAAGCTGCTCGATGGTAAGCTTTACCTCTTCTACAATAAGTTTTTCAACAACACCAAAAAATCCTGGGACAAAGACGAGAGCAATCTTAAAAGAAAAGCTGACGCCAACTGGGCAAAGATCACTCAGTAACCCACCCAATTACACACACTTAACCCAACAATTTACATGAAACGTACCATTCTAATCGCCTTCATCGCTTTTTTAGGCATAGCACAGGCAAAAGCACAAAAATCAGAAATATTTGCACCGGGTGGCAAAGCTATCAAAGGTTACGATCCCGTTGCTTTTTTCACAGAATCAAAACCAGTGAAAGGTTCAGATAGCCTAAGCTATCAATGGAAGGATGCTACCTGGCTTTTCGCATCCCGCAAAAACCTGGAAGTATTTAAATCAGATCCGGATAAATATGCACCTCAATATGGTGGTTACTGCGCTTATGGTTTATCACAAGGTCACAAGGCGCCTACCCAAACCGATACCTGGACTGTGGTAAATGACAAGCTTTATTTCAACTACAACAGCAAAGTGAAAGAGTTATGGGTAAAAGATCAGCAAAGCCTGATTAAAACCGCTGATGAAAAATGGCCAGCACTAAAGGATAACAACTAATCCATTATGACCACCACCACAAAGGGCCCTTTGGTATTAATTACCGCGGGCCCTATCCGGGAAGCCATTGACCCGGTACGCTATATCAGTAATCATTCATCGGGTAAAATGGGCTATGCTATTGCTGAAGCTTTTTTAGATCAAGGCTGTACGGTGGTACTGGTATCCGGGCCTGTAGGTTTAACATTAACCCACACTAACCTCAGCATTATCCAGGTTCAATCAGCAGATGAAATGTTTGCAGCCTGCCTGCCATATTTCGACTCAGCACAGGTTGTAGTTTTTGCAGCAGCAGTTGCCGATTATAAACCTGCCGAAATTTTTACTTACAAGATGAAGAAATCGGCCAATGAATTTGAGTTGAAAATGGTTAAGAATGTAGATATCGCTTACGAATTCGGGCGGGTGAAACGGGACGACCAAATCGCCGTAGGTTTTGCTTTAGAGACCAACAACGAAGAGCAAAACGCAGT
This sequence comes from Mucilaginibacter inviolabilis, assembly GCF_011089895.1. Taxonomy (NCBI): domain Bacteria; kingdom Pseudomonadati; phylum Bacteroidota; class Sphingobacteriia; order Sphingobacteriales; family Sphingobacteriaceae; genus Mucilaginibacter; species Mucilaginibacter inviolabilis. The sequence goes on from NZ_JAANAT010000001.1 coordinate 3,669,231, forward strand.
ACATAAATTGTATAAAAAGAACTTCGATCTTATTGTGCTTAACTCCACCCAGGATAGCGGCGCTACCTTCGGTTTTGATACCAATAAGATCACCATCATCAATAAAGATTTGGTATTTCAATCCTTCCCGCTTCAATCAAAGCAGGAGGCTGGTAGAGACATAACTAACGCCGCTTTAAAGCTGGCAGCTAATCATACCCCTATTATTCAGCATCATTAAAAACAACATCATGACAAGCACTCCAATCAATATTTTAGCCTGGATATTGCGCCTTGCCGCCGCGATAATTATGCTCCAAACCTTATATTTTAAGTTTACTGCAGCACCGGAATCAGTATATATTTTTTCAACCCTTGGTCTGGAACCCTGGGGACGGATCGGCATCGGCTCTTTAGAACTTATAGCCTCTATCCTGCTGTTAATTCCCAAAACCACCAGCTTAGGCGCACTCCTGGCCGTAGGCATTATGGCCGGCGCGCTACTGGCACACATCACCCAATTAGGCATCGTGGTACAAAACGACGGCGGGCAGTTATTTGGATTGGCATTAGCCGTTTTCATCTGCTGCTCCATTCTCCTGTTGATATTCAGAAAACAGCTGGTGTCCTATATCCCATTTATTCACGCTTAGGTAATCCTAATCAATTTAAAACATCATGAAACTTAAAAAGCCCATCATAAACTTACTGGAACAACTGGAGTTTGTTATTGACCATTTGACCAACGAACAATATACACAACCTGTAAAACTATTATCCCACTCAAGCATAGGGCAGCATACCCGCCATATCCTGGAGTTTTTTATCGAACTGTATAAAGGCTACGAAAGTGGCCTAGTCGATTATGATAAACGTATCCGGAACCATGCTATTGAATCTGATAAAAACGCGGCCATTTCAGCCTTGCATCAAATAGCTGATCAATTGGTTAGGCCCGATAAGAGCTTTGTTTTACAGGTAGAATATGGAGCTGAGGTCGATCACCGGGCCGAAGTAGTGACCAACTATTTACGCGAACTGGTTTACAATATGGAACATACGGTTCATCACATGGCGCTTATCCGCATTGGTGTAAACGCGGTGTCAGAGATCGACATACCCGAAGAATTTGGCGTAGCTGCTTCCACACTTAAATACAGGAAGGCATGTGCACAGTAACCTATATTCCCGGCAAGGATGGTTTCTTTTTGACCTCCAACAGGGATGAACATGTGACCCGAGGCATCGCCCTTGCTCCGGCAATTTACAATGCCGGAAGCGCTAAATTACTTTATCCCAAAGACCCGGATAAGCATGGCAGCTGGATAGCAGCCAAAAACAATGGCGACCTCGTGGTACTGCTTAACGGGGCGTTTGTAAATCATACCAAACAAAAAGATTACCGCAAAAGCCGCGGACTGGTGTTAAAGGAAATTATCGAAGCAGAACTTCCTGCACATCATTACCACAATATGGATCTGGACGGTGTTGAACCTTTTACATTGATCCTGTACACCTCGGGCGAGTTATATGAATGCCGCTGGGATGGTGAAGAAAAACATACCACGTCCATCAGCATGAATCTGCCCCATATCTGGTCGTCGACTACACTATATGATCAAACGGCGGCAAATAAACGGGAGAACTGGTTTAGCGACTGGCAGCGGTCCGACTATCCAAAAACAGCAAACAACATCCTTCATTTTCACAAATATGCCGGTGAAGGAGACCAGAAAGACAGCCTGGTGATTAACCGCGATGGAAAAATGAAAACAATGAGCGTAACCAACATCAGCGTAATGCATGGCAATATCACCATGACCTACGAAGACCTAAAAGCAAACAAACAATATATAAATGAGCTGGCCATTGAAAGCCCTGCTCAAATAAATCAGCCGAGAATATTGCCACGCTTTTTTGCTATAAAACGCTTTTTCATCAGGCTTTTTAATTGGGAATACTGGTCGCTCAACACGGTGTATGCCCCTATTATGTTCTATTGGTTTTGGCTGAGTTTTAAATCACGTTCATTTTTCTTTTTCAATACCGCGAACCCACAGATCGAAAACGGCGGTTTTGCCATGGAAAGCAAATGGCTCATCCATCACCAGATACCCGAACCATACAAACCCGAAACTTTTTTCTTTAAAGCAGGAACACCTGCGGAGCAAATAAAACAAGTCATCAAACAGGAAAATTTAAACTATCCATTAATCCTGAAACCCGATATTGGCGGCCGAGGGGTACTGGTTAAGAAAATACACAGCGATGATGAACTAGCTCCATATGTACAATCCATGAAGGTTGACTTTTTGGTACAGGCATTTATTCCATACCAACAGGAGGTGGGGATATTTTATTACAGAATACCGGGCCAGGACAAAGGCCATATATCGGGTATTGTAGGTAAGGAGTTTTTAACCGTTACCGGAGATGGCCGATTAACCATTGCGGAATTGCTGGCCAGAGAACCACGCTATCTATTACAGCTCCCCGAACTGATGATCACCAACGCCGAAGAGCTTCAACAGGTGTTACCATCGGGCGAAAAACGCGTATTGGTTCCTTATGGCAACCATGCCAGGGGTGCAAAATTTATTGATCTCAGCCACCAGATCTCGGATGAATTAACCCAGACTATCGATGCGGTTTGCAGGCAGATACCTGAATTCTATTTCGGCAGGATGGATGTGATGTACAATACCTGGGAAGAACTGTGCCAGGGGAAAAACTTCGCTATTGTGGAGCTGAACGGCGCCGGCAGCGAGCCTACCCATATTTATGATCCCAAACACTCCATCTTTTTTGCCTGGAAAGAGATCATGAAACATTGGAAACTTTTACATACCATCAGCACCATCAACCATAAAAATAAAAACCTTAAATACATGACCTATGCCGAAGGCATGCAAATGTTAAAGGATAATACTAACTATTTAAAACTGATCGCCTAACATGTCCAGATATTTCAAATTATTTTTCGCCGCTTTCAGCATCAGTTTTATTGGGGCATTGCCTATAGGCACCTTAAATACCAGCGTTGCCAATTATGCGCTCAATAATAATTTCATGGGAGCCTTTGAGTTTGGCTTTGCCGCCATTTTGGTAGAAGTAAGCCTGGTTAGGGTGGCTTTGTTTTTGCTCGATAAGCTCGGTCATTTACAAAAGCTGTTCAGATATTTAAGCGTGGTATTTTGCTTTGCCATTTTGTACTTGGCATATAAAAGTCTGGAAGCGGCATTTCATATGCGCAATTTTGAGGACACACTGCCATTTATAGGGATGCAGCCCTTTTATTCGGGCCTGGTGCTCAGTTTGCTTAACCCGCTCCATATTCCGTTTTGGTTGGGCTGGACGGCGGTGCTAAAAGGCAGAAAAGTATTGTACTCCAATACAGCCAATTATAATGTATATATAACCGCTATTGGTACGGGCACTTTCCTGGCATTTTTAATCTATGGCTGCGCCGGGAATTACCTCATGAACGTATTGAAAGCTCAGCATAACCTCATCAACTGGATATTGGGCTGTACTCTATTATTAACCGGAGTAGTATTGGCCTATAAGATCATCTTCCGAAAAATCCAGTTAAAAGTTGCATAACCTATTAATTAAAATCAAATGAAAATCTTTCAAAAAATAATGATGATCGCGGTCGTTGCCGGATTATGTTTCAGTATTACCGCTTGCACCAGGCGGTACAAGCCCATGTTAAGCTCGCATGATGGCGTCAACTTTAAGACCATTTCTTTGGTGCAAGCAGAAGAAATTGCCAAGGCCGAAAATAAACCCCTGTTTGTGTTTGCCCATGCCTCCTGGTGCCCTACCTGCAAAAAAATGGAGCAGGAAGTATTGGTTCAGAAAAAGCTGGGCGATGTTTATAACCAGCAATTTATAGATGTAGCCATTGATATTGACAGCCCTGAGGGACACAAGCTAAACGACAGGTACAAGATCAGGGCGACACCAACTTTGTTCTTTTTGAATGCTGATGGTAGCATTACAAAAAAAGCGGAAGGGTTTATGACTGCCGAAGAGTTACTAGCGACAGCTGATGGCCTGAAAATAAAGTAGTAGAAATGCGTAAAAAAGGGACTGTCACCCTAAGCTCCGTCGAAGGGTAGAGCGCAGAGGCCTGCCCACCATGCTTCGACGGAGCTCCATGACATCCATCAAAAGAGCCAGGGCTTTGTGCGATTCCTTCCCCCGGGAAGGGGAGGAAGGGGTTTATGAAACAGGATGATCATCGCGCGTAGAAACCCCTACCTGCCAGTACACCTGCCCTACACGCCCCTCCCGTGGGGAGGGAATTAAAAATGATTTCTTAGTCCCCAACACGGTGGCCCATTTCATTATAAAAGTGGGTTTACATGGGTTTACACTTTTCACAACCAACACAAATGCAACTAATTAATAATCAACACATTAATTAAATTTTAATACTAAAAAGTGGATTTTCATGTTAACCCACTTTTTGTTCATTGATGCTGATTGAAATGGTTGGGAGCGTTCTTTATACCGAACGCATGTTAGATAGGTGAAATATTAAATGCATTAAGTAATTTTGATTTGATGCAAGCCAAAGAAATACTCCAGGCACATATCGCCAAAACTATATCGTTAACGGATGAGCAGTTCGATTATCTTTTTTCGCATTTCAAACAGCGGTCTTTCAAAAAAGGGCAGGTTATTATTGCTGCCGGCGATAAGGTAGATCATGAATATTTTGTGCTGGATGGCTGCCTGAAGTCATTCTATGTCAATGATGATCTGAAAATGTTCATCCTCCAATTTGCTATGCCAACCTGGTGGGCATCGGATTACAATGCTCTATATAGCCATGCCAAAGCAACTATCAATTTAGATTGTATTACCGATGCCGAGGTGCTTTACCTCTCCAATGACGACCGCGAAAAACTCTGCAACGAGATTCACCAGGTAGAACATTTTTTTCGCTGGCGTACCAATAAAGGTTATGTAGCCTCCCAAAAAAGACTATTATCATTCATGAACAACGATGCCAAACATCGCTACGAAGAGCTGCTGGCCCAATATCCCGCGCTATACAATATCGTCCCCAAGCATTTGATTGCCGCCTATTTGGGAGTTTCGCGTGAAACGCTGAGTAGGCTTTATCATTCCTGAGTTGTTTACTACAGGTGTTGGGAAGATAGTTATTTCGGCTAAAGCCTATAAATGCTTCCATGATCCGTCCCATAAATGGGACGGCAATAAATAGGTTGATTTATTCTTCATTGCCGTTGGTTTTAACCAACGGAGTATAAACAATCTGATACAGGCTTTAGCCAAACCCTGTTTTAGCACCTATTTTGATTTTTCCGAACCCTGTAATCTCTACCCCTCAAAATGTGATGTACATCACGTAATTTACCTGCTCTTTCAAATGTGATGTAGGTCACGTAAGTTCCTCTTCATTCCTCCCCACATTTGTATTGTCATTAACGACATACAAACATGGAAACACAAAATTTTAAAATCGTAAGCGCTAAAAGTAACATCGACTGGACCGGTCGCAAAGTAACCGGCGCACATAACGGAACTATCTCTGTTAAAGAAGGTTCCTTAACTTTTAACGACGGTCAGCTTTCGGGCGGCCGCTTTATTATCGATACCACATCGATCAACATTTTGGATATAACCGATCCCGCTACCAATGCACAATTTGCCGGTCACCTGGCTTCGGAGGATTTCTTCAATTCAAAAGAATACCCTGAAGCTTTATTCGTGATCACCACATCAGTGCCAAAAGGAGATGGCTCTTACCACATCAATGGCGATCTGACCATTAAAGATCTTACCCATCCGGTAGCGTTCGACGCGCAAATCGAAAATGCTGGTGATGTCATTACTGCATCTGGCAAAATTGTGATCGACCGTACCAAATACGGTATGAAATTCCGTTCAGGTAATTTCTTCAAAGATCTGGGCGATACTTTGATCTACAATGAATTTGATCTACAGGTAACCATCACTGCTAACGCTGTTGCCGAAACAGCCGCAGCCTAAAAAACCACAGCCATGCCATTCGTAAAAATCGAGATCACCCGTGAGGGAGTCACCCGTGAACAAAAACAAACCCTAATAAAAGGCGTAACCGATCTGTTGACCAGCACCTTAAATAAAGACCCGCATTTAACCCATGTGGTGATACAGGAAGTTGACCTGGACGACTGGGGATATGCAGGCGAACAAGTATCCGTATTAAGAGCAAAAGGCATCACAGCCGATAAAAAATAAAGACCATGAAAAAACAAACCGTCATAGTAACCGGCGCATCGTCCGGTATAGGTAAAGAAATAGCCCGTTATTTTTTGGAAAAGGGCGATAACGTAGTGATCAATTCCACAACCGCCCACAAACTGGAACAGGTTTTTAACGAATTGGGTGCAGGTGATAACCTGGCTATGGTAGCAGGTAATGTAAGCCACAAACAAACCGGTGAACAACTGGTGGCCAAAGCCATTGAAAAATTTGGTTCGGCAGATGTGCTGGTAAACAATGCGGGTATATTTGAAACCCGGCCTTTTCTGGAAGTAGATGAAGCCTACCTGGATAAATTTCTGAATACCAACCTCAAAGGCACCTATTTTACCACCCAGGCGGTTATACCGCAAATGTTAAAACAGCACGATGGTGTAGTGATCAATATTGGCACACCGCTAGTCAGTCATTCCTATACTGGCGTTCCTATCACTGCGCAAATGGCATCAAAGGGGGCCATACAAGCGCTTACTATACAACTGGCGGCTGAGTTTGGTAAAGACAACATCCGGGTGAATACCATTGCGCCCGGTACCATCCGCACCCCGATGCATGGCGACAAGGCCGACCAAAGCGCTGGCTTGCATCTGCTGAACCGTGTGGGTGAAGTGGAAGACATTGCCGAAATGGTTTATACTGTTGCCAAGAGCAAATTCATCACCGGCGCTATCATCAATGTTGATGGAGGTATGGCTGCCGGACGCAATTTAAATTGATATGAAAACCTTGTTATTAACCGCTTTAATGTTCTGTACCTTGCAGAACATTAAGGCACAAAACTTAAAGAAAATGGAAACTAATCAGCAAAGCAGAGCTGCCATTACCGAGGTGCTCGAAAACCACTACTTCAAAGGGATATATGAAGGGGACATTAGCAAACTAAGCCCAATCTACTATAACGGTACATTATTATTTGGCGATGTAAAAGGTCAGCCGTATGCCAAAACTTTAGAACAATATTTAGATGGTGTGGCACATCGCCAAAGTCCCAAAGATTCGGGGAAACCATTTAAAGGCGAGATCGTTGATATCAGGGTAATAAACTCCATTGCCGTTGCCGAAGTAAAGGTAAAAATGTATGAATTCAACTATCACGAGTTCCTGTCATTTCACCAGATAGATGGCAAATGGTTGATCGTTAATAAAATGATCAGCGACGTAAACGAATAAAACTATATAATCATGTGGTATAACACAAAAGCAACAGAAATATTAGGCATTGATTACCCCATCATGCAGGGGCCATTTGGCGGCGGATTGTCATCGGTTGAACTGGTAGCAACGGTATCTAACGCAGGTGGTTTAGGCGGCTATGGCGCTTATACTTTAAGTCCGCAGGATATCTATGAAAAAGACAAGCAACTCAAAGCCGCTACCAATAAGCCCTATAATATTAACCTGTGGGTTTCTGATACTGATGCTATAGGCGGTACGGTTTCTGACGAGCATTTTGAACAGACTAAAGCTTTGTTCAAACCTTATTTTGACGAAGCCGGGATTGCTTTGCCCGAGAAACCGGCAGTTTTTAAACCCCGTTTTGAAAACCAGGTTGAAGTAATACTGAGTACCCGTCCAAAAGTGTTCAGCTTTATGTTTGGCATACCCTCTGCAGATATCCTGGAGCAATGCCGTAAACTGGGGATTAAAACAGTAGGCGCAGCCACCACGATGGATGAAGCCATTGCTTTGGATGCAGCGGGTGTGGATATGATCATCGCTTCGGGCTTTGAATCCGGTGGTCACCGCCCTTCATTTTTGGCTTCTGCCGAACAATCAACCACCGGAACTTTTGTATTGATCCAATTGATCAGGGAAAAAGTAAAAACGCCTATTATTGCCGCGGGTGGTATCGCCAACGGTCGTGGTGTAGCCGCAGCGCTCACTTTGGGTGCCGATGCCGCGCAGATCGGTACGGCGTTTCTGGCTTGCGATGAATCGGGTGCATTACCCGTTCACCGGGAAATACTGTTTTCTGATGCCGCCAAATATACCACCCTATCACGCGCCTTTACCGGGCGACTGGGCCGGGGTATCACCAGCAGGGTGGTCAAAGATTTAGTGGGCCAGGAAAAACAATTTCTGCCCTTCCCGCTGCAAACCACTTTCATATCGTCATTAAGAAAAGCGGCACTTGAACAACAAAAATGGGACATGGTATTGTTTTGGGGCGGGCAAATCGCGCCGATACTTAAACATACCAAAGCCGCGGTTTTGATGCAATCCTTAATCAAGGAAACATCAAGCATCATGGCATCATAAAACAAACAAGCTATGAACTCATCAAAAGTATGGTATATCACCGGGGCCTCACAAGGATTGGGGCTTAACCTGGTAAAAAAGCTATTGCATAATGGCTACCGGGTAGCCGCAACCTCGCGCAATGCACAAACCCTTAAAGATGCTGTTGGACTGATAGACGCCGAACGCTTTCTCCCGTTAGCGGTAGATTTGAATAACCTGGATTGCATCGAAGAATCCATCAGGCAAACCATCACCGCATTCGGGCAAATTAATGTACTGGTTAATAATGCCGGTTACGGCATGGCCGGTACGGTAGAAGAAATAGTAGAGCAGGATATCAAAAATATTTTTGACGTGAATGTTTTGGCTACCATTAATGTTACCCGGAGCGTACTGCCCGTTATGCGTAAGCAGAAAAGCGGCTTCATCATTAATATGAGTTCTGTTGCCGGTTTTGTAGGTGCGCCGGGCTGGTCAATATATTCGGCTACCAAAGCCGCGGTAACTGCCTTTTCTGAAGTATTGGCACTCGATGTTAAAGAGTTCGGCATCAAGGTAACCGTAGTTGAACCATCAGGATTCCGTACAGGCTTTCTTACCCAAAATTCATTGGCTTATACCGAAAGTAAGATTGAAGGTTACCAGGCCGTAAAAGACACACAGGAACGTTACCTGGCAGCCAATGGCAAACAACCCGGCGATCCGGATAAAGCTGCCGAAATATTGATCCAGATTTCTGAAGAGTACCAACCGCCACTGCATCTGTATTTGGGTAAAGATGCCTATAATCGGGCATCAGAAAAGCTGATCGCGATGACTGATGAATTGGAGGTCTGGAAGGCAACCACTATAGGCGCTGATTTTCCCAATCAGAAATAATGCTCGTATAATAAATGCTGTTGGTGATTTTGTTTATTTTCGTAACACCCAACAGATATAATAAATATGAAACCAGACTCGCAGAATGTAACAGACTATACCAATAACAATACCATATTTATGGTCTGGAGTTTTAAGGATGATGTGGAGGTGAAGGATACTTTCAGTCAGCTTTGTAAGCTGATCATCAACCTTAATAATTCTGCCAATATCCGTTTCCCTGTTTCGCGGGCAAGCTGTGTGATGGGTATTGGACATGATGCCTGGCTCCGGCTTGAGCTTCCTACTCCGTTACCTAAAGAGCTAACAAATTTTGCCCCTATTGTTGGTAGCAAACATACCGCGGTTTCTACCAAAGGCGATCTGCATTTTCATATCCGTGCCGATACCACCAGCATCTGTTATGATATGGCATCTGCCATAACGGATGTTTTAAGTCCTGTGGCCATCAGTACCGTGGAAATCCATGGTTTCAGGTATTGGGATAGCCGCTCCATTTTAGGCTTTGTGGATGGCACTGAAAATCCGCACGGACAGGATCGGGAATTTTTCAGTTTGGTGGCCGATGAAGATCCTGCTTATGAAGGCGGCAGCTATCTTTTCACACAAAAATACATCCATGACTTAACAGCATGGAAAGGGCTTTCAACAGAACAGCAGGAGAAAGTAATAGGGCGATACAAAGCGAATGATATTGAAATGAGCGATGAGGTAAAACCTTCCAACTCCCATATAGCCCTGGCCAATGTTGGCGATGATTTGAAAATTGTTCGGGATAATATGCCTTTTGGCAATATGAGTACTAACGAGATGGGTACTTATTTTATAGCTTACGCCAGCACATTCAGCACGGTGCAAACCATGCTGGCCAATATGTTTATTGGCTCGCCCGAAGGGAACTATGACAGGATCCTGGATTTCAGTACAGCCAAAACCGGGAGTTTATTTTTTGTGCCCACATTTAATATGATAGATGATTTTTCTGATTAATTTTTTGATCAAAGCGTAATGGATACCAGGCAATTTAATGATGATGTTTTTCAGGTAGTTGAGCTCATTCCAACAGGACGGGTAACCTCTTATGGGGCAATAGCTAAGGCGCTGGGCTATGGTACGGCCAGGATGGTGGGCCATGCTATGGGTATGATAGATCATGAGAACAAAACACTACCCGCTCATCGCGTAGTGAACAGCAGCGGCCATATTTCGCCCCCAGAAAACAGCGGTGGAAAATGGCGTATACAAATGTTGGAGCAGGAAGGCGTAGCCGTACATAACGGGAAAGTAGTAAAGTTTAAGGAGCTTTTCTGGGACCCTAAAATTGAAATAGAATAAGTGGGCCAAAGCCACGCCGAATAGCTTTAAATGGACGAGATCTTATTAACCCATCCTATCAATCCGGAAGAACTGTTATGGTTTTTATCCCGCGGTTTTGACGAACCTATGTACCGGGTTAAAAACAACAGCGTATTCAGAGCTTTTAAACTCGGCGAGGAAAAATTCCTGGTCAGGATTACACCAGGTATCCGTTCGGTAAAAATAGAATGGCTTTACGGAGACCGAACCGAAGAACAAGTCGCGTTTGTTAAAACTTTCATCAGCGAATGGTTTGACCTGGAAGCCGACATCGCGCCATTTTATGAACTGCTGAAAACCGATGACAGGCTGCATTATATGGCCGAAGATTTTAATGGCCTGAAACTGGTAGGCATGCCTGATCTGTTCGAGGCCTTGGCCTGGGCCATTATGGGTCAGCAAATCAACCTGACTTTTGCCTATAAACTCAAACGCCGATTGATTGAAAAGTACGGGGATTTTATTGAGCATGAAGGTGAAGTATATTATATATTCCCTTCTCCGGAGGCAATCGCGGCGGCCGATTCTGATGATCTCCGGGAAATGCAGCTCTCCGGCAGTAAAGTTACCTATCTAAAAAATGCGGCTACAGCATTCGCGACTGGAAAAATTGATAAAGCCATATTGAAGGCGCTACCTGATTTTGTTTCGCGCCAGGATCTGCTTACCTCGCAAAAAGGTATCGGGGTATGGACAGCCAACTACGTACTGATGAAATGCCTGCGCGATCAAACAGCCGTACCATTCGGCGATGCCGGACTGCTTAACGCGCTGCTAAATCATGGCATCATAACCAACAAAACCGAACTGCAAAATATGTATGCGCTGTTTGAGAAATTTAAAGGATGGGAGGCCTACCTGGTATTTTACCTTTGGCGAAGCCTTGCGCCAAGACCAAAAGTTAGCAAAGCTTTTTCACCTGATTAGGCGTTAAACCGGTATAAGATTTAAACTCTTTTATAAAATGCGCCTGATCATAATAGCCGCATTCAAAAGCTATGGAAGTTAAGGGCTGAGGTGATGATCGTAATAACTCCAGGCTCCTGTTAAACCGCTGAACAGAAAAAAACTTCTGGGGAGTTATTCCCACCCAGTCCATAAAAAGCTTCTGGATATAACGTTCAGAAAAACCATAGTGTGCTGATAAATCCTGTATATTGAAAGCCCTGTCTTCTTGCGCAACGTAATTGCACAAATGCTCCACTAATTTCAATTGCTGATCGCTCCTTTTATTCCTTACCAATCGTTGGATCAGGAACGCTTCCAAAACTTCTACCTTCTGTTCCAGAGTGGGTTGCTCCATTAAACGATTATAAAAGTCACCCGACTCTTTATTGAAAATATCACATAGATCAATCGATTCATTCGTAAAATCAGAAGCCGGATTTGGAAAAAAAAGCGCGTTGGCATGCGGATGGAACCGTGTGATCAAACATGTATTTCCTTTGGTGAGTGCTGCCATGGTTGGAATTGTCCAATGGCCCAGCACTTCCAGGCTGGGTACCTTCATCGCGTTACTTCCCCGGTGCCTGACGGTATCATTGGTGGAGATGTCTATACAAAGCTCCACACAACCGCTCGGATACATCACCTCCAGAACATCCGTATCGTGGCGGCATGTCCAGTAATTCTTTACAAAAGGCTTTAAAATATCCGACGGAAAGAATACCCTATCTCTCATAATTAAAGATAATGATATTATGAAAAATTACTAAGTGTCTAATAAAAATGTCGCTAAGTGTATTTGTTCGTTTTTTTACAATTTTACTTGTAAGCTGGGGTTTATTTTTGTTAAAACGACTAAAATTTATGAAGATGAAAAATTATAAGAAAGCTCTTTTGATCCTTCTCCTGCCATTGATGCCTTTTATTACAAACGCTCAATCGAGCCCACTACAGGAGGCTAAAAAAGCAATCGCGGCAAGCAAAGCTACTTATTTTATTGCCATTGCCAAAAACGACGGATCCATTCTTAATCACTATGCAGATGATGCCTGTTTGCTGCCACCCAATTCTACTGCCATATGTGATCATACCGGGATGGCTAAATTTTTTAAGGATGGGTATGAAAAGTATGGTCTGAAAGGCGGAAAATTCATCACCAAAAACATCTATGGCGATGGCCGGGAATATGTTACCGAGGAAGGGCTCTGGCAATCGTTTGATGCGCATGGAAAAGTTTTTGACGATGGCAAATTTTTAGTTCTTTGGAAGAAAACGAAAAACGGTTGGAAAATGTACCGCGATTCGTTCAGCAGTAACCGTGCTCAAAAATAAAAAAGAGTAACCCTCTTTTATTTACAAATACCCCGGTTAAGGTCAATAAAAAAGCCCCGCATGTCTGCGGGGCTTTTGCTTTTCCAGACTCAGTATAACTCGAGCCGATTAATTAATAAAGCAATTGATGGTTTAAACCATTTATAAATTGAATAAGAGGGTTCGGTTCTCTTACTTATTGGATACCTATCTATGAAAGTGTTTAAAGAAACTATAAATAGCCATTACCAGGGTATATGCAGACACGCTGATTAATATGACCAGCACTCCTGCAATCAGTAAATGCGGATTATAATAATCCTTATCAGTTGATTTGCCCAATTCAGACATAACTACCTTTCCAATCTAAATACATTATCAATAGATATTCACCTTTGCTGATTTGCATAATTTAAAAGTTTAAAAGGCAGGCTTTAAGTCCTGCCTTTAGTAATTAATTAAAAGGTTTAGGTTGCGTTAAACTTTGCAGGCTTTCAGCAATAAAAAGTGGTCATTTTATGCTGTTCTTCGTTAATCTAAATGGCTTTTACTTCACAAAGATTTACAACGGTGCAGATATACTGCACCGTTGTAGTAATTAATTCTTTTAATGGGTTGCTACTTTTCGTAAGGCTGCATTCTCAGCATCCATTACGTAGATGGTTCCATTTTTATCCACTGCCACAGCGCTTGGACTATTGAATAAAGCTGATGATAATCCGCCATCCTTGAATCCTGCCTGTCCCGAATAATTATTACCACCGGTTAAGGTAGTGACATTACGATCAGGAGTCACTATTCTTATAGCATTACTGCCGGAGCGGTCTGCCACAATGAGGTTTTGCGAAGTTGGATCAATAGCCAGCCCTGCAATGTTACTGAATGAACCAATACCTGGTCCCCCGTCTCTCAGGTTCTGTCCATAGTTGCCTGCATAAAAACGATAGGGTTCCACACCGGAAGGATTTACCATATGAATCGCATTATCATATGCCCCGCCGTAGTATAAATTACCTGCAGCGTCAATTACAAATTTGAAGTTATTTGCCTGCGTAGTCATCACAATCTGCAATCCATTCGACTGATATTTGGTAATGACATTATTGCTTTGACCTATATAAAGGGTTCCTTGTGAGTCAAAAGCCAATTGTACCGGGCCCGTTATTGTTTTATAAGTGCTTACAACTCCAGAAGGCGTGATTTTACGAATAGCATTGTTATTAATATCAGCAACGTACAGATTATCCTGATTATCTATAGTAATACCAATCAAGTATTGGAATAACGCTCCTGTGCCGGTACCATCCTGGAATCCGGTATCTCCTGTTGTGCTGCCCGCAAAAACAGAAATAACTCCTGTTGGTGATGCTTCAAGGACGTTGTTTCCATTGGTTAAAAACAAATTACCCTTACTATCAATTACCATATTCGATATATTACGATTCAATAAGGTTTTAACTTTTGGACCGCCGGCCAGCGTTGATACACCCGCATGCGTAAACACCGGACCAGTAGCTGTTAGTCCATTTGCCTTAACCGTAATTGGACCGGTTGTTGTGCCAACAGGTGCCGTTACAACTAAGGTGGTTGCCGTTGCACTGGTAACAGTTGCCGCGTTTCCGTTAAAATACACCTGGTTTTGTGATGCAGTGGTATTGAACCCGGTTCCGGTTATGGTAACCACAGTGCCATCAAGACCATTATCAGGGCTAAGGGAACTTACACCCAAACTTTGCACGGTAAATACCGGACCAGTGGTAACTTGTTGGTTGGTGGTAATTACAATTTTACCTGTTGTTACATTTGCAGGCGCATTTACTACCAGTTTATTAACAGACGCGCTACTGATTACGGCAGAGATTCCATTAAAGGTTACCTGATTTTCTGTTAGTACTGTACTGAAATAATTACCATTGATAGTAACCTGTACACCTGCCAAACCACTTGTAGGTGATACCGAAGCAATTAGCGGAGGTGGTACTACGGTGAATACTGGCCCTGCGGTGCGTTCGCCATTAATGGATACCGATACCGGCCCTGTGCTGACACCGGCCTGTAAGGTAGCTGTAATTGATGTACTGCTGGCACTGTTTACAATTGCCGCAACCCCGTTAACAGCTACTACATTTTGCGCTGTTACTGTATTAAATCCTGTTCCGGTTATGGTAACAACAGTACCCGGGCCACCAGTAAGCGGACTTATTGCAGAAATAGCCTGATAGGTAAATACAGGTCCCGTGGCTGTTTGCCCGTTCACCTTAACTACCACAGGTCCTGTACCGGCGTTAGTAGGTACAGCAACTATCAATAAAGTATCGGCAGCACTGGTTACTGTTGATGCTGCGCCGTTAATAGTAACTTGTGCCGGCGCTGTTGTACTGCCGAAACCCGCGCCAATGATACGCACATTTGTACCGGTTGGCCCGTTAAAAGGTTCAATAGAATGAATACTCAAAGCTTGAAAGGTATAGGTACCCGCAGTTGCCGATTTGCCGCTCACACTCACCTGAACCGTACCCGTACTACCACCCTGTGGTGCCTGAACAACTAACTGGCTGGCATTGGCATTCACCACATTGGCTTGCTTACCATTAAATGTAACCGTATTATCTGCTGCATTGGTACTAAAGCCGCTACCACTGATAGTAACTAAAGTACCTGCGTTGCCACTGGTGGGCATCATGGTTAAGGGGCCTGCGCTTCCTAATGGTACGCTGCCATCCTTATTATTGTGGTCTTTTTTGCAGGACACGATCAGGAACAGCAATCCCATGATCAGCATAAGGCCGCCTGCAAAACTCGTTAATGTTTTCTTTCTCATTGTTTGATCTTTATAAAATATCGATGACTTTCAACATATTCAGGTCGGCTGTTAAAATGTATACCTGGCGCCTAACTGTACCTGGTACCTGGAGTTAAAATAATCTACAGAATAGGATTTTCCCGGATCCTGGAATTGATATACCGGGTAATTGCCCGGATTTTGCCTGGCCGGAAAAGCGGGTGTTAACCCTATACTTGCTGTGGAGTTAAAGGTATTGGGCGAGAAATAACTAATACCCCAATTTTTATTCAGCAGGTTGGTAAGGTTGATAATATCCGCACTGAAAGTGAGATACTGTTTACCCGATTTTGAAAAATGATACTCTTGCGCAAAATGAAAATCGGCCTGATTGTTCCAGGGCGTTCTTCCGGTATTCCTTTCGGTAAAATCACCTCTTCTGGAGCTTAGATATTTGTTGCTATTAATATAATTATCAAAGGCATTTGCCTGGCTGACCGCAGTTATTACTTGTCCGCTACCATTGGTGTAGTCCTGGAAAAAGTTAATTGTTTCGCCCATTTTAGGGATATACAAAAGACTTACCTGCTGGCCCAGGCCTTGTATGCTGTTGTTCACCAGGCCATAAGTGAAAGGACTGCCACTTTGAGCGCTGAAGAACAGTGAAAAATTACTTATCCATCTCTCATTCCATGCTTTATGGTAGCCTGCGTTGATCACGATACGGTTGCGGATATCAAAATTGGAATTGGCCAAACCAGGATTGTTTGGGTTAAGCGCCTGGTTCAACTGCCAGTTTGATTCCAGTGAGTTACGGATTCCGTTGGAAACATCTTTTGATTTCCCATAAGTATATGATGCCGAGAAATTAAAACCCATCGAAAAATTCCTGCTGACAGTACCTGTTAAACTATAACGATACCCTTGCGATGTGTTGCTCATCTCATATACGTTGGTAAACGTAGGATCAACAGACCCGGAAAATATAGGCTGCTGCTTTTTTACATCGTACCCGTAATAAGTAGGGTTATCCTGTACATTGATCTGGCGGAACACCACATCTTGTATGGTTTTGGTCAATATCCCTTCAACGGTGTATTTAAACTGGTTTTGATCGGTATAATCAACAGCCATATTAATCCTGGCTACCCTTGGCATTTTGAAATGATTGTCCACAACATCTACCTGAGTAGGACTTGCATTTTTACCAATGATATTGACTCCATTTTGGCTGATATACTTTCCTATACCATTAGCACCTCCTTGCAGTGGATTACCGGTAAATACCGTATTGTTGCTGTTTCGGTCGTAAGCGCCATAAGAGTCGCCATTATTATAAAAGGTATAGCCCAGCCATGCAAATGGTATGCGCCCCGTAAATAAGCCGGCGCCGCCTCTGAATATCAGACTTTGATTGCCCAGCCAGTCGTACCTGAAACCTAAACGTGGTGAAATTTGAAGACTGCTGAAATAGGAGTTTGTAATTCTGTACAAAGGCGTATACAGATAAGTCGTTCCGAAATAAGGGTCATGATTGGCATTTTGCGATTTAGTGCTGAGTAACTGTTTATCGGGAACATCGGCATAATCCAGCCTTATCCCCGGTGTAATTTTAAACCTGTCGCTAATCTGGATCTCATCCTGCGCATAAACACTGTACAAATTAATATTAAACTTAGCTACCGGGTTATTCAAAATATAATCGCGGGTATCATCTGTATAGTTATAACTGCCTCTTACTCTATAGGGTGAGTTGTTCAGATAATCCTGTATACTTAAATAATCTATCCGCCCGTTCCAGGAGTTAACAAATCCATAATTGATATTGTAAAATTCATTATGGGTACCAAACGTAAAGGTGTGTTTACCCAGGTTCCAGGTAAGATTATCGGTAAACTCAATCGTCCGTTGCTTTTGATTAAAAATGGAGGCCTCTCTGTCTGTTCCTAAATAAATAGTAGTTCCAGGTGTTTCTCCTGCAATCTGTACTTGCGGAATAGATGGGTCAGATGAAGGATTACGATAATCGTGAACAAAGGTAAAACCAGCCACCGCGCTGTTGGATAAGCTATTGCTTATCCTGCTCTTCAACTCGGCAACCGTAGAGGTTTGATTATTTACCTGTTGATAAGCGATGCTCCCAAAGCGAAAATCCTGTTGATCTCGTTCCAGGTTGATGGCTTTCGAGGTAATCGTATTATTCCGGATAACCAGTTGGTTATTGTCGTCGATGTTCCAGTCTATCCTGTTAAAAAACTTATTGGAATTTGAGTAAGTATTGTACTGACCTGCAGTTCCCGGATCAAACCCATAATTTTTAATGGTAGCATTACGGATGTTTTCAGCATCCTGCAGGCTTAATATCCCTGCTGATTCGGCAGTACCGGCAGCCTGAAGTACGGGATCTGTTCTGCGGGTGATCTCTTCGTTGGTAAAAAAGAATAATTTGTTTTTGATGATCGGAAATCCAACACGAAAACCTGTTTGATAATCATGAAAATCGGATGGCAGCTTACCGGCAGTTCCCACACGATCAGGCCCTGTTATTGCGGCATTCCTTCCCAATGCATAAACCGATCCGGTTATTTCATTGGTTCCACTACGGGTTACCGCGTTGATGCTTCCGCCGGTGAAATTACCGATCTTAACATCAAAAGGAGCAATATAAACCTGCATATCCTGTATGGCATCCAATGATACCGGATTGGTACGGGTGCTGCTGCCCGGCATTCCGGACGATCCGGTTTGCCCGCCAATAGATGGACTGAATCCAATTGCATCATTATTGATTGCCCCGTCAATAGTTACGTTATTATACCTGAAACTGGTTCCGGCAAATGAATTATCCTTGGTGCTTTGTGGTACAAGGCGTGTAATATCCTGTATGCTCCTGGATATAGAAGGCATATTGCGGATGGTGCTTTGATTGATGTTTTGACCGGCTCCATAAGTATTGGCTTTGGCTCCCGATCTGGTCGCCTTTACCACTACTTCCGAAAGCGCTTTGGTATTATCTGTTAAAACTACGTTCAACAAAAGCGGATCGCCCAGCGTTACAGTTAAGGCATCCTTTACCTGTGTATTCATCCCGATCATACTAACAGTAAGCTGATAGGGGCCTCCTATGCGCAACCCGTTCAGGTGATAACGTCCGTCTTTATCACTCACGGTGGCGTACCTGGTACCTGATGGCTGATGAACAGCGCTGATAGTTGCGCCGGGTAATGGCTGACCGGCCGCATCTAATACCTTACCTGTTAACCCTCCGCCTGTTTCCTGAGCAGATGCCCACAGCGGTGTCATGGCTAAGATGACAAGTGTCCAAACTATAATATATAATTTATGCATTACTAAGTTTTATTGATGGTTAAAAGTTAGGTTTGAGTACCCGGTTAATAACATGAAGCACCCCGTTGCCCGTTAGTATATTTTGATTGATCAGGGTTACCGGCGATGTATTACCAATCCCTTGCAGGGTAATACCGGTATATTTCAATGTATAAGGATCCTGTTGCACATTTACAGTTAAATTATTCCCGTCAAGCATAGCTTGCTTACTGATGTTGGTGGAGTCTGTGGAAAGCACGTAGTCATATACAAATTTTCTCCCTGAAAGCATCTGGTACTTCAGCAAAGCGTTGAGGGTTGCCGGGCTGGTATGGTTGATGCTATCTAACGAAGCATAGCCCATCGCTTTAAAGGCCCCGTTAGTTGGTGCAAACACGGTATATGGCCCAATTGCCTGTAATGTGCTATTTAAATTGGCCCTTACTAAGGCCTGACTGAAAAAAGTAAGAGAATCGTTGGAAGCAATGGCTTGTGTAAGCAACGGATAAGTAGACGGAGTAAGTACCGCATTAATAACCTGAATTAAGCCGTTTGAACCCGGAAGATTTTTAGAAACAATCTGAGTTCCGTTAACGGTCAATACGGTATCCTTACCTTTCACCCAACGCGTTACGTACATGCTTAGTCCGTCAATTGTCTTTACCTCCTGATTAAAAAGGAACGGAAGCGTATTAAAATCATACTTACCGGCAAGTACATGGTAACGTATCACTTGCGTCAATACGGCCTTATTAGCAGCCCTTACGCTTACCGCAGAACTATAGCCCGCATTATTAAACGAGGGATCATCGGGTGCCAATACCGTTAAGGTCTGGGTGCTGTTTAATTGCGGATAAAGGCCTGTATAATTAAGGGCAGCATTAAATAACGACAGGTTAAAATTATCCGTAATGATATTCCCTATCCTGTTATCAAGCCCGGTATTGTTATTATTAACCACTTTATCTTTTTTACAGGCTTGCAGTAATAATAAGAAGGCACCACTGATGACAACTAAACTGAACAGCCGTTTATATTTAAAATTGATCATGTTTTTTTAATTGAAATTTCAGGTTTAATTAAGGTTGCAGTATGCCATCCACTATATGGATCACCCCATTGGTGGCCATAATATCGTGTTGTGTAATATTCACGGGCGGTGAGGTATTGGATGTGTGCCGTTTCACCTGAACCTGGTTACCGGTATGTGGAAAATCCAGGTCAACAATAACTGCCGGGTAACCTCCACTCCTTGCCGGGCTTACCACATATCCACTTAAACTTGCGGCATTATACAACAGATCATTATAAAGCCAGGTTGAACCTGTTACCAGCGGCCTGGTCGAAGAACTGTTCCTCCCAAACCCATAATTAACATTATAGCAGCTGATCAGCGTATCGATCGGGGAAAGCTCGTTAAAATCTATTTGTCCCGTAGTCCGGTTCTGATAATTTCGAAGATCATCCAAAGTAACAGCGCTGGTATTTTTGTGATATACACCCGCCAGAAATTTAATGAACACATCATTAGTTGGCGCAAATAAGGTCACATTAGAAAAATTGGGCGATAAATATAGGTTGGTGGTATCGCTTTTAATTAAAAATCCAATGTTGGCTATTACCAAACTATCGCTCATCCGGTAAGAAGCCATCAGGTAACTAAACCTTGGGTCGCTATTCAGGATGGCATAAATATCCTTATCCGGTTTTTGCAAAACCTGGTTAATAGGATAAATAATAGCGTGAAAAGCAGTGATGTTCTTTTGCCTGGTTTTCACCTGTTTGCCATTGATCCAAAATCCATTATTGGGTGAAACAAATAACGAATAGATATAGGGCGTGCCGGCATTAAATGGAAAGGAAGGAGGAACTGATTGCGGCGGATTAGCGCTTTGCAATAAAGTGGTAACCTCCGTAGTCCCGTTCAAAGTAGTTAATGTTGAATCAACGTAAGTCCCTAATCCTATATGAAACAGCAATAGGCTATCTAATATGGGTTTGCTGGTGCTCTTAATCCGGCTCATTGTATAGCCAGCCGCGGTAAATGCACTGTCTGTGGGCGCGTAAATGGTTAATGATGATGGCTTAACAGCCGCTACCAGACTGTCCAGCCCACCCTGTTTCCACGCGGCGTAAAACAAGGTATAAGGTGATTTCTGCAAAGCCGAATCAATACTTCCCAGCATCTGACCAGAATATTTGATAGGTTTCCCCACAGGAATTGGCGGCTCCTCATTTTTTTTACAGGATAGCCATAATGCCGAGATGCAAAGCATCAGCAACAAAGAGCCCATCTTGCTTCTTATCTGATTATATATATGTTGATATTTCATGTTTTTTAATTAAATGAGCATATGATTAGCATTATTTGCGTGCATCAGCCGGGAAATACAAGAGATCGGCAATTAAATCAACTATTCCGTTCGTCGTGACAATATCCCGTCCCTTATCGGGGTCGGAGAGACCGACACGATAGGTGGTTTGTTGATTTAGAGGCAGCGCAAACTGACCACCGAAAAACTGTGAAATTGAAAGTTGATAATTGCCGTCAGTGACGCTAACCCCATTATTCCCGCCAATATTCCAGCCATCACTGAGAAAAATGTGGTGAGGATGCAATACATAAACTTTAAACAGGAAGGGATTATAATTTGCCGCCTGAAGATTATTGATGGTATCCAACGTGATCCCATTTTTAATAAAAGCTTCATTAGTTGGCGCTACAATTGTGTATGGCCCTGCCGTTTTGAGACTGTCCCAAAGGTTAAATTTCTTGAGCCCTGCTACAAAATAAGAGAGATCCTTATTAGCAGCCAGATAATCCTGAACGGTGATGGGATTGTATTTTAATACATTTTGCAGCACATGTATGATCCCATTAGAAACGATCACATTGGATTTGGAAACGCTTACTCCGTTAACAGATAAATCAGTACCGCCACCGGCAAGTTGCTTGCTTAAATACAATTGCAAACCATCGGCATTGGCATACAGGTTATCCAGAGCCTTGGGCACATCGCTGATAAATAGCTTACGGTTGAGGATATGATATTTTAATTGAAAGCGTAAACTGTCTGCATTCATTTTATCAAAATCAGCAGCGCTGTGAATTCCCCTTAAATTAAATGCATTATCATCCGGAGCAAAAATGGTAAACGGGCCAGGTCCATTTAAACTATCTACCAGGCCAGCTCTTTTAATGGCTGCATAAAAAAGGGTAAACTCATAGTTATTTTTCAAAAAATCGCTGGCGGGCCTGAAGGTCACCGTAGATGCTGGTGCATCCAGACTTGTTTTCTGGCAGGAAGAGTATCCCAAAGCCGTCAGTAACACGACCGGAATTATAATGAATAGATTGATTAATTTTTTCATATCTGTATGTTATATCAATGAATTACCGGTGGGTCATATTTGCGCTGAACGGTCATGAGGTAAGTTTTGCCATTAACAATCTCGATAGTGTTGATGGTTCCGAATGACCTTGGGTTATATTGACCAGAAGGCGTTGTGACAATTAAATTTGGTGTTTGCCCCTGTGTATAATCATAGCCAAAGCATATAATTCCGGCGTAATTGGGATAAGAAACCGGATTACTGCCGGGACCTACCCGGTTATTATCATACCCGGGCGCAAAAAGATCAAATACCTGATAGATATTAGTGGATATATGATTTGAGCCTACCGTTGGGAATAAAGGAAAACTGTAATAAGGATGCACATCAGAGGCCGTTGATCGTATCACCCGGGCAAAATAAATACTGTTATACCCAACCGCGGCACTATCGGAGGCCGGCGAAGGATATGGGTTGCTACTATTTCCTTTGAGCAGGGAGAGATAAATATTCATAGTATCTTTCACCTCTGGCACCTGTTGCCCGGAACCCACATCTATAACACCATAATTCTTTTGCCAATAACCTTTTGATCCTAAGTTGTAGAAATTGACATATACTGATGAATCTGAAAATGCCGTATTGGTAAACTGCTCGTTACGCAGATACAGGGATACCTTATTACTATAAGCATCCGCATTTATTGTTTCCATCGTATACACCTGGCCTTCATTCAAATTAATAGTGGTGTCTACCAATATTTTATTACGATTGGAAGGGTCAAGGCTTAAAAATGCATCCGCGGTTACCGGGCGGCTCACAAACATAATGCGGTGCTTGCCCGAAGGTATCTGTGCCCAGCTCGACAAATCGATACCATTCAGTATCGGGCCTACCAGAACATTCTCCTGACCCGGATATTCCGGATTGCGAAAACCTGAATTTCCGGCATGTGCCGGATAGGCCGGAGCATAACTTGACCGCGTATCTAAATGGTCGCCCATAATAGCAGCACCTGTGATCACTCCTTTGGAGTCGATAACCGGGTCTATCAGCATTGTTAAAAAGGGAAGCGGAGCATCTTTATTATCCAGCGTTAAAGCATAATTTAAATCATTAAAAACACGCAGATAAGCCGCTTTATTGATGGTATGGTAGCTGAGTTTCTGACAACCCATTAAGCTATATATGGAGTAGAAACAAATCATCGCTCCGAAAACAAACTTTAATTGCTTCATATTTTATTTATTATGTTTAATAATGACTAAATGTGCTCCCTGGCCTGCCCCACCCGCATTGTTAAGACTACCAATAAGCGCCACTGAATAAATGCCGAATTCTGTTCGTGGCAGACCTGTAAAATTGCCCTGACTATAAACTGATTTGTTGGCAATAAAATCTGCCGGCTGGATTGCGGTAATATTGGAAAGCCATGTTCCGGGCACAATCAAAGGAGATGGCTGGGATTGGTAAACCCTGATCTGGTCAGGAATGCCCAAAGTATAGGCGGAGGTTGTTAAGATTTGTCCTGGTGTAATATTTTGCTGCAAAGGCTGCCCATTCTGATCGGTAAATGTGGCATAAGGTAAATCCTGGCAAAAGTTTAAAAACCGGAGTGCCGGAGTATAAGCATAATGAGTTATACTATTCACGCCCGTCGCTACATCTCCGCCATAATTGTTGTTAAAGTAATTACCGCTCATGTTATCTGTTGCAAATGACAAGTCCGTTTTACCATTGGCAGCATATGCCCAAACTGTCCATACATCATTACCTTTTACAGAGAGCGTTTTTTCGGCAAGAACTTTCCCGTTTTGATCTATAGCCTTTATATCATGGTCGCCTTGTACATAGATCTGGTAATCTGTTGCTTTGCCAAAAGCCAGGGCAGAACCCAGAGATTTGCCATCAACCAGTAAACTGATATTGGCTCCCGGGATAACATTTACAGCCTGAACCCTTGCGTAGGTTAAATTTACCGGCACACTGATATCGGCTATGGTTCTGAAAGAATTGATGTAAACCGCACCTTCATTAATGTACGGAACAAATGTGCCGTTAACCGATGCCACAACGGTGTAAACCCCACCAGGCTCATAAGATTGGATGGTGGCAATAACGTTGTTTAAAAAATTATTATGCCCATCAACCATAATCCCGGTAACCGGATCAACATAAGTTATTCCCACGCTTTCTAAACCACTATTGGCGGCACAAGGTAGCTGCGCCCCATTTTGCGTTTGTAACTTAAATTGGTATGATCCATACGGTAGCTCTATATAATCTGAATAGGCGCCCTGTTTAACACCAGAGGTGACTGTATTTACGGGTGTACCGTCCGCATAAGTTAAAGTCAACGGTCCTTTTAAATTAGATGGGTCGCCGTTATCGATAAGGTTTAGCACCCTGATCTTAAAATGTGTTGGATCGGACGGAGCCGAAACAGAACGGGGTATGGCAATCACGGTATCAGTAAGCGGCGGGAAACTGGCACTATGAACGCCGCTATAAATTGCGTAATAGTCTAACGGATGATTAAAATTATCAACCGCCTTAAATACCGTTGGACTAATGGTATCATTTGGAGCACCTGCTCCTATCATAGATACTTTGTTTAGCGATATATTCGCAGATCCGTCAGCATTGATCAGGTTTTGAGGAATATACCAGGCATTCCCTTTACCGCTGAAACTACCGGTTGAAGGAAAATAAAGTGTTCCGCTTACAGGCGGTACATTTCCCTGGACCTGAGGCAGGAAATTAGTTAGCTTTTGCCCATTAGCAATTACCTGGTTATAATCGGATATATTAACTATACGTGCGCTGGAGTTGGCAAAATGCAAACTTGTAGGGCGATTATCGTATGTAAAGTCTTCCTTTTTTTTACAGGAACAGATTACTGTTACCGTCAGAAATATGAATAGAATATATTGTGATACTTTCATAGTTTAATACAGATTATAAGTTAAGCCCAGCATCAGTTCGGTTCCATAGGTATAGCTGCGGTGGATATAGCTTTTGCCATAATACTGCCCTCCGGTTCCCGGATCGGCATAAACCTCCTGGTAAGGATGATTCAGTATATTTTTAGCAAATCCTTTTAGTTGTAGCCTGCGGGTAATCTGTTGCCTGAAAACCAAGTCAAGAACAGGTACAGGGCGGGTATACAAATCGGGTTCACCGGTTAGGTTCACCTGGATCAATCGTTCACCTACCTCATTAAAGCTTACAGTGATATTGGTCTTACTATGTGGATTATCATAATCCAGGGAAGCGTTGATGGAGTAAGGCGCCTGTTCAAACAAAGGACTGGTGGCTGATGCCTGCCGGTCAATGGTACGGTTATCATTTAATCGTTCAGCATTCTTCTGTATGGAACTCTGTGCCAGCATTAAATTTGTACCAATGAAAAAATATCGAAGCGGAGTCCATACTCTACCTAAATCCTTAACTACCTCCAGCTCTACCCCGTACACCTTACCTTTATTGGGATCATTTGTGTACTTAATAACAGGAAACTCAGGATAATTAGATAAGTCGCCAGCAGAATTTAAGGTATAAGTTTTGGTCAGCTGGTCAGTGATCTGTTTATAAAAGCCGGAAGCTGAAATCACTTCGCCCGGATTAGGAAACCATTCCCATCTAAAATCCATATTGCGGTTAAACTGATTCTTCAGATTGGGATTACCTACCACTACCGCTTGTTGTACCGGGTCGTAATTATAAACGTTGGTTAGTTCCCTTAACTCAGGTCGGGCCAATGCGGTACTATACGCAAACCTGAAGTTCATGTTCTGCTTCAAAGTATAAGTTAAGTTTGCAGAGTAGTAAGGCTTGTATTTTGTGGTATAAACTGTTTTTGGATTGATAAGTACCAGGTTAACATTCCCCTGTTTTAATGAAGGGTCGATGTAAATGTTAGTCGTATCCACCAGCGATTGGATATTGGTAGACTCAAACCGTACACCACCGGTAAAACGGAGATTCTTTAAGGGCTTCAGATCTGCCATGGCATAAAAAGCCCGGGTTTCATAAAAACCAGTATAATTATTAGGGGATTTTAAGGAGTTATAAAGAAATCCGCCAACAACCGGGCTGCCCTCCGCATTATAATTGGAAGGGTTAAGAATACCTACCTTATCATAGCCCACCAGTTGATTAAGATTTCCATTCACCGTATATAATGGAGCGGAGCCCAATGAAGAAAAATTTGATCCGGGAAGGGTAAGCTGGTTTTCGGTATATACCCGGTCACGATGCAGGTAATTACCACCAAGCTTTAACAGTTGTTGCTGCCCCAGAAGGGTAAAAGGTACAGTTACATCAACTTTGTAGTTATGATTGGTTTCATTTAAATCACGATAGTACCTGCCATTCGGATCAACCTGTACTTTACCAAATGGCCCTATACCATTTGCATAGCCTGATAGCAATGAATAATAATCATTAGTTGAAATGGAACCGATGCTATTATTAGGGCCGATAATACCAAATAAACCGGGTTTGGGTAGTTTGTAATCAATCAGGTTAACAACTCTGTAATCGGGCTCGTTTTGTTCAGATTTTGATGTGGCCAGGTTATAACTCACCTTAATGCCATTTTTGGCATCCCATAATTTGTGCTCACCCTGCAGATTAAAGGTATTCAGGGTACGATACGTTTGCCTTAATGTATAGCTGGTTTCAGTAACTGTTCCGGGAAGGGCTACATAATTAAAGCTTCCGTGCAGATTTTGTCCTTCTGCCTCTGCTCCTCTGCTGCCCATATATTGCAGGTTGATTTCATTTAAGGCATTAAACCGGTAAGTTAAACCGGCAAGAAAACCATAATTCAAGGTTTGTGTGCCTGTATTTTCTTTTAAATTGACATACTGCCCCAGGTTTGGGTTATTAGGGGTGATATAGGAAGGAATGATACGTGGAGCAAAAATATAATTGCTGCCCGTAACCACCCCTTGCCTGATGGAATAGTCGGTAACAGTCCCATTGTAAATATCATCAGACCTGTAATAATAGCTGGCACCGGCTATAACACCCAGTTCATGGGTTTTGAATATTTTGAAAGAATTACCATAACTCACAGAATAAACCTGGTTTGATTGAGCCGGATGGTAGTTTGTTGTCAGCACTGGATCAAAGCCGTGCATGATATTATTAATCTGGCTGGCTTGCTTAGCTAATTCAGGGCTATTTCTGCTATCTGCGATGATCTGCTGCATTTGCAGATTTCCGCCAGGGTATTCAGTAGCCAGATTGGTAAAATCTTTTGACAGATTTTTCTTAGCTACATTTTGCCCCCACGTGCCCAGGTTATCGTTATAAAAACCATTCACCTTTCCACCGAAACCTACATTAGAATTAAATCCGTTCTCTACAGTAATAGTCAATGTAGCAGAGTCAGGTACTGATTTTGTTTTCAATTCAATGATACCGGCTGCGGCGTCGGCGGGTTTATCCGGGGTGGCTGTTTTATAAACCGTTATGTTATCCAGTAAAGATGCCGGGATCAAGTCAAGAGGAATAGAACTACGATCTGGATTAGCCGAAGCCAACCGCACACCATTCAGCTCCCCGATAACGCTTCGGTCACCTAAGCCCCTTATCGCTACATATTTACCATCCGTAACGGTAACTCCCGACACCCGTTGCAAGGCTTGTGTAGTGGTAATACTCGCTGTTTTTTCGATGTTAGCAGCAGAAATACCATCAGAAACCACTGCACTAAGTTTTCGATCATTTAATAATGATATCTGGTTATCCACTTTCCGGCGTGCCTGCACACTCACCTCGTTCAATTGTGTAGATAGTACCTCCAGGTAAATATTTAAGGTGACCGTGTTTTTTTCCTTTACGGATACGCTCAGGATCTTTTTTACTTTATAGCCAATATATCCGGCACTCAGATCGTAAACACCAACCGGTAAGCTAATACGATAATGGCCATTGACATCTGCCGAATAGGAACGGCCATTGATGGTCACTGTTGCCCCGATTAATGTTTCTTTGGACTTGGCGTCATAGATGGTTCCTTCTATGACGCCTTCTACCGGGGGGCTTTTTTTGAATAAAACAATGACGTTTTTTTGGTCTGCGTATTTAAATTCTGTTTTAGATAAAATGACATCCAATACATAAGCAAGGGATTGATCTGAAAAATCATAATTTTTCAGAGTAACCTGCTCTAATGCTGCAGGATCATAAGAGAATTTAACATTTGTAAGTCCTCTCAGTTTCTCTATTGCATTTTCTAAGGTTTCTCCATTTTTAAAATGGACAGAAACTTTGGTATTCAAATTCTGTGCTGAGCTAATATTAGCACAAAATGCGGCAAATATATTTATTGAAATAAAACATATAACCAAAGAAATTCTCATAAAAATTGTAACTATAACCGTTACCGATTTTTTCATATTTTCGAGTCGTTTATTTATTAAGCAAAAGCGGGTACCACATAAACATCCAGGAAGCTGCAATTTTCTGTTAGTCTGTGGAGCCGCGTATTTAATCAGTACCTGTTCCAAGCGGGTACTGATTTTTATTTTGAGGAGGAATTAATGTAAATTGTTATTTCATAAGTGCGACCTCCTTATTTTTAATGACATAATTAACATGGTGAATAAGCTTTAACTGCTCCAGTATATCCCGGATATTATCTTTCATATTGAATTGTGTGGTAATACTTAATTTTTGCAAATCAGGTGATTTCAGGATTACCTTTAAGCCATAAATATTTTCCAGTTGTAAGGCTAACTCGCTTATAGAAGCATTCTTAAGCACAT
Organism: Mucilaginibacter inviolabilis; assembly: GCF_011089895.1. NCBI lineage: Bacteria > Pseudomonadati > Bacteroidota > Sphingobacteriia > Sphingobacteriales > Sphingobacteriaceae > Mucilaginibacter > Mucilaginibacter inviolabilis. The sequence continues at coordinate 3,698,445 of NZ_JAANAT010000001.1, forward strand.
ACTCACCGCTCTTCCAGTTGTCTGCCAGCCCGGCAGAAATTGTCGTAAAATCAATCTCGTCCGTTAGTGTATTAAAGGTTAACTGTTGCTGCGGTGTTAAAAGACGCAGTAGTTTTTTACCATTCATCACCGCTACCTTGCCCGTTGCTACACTTACTTGTATATGCTTAAGTTGTTTGTAGTTTTTTATAAGAAATGAGGTGCCGAGCACTTGTGTGTTCAGCTTTCCGGATAATACAATGAAAGGATGATTAGCATCATGCTTTACCTCAAAAAAGGCTTCGCCTTCTACTAGCTGCACTTCACGAAGATGGCCTTTGAATTTCTGTGGGAATTTCAGAACAGATCCGGGCCTTAAATAAACAACTGAGCTGTCAGAGAGCACCATTTTATCCAGATGCCCATGCAGGGATTTTACCTCCGACCAAACTACCCGACGCTGTTCTTCCAAATGCTGCCGAATTATCATGGAAGCCAGAATACCAAGGCCGGAAAGGAAAACAATGACAGATGCTATTTTTAAATAATAGTAACGATTAAATCTTTTTTTATGGATTTCATTACGGATACCTTTAAATATATCCTCGCCAATGCGCTGTTTAGCTTCATTACTGCCAAATGCATCAAATGGTTGGTTATCATCAGTCTGATCAAACCAGGCGTTAGCCTCCCGGTCAAGATCATTATTAAAGGACTTTCTTCTGTTCCGCATATATACATCTACCGAGTCAAACCGATAAAGTACTTTAAGGGACAGTTATGAATGTATTACTTCTTTGTTAACAGGAAAATTAAAATGCCGGCCAGGTTAGCGGGCTCTGCGTAAAATGTTTTCGCTTTTCTGCGTAAACGTTCCAGCGCCTGGGAAATGTTATTCTTTATAGTTTGCTCTGAGAGGGAAAGCTCTATAGCTATTTCACGAATTGATTTATTCTCATAGCGACTGAGTAAAAAAGTTTTCTGCATAGTATCAGGCATCTTTTCTATCTCGTCCTTAAAAACCGATTCCAGTTCTTTAGCCTCCAGGTTAAACTCCGGAGAATAATGTTCTGGCAGGTCATTCTGAAAACTGGTATCCCGATTGATGGAAGCGTACTTTTTTTTATAATGGCTGATAGCCTTTGTTCTTGCAGCGGTATTTAGCCAGGGGGCTAATGATTTTTCTGCGATAATGTTTTTTCTCGAAATCCAGATATTCACAAAAATGTTCTGAACAATATCTTTCGAATCATCCACATCACCAATCCGTCGGTAGATCATCGTATAAACTTCGGCCCAGTACTTTTCATACAGCGTTTTGAATGCAGCCTCATCTCCTTTTTGTAAGGCAGCTATCAGTTCCTGGTCTGTATCTGAAACGATGTACATACGCCTCGAAGATAAGTAATGAATATTAAGCCAATATTATATTAAATATCAGGACCAGAAAGCATTCCAGGATTTTGCTATGAGCCCTCAGAAAAGATGCGCTTAAATTAAGTTATAGGAAAATAGACTAGAATAAGAATGTAATTCAATAGGTTTCAAATGCATATTTTGAATTTTGCAGAAAACAAAAAAAGCCTAGCGGACATGCTAGGCTTATTGCTCCTGAGGCTGGGCTCGAACCAGCGACCCTCTGATTAACAGTCAGATGCTCTAACCGGCTGAGCTACTCAGGAGTATTTTCCGATTGGAGTGGTGCAAAAGTATGATTTCTGAGGTAATTTCACAATATTTGCGCAAAAAAATTTTAAAAATATTTTACATGAGCTTGTTAGTTATTGGTACTGTGGCATTTGACGCTATTGAAACACCCTTCGGAAAGACAGATAAAATTGTTGGTGGGTCGGCAACCTTTGCCAGTTTAGGCGCATCTTACTTTTACGGCCGTATAAAAATCGTTGCTGTGGTAGGTGACGATTTCCCGCAGACCGAGATCGAAGACCTTCAAAAACATAACGTGAACACCGAAGGTCTGCAGATAAAACAAGGTGAAAAATCCTTTTTCTGGAGCGGAAGATACCATAACGACATGAACAGCCGTGATACTTTGGCTACTGAGCTCAATGTTTTAGAGGCTTTTGACCCCATTATTCCAGATTCTTACCAGGATTGCGAGTACCTGATGCTGGGTAATTTATCACCACAGGTACAGCAAACGGTTATCAAAAGGCTAACCAAGCGTCCAAAATTGATTGTGATGGATACCATGAACTTTTGGATGGACATTGCTCTTGATGAATTATTGGCTACTATTAAGCTAGTTGATGTGATCACTATAAATGATGCCGAAGCCCGCCAATTGTCGGGTGAATTTTCCCTGGTGAAGGCTGCCCGTAAAATATTAACCATGGGACCAAAATATGTGATCATTAAAAAAGGCGAGCATGGTGCCCTGCTTTTCCATGAGGATAAGATATTCAGCGCCCCTGCGTTGCCATTGGCCGAAGTATTTGATCCGACTGGGGCCGGCGATACCTTCGCTGGTGGATTTATTGGTTACCTGGCTAAAGTAGGTTCGATAAATTTTGATTCCATGAAAAACGCCATCATATACGGATCAGCCCTGGCTTCATTCTGTGTTGAAAAATTTGGCTCAGAGAGATTGCGGAACCTATCCCAGGAAGAGATTACAGCCCGCGTACAGGAATTTGTTAGCTTATCCAAATTCGAAATATAAAAAGCTTCTCCCAACCCTCTCCTTCAGGAGAGGGCTTTTGAAGTCCATTTTGTTACAAAGTGGGTTTACATGGTTTACACTTTTCATGGTTAACATACACACAAATAACTTATAGTCAATAATTTATGTGAATTTTTCTTAAAAAAGTGTAAACCGTTAATTTTATAGCCCTGCTGGTGGCTGTTTTTGTCTTTATAGCCTTATTTTAATATTTCACAGTAGGAATAGGTCAACATGAATGAAGATATATTCATCCTATCTCCCTCTTTAAGAGGTTGGACGGCTTAGTCGCCCTACAGGCTCAAACTTCTCAAATACCATTTCAGTATGCGGGGCATCGGCCAGTTCTTCAGTCAGGTCTTGCCCGGCCCAGTGTTCGTAGTGTTTGCCGTTTCTCCATAGCCGGCTTTCGCTCACATCATAGATCAGTCCTTTATAGGCCACCCATATCTGCGGCTTATCCTGCCCGTTACGCAGGGCCAGCTGTGACTTGGTATACTCCGGAAGTTGATTCAAGATAATTGACTTTTAGTTTTAAAATATTCAAAAAAACCGATGTTCATCAACAACAGGATAATTAAATAAAAATGATCCTCTATAGGGATGGTACCTATTCGTTTTCCCATATTTTCGCTATTGTTATATATAACTATGGGTATGGATGTCAATATACCATTTACGATATAAAAAGGAATAAGCGCCACCAGATAAGCCAGGTAAAACCGGTTAAGCCATCTTACTTTAAATACATATTGCAGCAAAGGCACCAACACCAGTAACACACCAAAAGTTACAACAGTATATAAACGGTCATAATAAAAAATGAGCCCTAATATACTCAGCATAATGATCAAACTATTGATAATGCGGGTGAGCCTGTTATCTATCTGCCATTTAATATAATAATTTAAACAGGCATAAATAAAGATACAAGCAAACGGTACGGTGATAAAAAACAGGATTTCCTCCAATGGTAAGCCCCAGAGAGTTAGCCCTATAATATAGTGTGGGTTAAAAGACCACACCCCTTTTACCGCGAAAAGAACATCCCAAAACAGAAAGAAAAGCGCGGTTATGGTCATTCCCGGCCAAATGAATTTCCAGCTTTTATAAAAATGAACCCGCTTATCAAACGATAATACAACCGGAAAAAACACGGTCAATATATTGATCAATAAGTAGGTATATTTCACTTTAAAGCGGCTAAGAGCTTGTTTAACTCATCAATTTGAGCGGGGGTGCATCTCCGGGAATTCACCAAAAACTTAATGATCTCTACCGTAAGTTCCTTATCAGCTGTACCATAATTTTTTTTATCCAGTTGGGTGATGATCTCTTTACTATCCGTAGCTATGTTTTTGTTGTAGCCTAAAAACCCGGGCACACTGTCTTCCACAGAAAAACGCATAAACCTGATCTCGATATTATGCGGATCAACTTCTATGGCTTTTTCAAATGTTTTTTCGCAGTTTTTCAGATACTTTATCTTGGAGTATGGATTCCAGGCATGCTTTGCTTTCAAAGCCTGCACACCGGCTATAAAACCCTCCATAATGCCCGTACGGTTTTTTACACTGCTTAAACTTTTATAAAGAGAATCAGTGGTTTTGCTGTCATTAATAGCCTCCCTTAATTGCCTGCGTATATTTTTCAGGTTTGGCTCATCGGCCTTTACGTTTTGTACCATCAACAAAAACGAAAACATTCCGGCTATAAAAAAAATATGTCTCCTCATCATCTTAAATCACATTCAGTTTTTGTTGTAAAACAGCTTTAACGTACAAGCCCATTTTCCGGGTATCAGAAATGCGTATCCTTTTTTGCAGAATAACATTTGCAGGTGTATAACTTATTTTTTTAAATAGTTTCAAATAATAGGTATAAGCTATGTAAACCCCTAAACGCGTACCTGCGGGTAATTGTTTGATCCCCTCAAAAGCCTGGTCAAAATCGTTTTTTATATCCGCTTCAATACGGCGCTTGTCCTGTTCGGTAAAATTGTCAAAATCAATTCCGGGGAAATAGGTACGGCCACGCTCCTGATAATCGGCCTGTATATCACGTAAAAAATTTACTTTCTGAAAAGCTGCCCCCAAACTACGGGCCTGGGATAAAAGCGACTGATATTGCGCCTCATTATTACCTGTAAAAACACGCAGGCACATGAGTCCTACCGTCTCGGCCGAACCATATATGTAGGTTTCATAACAGACCGGATCATAGGCTTTTTTATCCAGATCCATTTCCATAGAGCGTAAAAAAGCGTCGATAAGTCCCATTTCGATACCATACCCATTCACTACCTGCTGAAACGAGTGTATAACCGGGTTTAAACTGATCTTTTCCTGTATCGCTTTAAACGTTTCCTTCCTGAAATCGCTGAGTAAGGTTAATTTATCATACTCATGAAAGGTGTCTACTATTTCATCGGCATACCGTACAAAGCCATAAATAGCGTAAATAGGATAACGAAATTGCTTATCAAATGCTTTTATCCCCAAGCTAAATGATGTGCTATACTTATTAGTTATCAATTTACTGCATTCAAAACTGGTCTTGTCGTACAGATTCATCATTTACACGTGGGCTGATCTCCAAAAGTACAAATTCAAACCGTTATTGTTTTTTTATGACCACAAAACAATTTGTTTAACTTGGCCCTCTATAGCTATATGAACAGGGGCAGGCATATCATCATCATCGGGGCTGGTTTCGCGGGCTTATCAGCTGCCTGTGTGTTAGCTAAAGAAGGCTTTAAAGTAACCATATTAGAAAAGAACGATCAACCCGGTGGCCGGGCACGGGTCTGGGAAAAAGATGGCTTTCAATTTGACATGGGCCCCAGCTGGTATTGGATGCCCGATGTATTCGAGAACTTTTTCGCCCTTTTTGGCAAAAAAACCGCTGATTACTATCAATTAGAACGTTTAGATCCCGGGTACCGCATCTATTATGGCCCTGGCGATGCAATGGATATCCCCGCCAACATGAACGAACTGGAAGCCCTTTTTGAGCAAACAGAATCAGGCAGCAGCGTTGGCCTGCGGCAGTTTTTAAAACAGGCCGCTTATAAATACCAGGTTGGTATAGGTGAATACGTGTTCCGCCCCTCGCATTCCATTACCGAATTTATCGACTTTAACCTCATCAAAAAAAGCCTCAGCATGCAGCTGTTAAGCAGTATGAGCAAACATGTGCGTGGTTATTTTAAAAACCCCAGATTGATTAAACTATTAGAGTTTCCGGTTTTATTTTTGGGCGCTACACCGCAAAATACCCCTGCTATGTACAGCATGATGAATTACGCCGACCTAGCTTTGGGTACCTGGTACCCGCAAGGCGGTATGAACCAGATTGTGAAGGCTATGGTTAACCTGGCCGAAGAGCTAGGCGTCGACATAAAATTGAATACCGAGGTTGTTAACATCGAAATAAAGGATAACAGGGCAAGTAATATAAATACCTACCAAGGCGCATTCCAGGCTGATTTTGTAATAGCCGGAGCTGATTATGAACATGTTGACCAACACCTATTACCTAAATCACACCAAAACTATACCGAAAAATACTGGGATAGCCGAACCATGTCGCCATCGAGTTTGTTGTTTTACATCGGTACTAACAAAAAGGTAGAAGGTATAAAACACCACAATTTGTTTTTTGATGAAGATTTTGAACTGCATGCCAAAGAGATATACACCTCGCCACAATGGCCTACAAACCCGCTATTTTATGTTTCCTGCACTTCCAAAACCGATCCTGGCGTAGCGCCGGAAGGCGGCGAAAATCTATTTTTCCTGATGCCGATTGCGCCCGGGCTTCACGATGATGAAAGCATCCGCGAAAAATATTTCGATCTGATGCTCAGCCGCTTCAAACACATTACCGGACAGGATATCCGCGATTCCATCATAGTGAAGCGCAGTTACGCGTTGAACGACTTTAAGGCCGACTACCATTCCTTTAAAGGCAATGCCTACGGATTAGCCAATACGCTTGCGCAAACCGCCTTTTTTAAGCCGGCCATGCGGGCTAAGCATGTTAAGAATATGTTGTATACCGGGCAGTTAACGGTGCCGGGACCCGGGGTTCCGCCAGCTATTATATCAGGTCAAATCGCGGCTCAGGAAGTTGTAAGAAGTATCAAGTAGCTAGTATCAAGTATCAAGATTTTGGGTTAAACCCATAAGCAGTGCTCTCATTACCTATTCCCTGTATGAGTCTTGATACTTGATACTAACGACTTGATACTAACAGACTAATTGTCATACATCAGCGAGTAGATCTCCTGCATATAAATGGCTTCGGCCATAGCAGCGTGGAAATCTTCCCACTCTTCAGTAGTAAAAGTTAACTGTACATCATTAACAGGGGTACGCATCACCAGCCGTTCCTGCCCGTCGGGGAATGAATGGGTATGTTCGGCAAAATCAAGATCGACTGTAAAATCTCTGAACTGTATAAACTGTTCGGGCGAGAAGCTTAGGATCAGGTTATTATTCCAGATAAATACACAACGGCATTCCGAGCATCGGCTCACTATGGTTGCCCCTACCTGGCTTATGATTTTTGAATCGCACATATACATTGTTAATTAAGTTGTGCCTGCCCGGCCCGCAAAGCTATCGCACCGCAGCATTTGCTCAAGAGCAGGACTTTATATTTTAAACTGTTTTTATTTACAGGTATGTCCCTTTATCAATAGGAACAAAGTAATATCTTATTTAGAATAAATCCAAATAAAAATAAAAAAAGCTTATTTACAGTAACTTAGAGACAGATAATTATTTCATGGGGATAGTTTTGGCTTTGGTCACAACTTCTTCATTCTCAAATGCACTGTACCTGATGATCACGTAACCCTTTTTACCCGGGGCTTTTTCAATAGGCTTAACATCAGCTTCCCACTGGTTGCAGTGCGTTGAGAACGAAGGCACAACTTCCTGCCAATGCTTGTTCGCCAGGGTGTACACATAGTAAGGACTCCAGCAACTGGTGAACCACTCGGGCAGGATGCCTATTTCATCCGTGCCATTATCGTTCAGATCGCCGAGATTAGTAATCGTTCCGCCAATGGCATTTGATATGACCAAGGGAGGTATTTCGGGATTAGACGACACGATTTTGATAGTACATTTGCCAACACAATCTTCGCCACTATCAGCTATCTTAGGGCCAACTACCCAAACGTACTCGGGTTTGCCATCGCCATTAAAATCGCCTTTTACGGCATCTTTAGGGATAGTATTTATTTTTTGTGAGAAACATACATGAGTTACAAAAACTAAACTTAATAGGAGTACTGTTTTAAGCGGAAGCATAATAATGTATATGTTAGATTTAAAAGATAGATTGATATGTTAAAATTCTCTTGTTTAACTACTCGAAAAAACTTTTTAAACCTTAAATTTTAACACTTTTCTGTTCAAAAACGGGCATTTTTTGGTCAAAAAGCACTCGAAAAACATCGATTTTAACACTTTTTAACAAATTACGACTTGGTTTTGGGGTGTTTTTAAAAGTTAAAAAACTATTAATTTATTGATTATCAAATAACTAACTTAAAATAACTTCATTTTGGAGCTATTTTCCTTTACCCAAACGGCCCGACTTTCTGTTACGAAAGCCGGGCCGTTTGATTCATATAAATATACGAATTTTTAGAGCACGGAACAAGGACTTTTGGAGCAAGGGCTTTCGCTTATCTACAAGTCTGTGTTTGACTTTTCGGCATCCGTATATTCCAAATCAATATCCTACCCGATACCAGTTTTCATCAAACTTTTTAAAAATATGATCCTTTATAACCGCCTTGTCCAAAGCTTTAATCTCCTCTATATCGTCGGTATATAAAAATGCCGAATAATGATCAATAAAGCCACGGTCAATATAAAACTCGACAGAGACGGTCCCTTTCGCGCTATCTCTGATGTTGAGCCCGTACCTATCCGCCTCTCCGGGCTTTAATAACCCACCTTTTATCCTCTCCACAATCCGGTTTCTTTCAGCAAATCGCAACTTGTAATCGATATATTCCATCGCATCTGGTCTTACTGTACCTACACCTGCTAAAAACGCGATCGATAAACCGGCAATTTGATATGTTGTATTGGGTACTTTAGATTTTATAAGATTTACCAAAAGGATAATTGTTAAAATTAGTCCGGTAAGCATATATGGTACTGCAAATAGCAGTTTTAAAAAACCCTGTCCCAAATAATATATAACAGGCCCCTGAGCTAAGGCCATTATCAATAGGATAGTGGTTAAGATAGTTTTATTCTTTGAACTCATCAGAAATTTTAACTCCTGCTTTAATAAGCACTAAGTTATAAAAACCACGATTAAAGTTATCCGTTCATGGTTATCATCAAACAAAAAAGCCTTTCAAGTTAAAACTTGAAAGGCTTTTTATCATCTGCACATCGTTACGACATCAATTTGATAAAATCATCAAACAGGTATCGTGAATCGTGCGGGCCGGGTGATGATTCCGGGTGGTATTGTACCGAAAATGCTTTTTTATCTTTTACACGGATACCTTCGATAGATTGATCGTTCAGGTTCACGTGGGTGATCTCTACCTTGTCAGAAGCGCGTACGGCTTCGGGCACTACGCCAAAACCGTGGTTTTGTGAAGTTACCTCGCAATGGTTGATAATAATATTTTTTACCGGGTGATTTAAGCCACGGTGACCGTTAAACATTTTTTTGGTTGGGATATCATTTGCCAAAGCCAGTAACTGGTGACCAAGGCAAATACCAAACATCGGTTTTTCAGAAGCTAAAACTTTTTTAACTGTTTCAATAGCATAAGGCATCGCAGCCGGATCGCCGGGGCCATTAGAGATGAAATAACCTGTTGGGGCAAAATCCTTTTCCATTTCTTCAAAGGTGGTTTTTGCCGGGAAAACTTTGGCATAAACGTCACGGTCGTCAAAATTACGCAGGATGTTTTTCTTCACACCCAGATCGAGCACGGCAACACGGTATCTGCCTTCTTCATCGCCAAAAGTATAGGCTTCTGTGGTTGATACTTTTGATGAAAGCTCCAGGCCGTCCATTGATGGCACTTCGGCCAGTTTAGCTTTCAGCTCATCAATATCCAGGATCTCCGAAGAAATAATGGCGTTCATAGCGCCTTTATCGCGGATATGGCGTACCAGCTGACGGGTATCCACATCAGAAATACCTACCAGGTTTTGCGCCTGGAAATAATCCTGTATCGATTCATCGGCTTGCTTGCGGCTGTAAGCAATGTTATAGTTTTTACAAACCAAACCGGCAATCTGGATATTTCCAGATTCCACTTCTTCATCGGTGATGCCATAGTTACCAATATGCGCATTGGTAGCCACCATGATCTGCCCAAAGTATGATGGATCTGTAAAAACTTCCTGGTAGCCGGTCATGCCGGTATTAAAGCATATTTCGCCGGTAGTTGTACCTATTTTTCCTGCGGCTTTACCGTGAAAAACGGTTCCATCATCCAATAATAGTACAGCCGGTAATTTGGTGAAGTATGTCATTTATCAAAAAAATTGAAAGGATTAATAAATCGGATCGCCTGGTTCAAAGCCCCGTGAAAACTGATAGAAATATTGAAGTAAGGAACTTCCTGATTCACGCCGCAAAAATACAGTTTTATTTCGGAAATTATAACACTAATTTCACGAATTTGTAATTTACAAATTTCACGAAATAAAATCTACAGTCATCGGGCCCAACACCCTAAATCTGCATCAATTTAAACTCCTTTCTAAGTAATTAACATCTATTCGTGTAATTCGATTCCATTCGTGAAATTCGAAATTAATAGTAACCTTTGCATACCGAAAACATAAATCCGATATCGAACATCCGAAATCCGAAATAAAACATGTCAATACATAAAGAAGTTAAAAGGATCACTACACATACCGTGCAGGAAATGAAGACCCGCGGCGAGAAAATAGCTATGCTTACTGCTTATGATTACTCCATGGCCACTATTGTTGATGATGCCGGGATGGATATCATACTGGTAGGTGACTCGGCCTCGAACGTGATGGCCGGTCATGAAACTACGCTGCCTATAACGCTTGATCAGATGATCTATCATGCCTCGTCGGTGGTGCGTGCGGCCAAACGCGCGCTGGTGATCGTTGATCTGCCTTTTGGTTCTTATCAGGGCAACTCCAAAGAAGCCCTTAACTCGGCTATCCGTATTATGAAAGAAGCGGGCGCACACGGTGTAAAAATAGAAGGCGGCATTGAAATAGCCGAATCGGTAACCCGTATATTAACTGCCGGCATACCGGTTATGGGTCACCTGGGGCTTACGCCACAATCTATTTATAAATTTGGCACTTACACCGTACGTGCCAAGCAGGATGCCGAAGCACAGAAATTACGGGAAGATGCCCTTACTTTACAGGAATTGGGCTGTTTTGCCATTGTGGTGGAAAAAATACCCGCCAAACTGGCCAAAGAGGTTGCAGAAAGCGTACAGATACCTATTATAGGCATAGGCGCCGGTCAGCATTGTGATGGTCAGGTGCTGGTAATACATGATATGCTGGGTATTAACAAGGGCTTTAAACCCCGTTTTTTACGCCAGTATGCCAATTTGTACGAGCAAATGAACGGCGCCATCAAAAATTATGTTGGCGACATTAAATCAAAAAGCTTCCCGAACGAGCAGGAGCAATATTAATTAGTTCATAGTTGATGGTTCATTGTTCATAGTCAATTTTGAAGCTCCCATGAACCATCAGCTATGAACCATGAACTAAACACAACATGCGTCCCGAATTTAATTATACCAGCTACGACATTACCGATAAGGATATCCTTTATGAGGATAATCACCTTATTGCCGTGAACAAACGCGCCGGTGATATTGTACAGGTTGATGAAACCGGCGATGAGCCCCTGGATGAAAAGGTTAAAAAATACATCGCCCAAAAATACAACAAACCTAACGGCGCATTTTTAGGCGTGGTACACCGGTTGGATCGCCCCGTGAGCGGCGTTATCCTGTTTGCCAAAACCAGCAAAGCACTGGACAGGATCAATAAGATGTTTAAGGCCCGTGATATGCACAAAACTTATTACGCGGTAGTACGCAAACGCCCTCAACCCGAAGCTGGTACTTTAGTACACTGGCTGGTGAAAAACTCGCAGAAAAACGTAACCAAGGCACATGATAAAGAAGTGCAGGGCAGCTTACGCTCCGAACTGCATTACAAACTGGTTGCCGAACTTAACGGCTATTACCTGATTGAAGTTGACCCGATAACCGGTCGCCCGCACCAGATCAGGGTGCAGCTATCCACCCTGGGCACACCTATTGTTGGCGATAACAAGTATGGCTATCCGCGTGGTAGTCTGCGTAAAAGCATTTGCTTGCATGCCCGTAAACTAACCTTTGTACACCCGGTTAAAAATGAGCCGGTAACGATTATTGCCCCCGTTCCGCACGATGGTTTCTGGGAAAAGTTTGAGGGTATGATGGTGGGGCAATAAGACAGAAGCAAGAGTGGTGCGGTGATAACACCGACCACAAGCTTCATGAGGTTTTTTAATGCTAAACAGTCCCTTAAAATAGTTTTCAGCTCGTAGTCGGATTCCCACTACACCACTATCAATTCGTTGAGCACCGGATTAGTGTTATCAATAACAGAATACTTAAGAACAGATTCTAGCCTGTGGTCGGTGTTATCACCGCACCACCACCAATCTTATGATGGAGAAAAATTGTCATTTCGAACGAGGTACGAGGAGAAATCTTTTACGCCAAATTATGTTCCATGCAGCCTACTAAAAACAACCCAAGTTGCAGAAGATTTCTCCTCGTACCTCGTTCGAAATGACAAACTTTTTACTTCTTCTGAACAATTAAGTAATAACGTCTGCAATAAATATAATGCGCCATTTTAACACATCACCTTCGCATTCACTTCGTTATATTTGATCAACAAATAAATCATCTGTCATGAAAACCGAATTTAACAGTATCATGCCGGTGCTGCCCTCTGCTGATATTGAAAGGGATGTGGCCTGGTACAAAGACAAAACAGGTTTTGAGCCCGTGTTTTGGGATAACATGTACGCCGTTTTAAACCGCGACAACCTGTATCTGCACCTGCAGTGGCACGCGGATACCGAAACAGACCCGCTGCTTGGCGGTTCGGTTATCAGGATAGATGTCAAAAACATTCAGCCGCTTTTTGAGGAATTTGTACAAAGGGGAACAGTTAAAGTGGATGCTTTTAAAAGCAACACACCCTGGCACACCAATGAATTTGGTTTTTTTGATCTGAATAAAAATGCCATTTTCATTATGGAAGGGTAAATAGAGAAGCAAGAGTCAGGAAACAAGATACAAGATAAAACCACTTTTACTGTAAGTCTGGTGCCGCCACTTCCATTCTCTTGATTCCTGACTCTTGCTTCTTGATTCTCTATCCCCCCTGCCACTACATTAAATTAAGATCATTTTTCTGATAACCAATCAATTCCATTCGTAATAGCTTTACATTAATTTTTAAATTGGCTTATCTTAAAACTAAAAATAACCAATTATGAAAAAGAAATTAAGTATCGTGCTGGTGCATGGTTTTTGGGGAGGCGCTGCCCATTGGAGTAAGGTTATTGTTGAATTGGCCAGCAAAGGTTATGAGCTGATTCATGCTGTTGAAAATCCGCTAACCTCGTTGGCTGATGATGCGGAACGTACCCGCAAGATGGTTGCACAACAGGACGGTCCGGTATTGTTGGTGGGGCACTCTTATGGTGGCGCCGTTATTACCGAAGCAGGCAATCAGCCCAATGTAATTGGCCTGGTATACATTGCTGCATTTGCGCCCGACGCCGGCGAAAGTCCGGGCAGTATCAGTCAGGAACATCCACCGGTTGCGTTTCCAAACCTTACGGCTGATAGTGATGGCTATTTGTGGGTAAAACCCGAACTGTTTCATGAGAGCTTTTGCCAGGACCTGACCGCGGAAGAGGCACTGGTAATGGCAGTGACACAAAAAGCCCCGCTGGCCAGTACCTTTGGCGACAATATCACCGACCCGGCATGGAAACACAAACCATCATACTACCAGATATCCAGCAACGATAGGATGATTGCGCCGGAAAATGAAGAGCGAATGTCTGCAAGGTTAGGAGCCAAAAAGATCATCACCCTGGCAGCAAGTCATGCCTCACTGGCTTCTATGCCTGCCGAAGTAGCCGCCTTTATTGATGAAGCAGCAACAGAATTTGCCGGAAATTAGAGTCGAGAGACAAGAGTCAAGAATCAAGATTTTTAATCGCATATCACGGTGAAGTCTTGATTCTTGACTCTTATCTCTTGCTTCTACCCTACAGCCCCTGTACCGTATTCCATATTTTTTCGTCGACCCAAACGCCCTCGCTTAGGTTTTTCGCACGGGTTTTCAGTGTATTTTCACCGGGATAGGATATGGATTGTCCTTCGTGCTCCGGGGTACTGGTTTTAGTATAGGCAATAATCTCTTCGATGAGGGCAGCGGTTTGCTCATCATCTCTGGGTTTTATGCAGATAAACACCTGGGAGATACCTGCCTCCGTTTTCTCTTTGCTGATCCGTGCGGTAGAGTTACCACCGCTTAAAACGGTTGCCAGCAGATCGAGCACCAGCGAAAGTCCGGAACCTTTCCAAAAACCAATGGGCAGTACTCTTTCAGATTTCAGGATGGCGGCGGCATCTGTACTTAAATGCCCGTCACTATCATAACCACCCGGCAGTGGCAACTCTTCCCCACTTGCTTCGTATTGTTTTAATTTACCAACCGCGTATTGTGATATAGCCATATCCAGCACCACATGGCCGTTTTTGCGGGGCACGGCTATCACCAGTGGGTTATTACCTAATCGCGGGGTGAGGCCACCCCAGGGTGGTAAATTGGCAATAGTATTAGTAAAACAAATGCCTATATAACCGGCCTCGGCAGCTTGCCAGCCGTAAGTACCGCCACGCATCCAGTGATTGGTATTTTTGATGGCCACACAACCTATCCCGTTTTCACCAGCCAGTTCCATGGCCCTGTTCATACATATGCCGGCGTTGAGCATTCCCGGACCATAATTGCCGTTCCATTGTTCGATAGCACCCAGGCCGCCTTCTTTTACAGATTCGGCATCGGGCTTAACCCACCCGTCTTTTACAAATTGTACAAAAACCGGGAAGCGGCTAAGCCCATGCGTATACACACCGTCTCTGCTGTTCTCTGCAAAAATAGTGGCACACTTTTCGGCTTTTTCAGTAGTAAAATCAAGGCTTAATAATATCCGTTTAAATTCGGCTTTCAGTTTTTCAAAAGGTACGCGCATGGGGCAATAGGTAAAAAGTTAAAACGGCGAAGCATTCCTGAACTCCTTAATGGAAAAACACTCCGTGAAAAAATCAAAAGTAAAAATAAAATATCCGGCTCCTTGTTTTATTTAAAGGGTAAAATGGCTAAACGGTCTTATTAAAATAATTTCAGTTTAAAAGAGTTATTATTACATCCTGGTTGCCAACTAATAACCGGGAATATTTATTTTTGCCTGCATATTTTCTATGAGAAATAAGATCCCGTTACTTTTTGTTTTAGGCTTAGTGATGATTAACCTGCTGATTAACTCCTGTAAAAAGGACAACGACAGCAACATACCACATTTGCTTACCTCGGGTAGCTGGCTGCTGGCTACGGTACAGGTTAACAACTATGTGGGAGATGCTCAGATTGGCATTACGGATACTTTATATGTTAATTGCGACTCTACCCAGACATTTACTTTCAATACCAATAATACCTGCACATTTGTGAATTTTGCCTGCCTTGCTCAAAAAACAACAGGCAACTGGTCGCTTACGGCCAACAGGCTTTATCTAACATCAGATATGACTTGCAAGGATACTACCGGCAATCTTGGAGCCGCAATAAAGCAAATACAACCTTTTTCCAATGCGCAAATAACCACACTTGGGGTTTATTCCCTGGTATTACAAACCGGGGATGTGCAGCCTAATTATTCAGCAACCTCCAGGCGGAGAATTGTGCGATACGGATTTATCAAGCAAAAAGCGGTAACACAATAAGTAAACTTTTATATTTGGATTATGATACCAGTGATTTTTTATAATAAAATTACCAGCAACATAAAACAAACCGGTATAAATAAACATTTACAGGTAACATCACCTTTGAAAAGCCCCCAATTTTAATGAAGAAACGAATTGCCATTTTTGCTTCAGGTTCAGGGTCAAATGCCCAAAAGTTAATGGAGCATTTTAAACGCAATGCCGATGCCGAAGTAGTGCTGATACTCACTAATAATCCCCAGGCTTATGTATTACAACGGGCCGATAATTTTGAGGTACCATCGCACATATTTACCAGGCATGAATTTTTTGAAACAGACGATGTGATCAGGCTACTTAAAAACCTGCAGGTTGATTTGATTGTACTGGCAGGCTTTTTATGGCTGGTACCCGCATCGCTACTAAAAGCTTTTCCAAACAAAATTATTAACCTCCACCCTTCCTTACTACCCAAATATGGTGGCAAAGGCATGTATGGCGACAATGTGCACAAAGCCATCCTGGAAGCCGGTGAGGAGGAAAGTGGTATTACCATACACTTTGTAAACGAGCAGTTTGACGAAGGCGAAATTATCCATCAATCCAAATTCAGGATTGAGCCGGGCGATAACCTGGAGATGGTTAAATTTAAAGGCCAGCAGCTGGAGCATCATCATTTTCCCAAAGTTGTTGAGGCTTTGCTCAAGAAGATGAAGAGTTGATCAAACACGCAGTATATGTTAATCTGAGATTAAAATACCATTAGAATTTGCAAATACAGAAAATACACTAACCTATAACTGTACTTTCATCGAATATTTCTTTCGATGAAACAAGTTTATCTTAATCTGGTTAAAAAAACAGGAATGGTGCTGTTGGTGTACCTGTTTGTTGCTTTAACGGCAGGCCGGAGTTACGCGCAATTGATTTATCAGCCATATAGCTATCAGTTTTACCAAAAGCTGAATACGGATGTTTACTCCACCCAAACCCGTCTGCATACCTCGTTAAAGCCCTATCTTATTGGCGATTCCAGTTCATTAAGGCCAATTTATGATTCATTAATGCAAACCCATGTGGATAAAAAGGGCCGAAGCTGGGTTTACCGGGAATTATTCCAGCAGCATTTAATTGAAGATCGTACCAAAAAGTATACTTTTTACGCTGATTTTTTACCCGATCTGCTAATAGGCAGGGAATTTACGGATAAAAAGAATGTTAGTTTAAATACCCGCGGCTACCAGATAAGCGGCACCATAGGTGCTAACTTTTTCTTTTATACCAGTGGTTATGAAAACCAGGGAAAGTTTGCCAATTACGAAACGGCCTATATTGATAAAGTGGGGATGATACCCGGTCAGGCTTATAACAGGAGCTTTTTAGGCAACACCGACTGGTCATATAGTACCGCGTTGATAGGCTTTACGCCTAACAAAAATATATCCATAGTATTGGGCGAGGATAAAACCTTTATAGGCGATGGCTACCGCTCGGTATTATTGTCGGATTATGCCTCTAATTACCCCTTGCTCCGTCTTACTTTTAACTTAGGTAAAAACGTCCAATACATGGCTATGTGGGCCTATATGGAAGATCAGAATGCCAAACAGTTCAATTCTTTTACTAATAACAGAAGAAAATGGGGGGCATTTCACTATGTAGACTGGAACATTAACAATAGGGCATCTATAGGCTTTTTTAACGCCCTTATAGCAGAAGAAGCTAATGATGTGGGCAAATTACATGGATTTGATATCAATTACATAAACCCTATACTTTTTGCATCGTCATTAGGGCCAGGTGGTGGTGCGCCAGACCATACATTGGTAGGGTTTAACGGTAAATATAAGGTCCTTGATAAAACCACCGTTTACAGTCAAATTCTGTTTGACCAGGGAACATCCACAGCCAGCAGTAATAGTAAAACGGCCTGGCAGTTAGGTTTCAGAGGATCAGATCTTTTTAAAATCAGCCGATTCAATTACCTGTTTGAATATAATACAGCAGCGCCATACACTTATTCCAGTCAATCACCTATTGTAAACTATGCAGAATTGAGCGAACCGCTTGCCCATCCATATGGCGCCAATTTCAGGGAATGCCTGGGTATTTTAAACTATACCCTGGGTAAATTTGATTTTCAGGGACAGATTAATTATGCTAAATACGGTCTTAATTCGGCTACAATCAATTATGGTAAGGATATAACGCTGGCCAATAACGTTAATTTACCGGTTACCGGTGGTTCAACCGGGCAGGGGTTAGCCACTACCTTAAAATACGCTGAAGGCACTGTTGCTTATTTAATTAACCCCAAGTATAACCTCCGCATAGAGATCGGTGGATTGCTTCGCCAGGAAAAAAATAGTCAAACCGATCTAAAAACCAGTATGATCACTCTTGGTTTAAGAAGCTCGTTCAGAAACTTATACCATGATTTTTAATCATCATTCAACAGGTATCATGAAATACAAATACTCCCTAAAAATATATAAAAGGTTCTGTTTGCTACTGCTTCTTAATATGGCGGGGCTAACAGCAGCATTTGCTCAAACTTATCAGCCCTATTCGTACCAGTTTTATCAAAAGTTGAATTCAGATTTGTATTCAACTAAATCGCGTGAGCATACTGCTTTAAAACCTTTTGCCGTAGATGACTCTCTTTTAAAAACTCATTATGATTCGCTAATGAACATCAATAACGATGGAAAAGAACATAGCTGGGGATATCGAAAGTTGTTTACCGAACACCTGGTAGACATTAAAAAAGATGATTATAGTCTTTATGGCGATATATTACCTGATTTTAGCATTGGCCGGGATTTCTCCAATCACCAAACTACCAACCAAACCTCTCTGGGTTTTCAGTTTGGCGGTTCTATAGGCAGCAGCTTATTTTTTAATGTAAGCGGCTATGACAGCCGGGCGGTATTTCCTAACTATTTAAATACCTATATTAACCAGGTTGGAATAGTTCCCGGGCAGGCTTATGACAGGACTTATCTCCAAAATGTGGCTAAATGGAATTATATAACAGCCACTGTGTCTTATGATGTAAATACCTACCTCAATATCAGCGCCGGGCGCGATAAAACATTTATAGGCGATGGGTACCGGTCGTTACTATTATCAGATTACGCTTCTCCCTACCCTTTTCTGAAATTTACCGGAACATTGGGCAATGTACGGTATATGGCTATGTTTAGCTATATGAATGACCCAGCTACCACGTCGCAATATGGTATCGACAGAAAAAAATTCGGTGTTTTCCATTATCTGGACTGGAACGTAAACAACAAGTTATCCATTGGCTTTTTTGACAATGTTATTGGCTTCCTGACAGACGACAATGGCGTTAAGCGCCCCTTTGATTTTAATTATATCAACCCCATCATATTTTTAAAGCCTATTAATAACTCCAGCGATGATCCGGATAAATCATTGTTAGGCTTTACAAGTAAGTATAAGATAAGTGATGGCATTACCGCTTACGGGCAATTTGCGCTGAACGAATTTCATGCCAAAGATTTTTTCTCCAGCAACGGCGCCGTTGATAATAAATACGGTTTTCAATTGGGTTTCAGGGGCACTAATCTGTTCAGTGTAAATAGTTTAAACTTCCTGGTAGAAACAAATAATGTAAGACCATATACCTACTCGGCCCGCTCGGCCATTGAAAACTATACCGAGAATGGAGAACCTCTGGCGCATCCGTGGGGAGCCAATTTCAGGGAACTGGTAGGTTTACTCAACTACTCTTATAAAAGGTTCGACTTTAGCGGAGAGGTTGACCTGGGCAGATATGGTCTGGATATGAACGATCTTAATTACGGCAAAAACCCATTCATGCTTTATACTCAACCGGCCAAACCATATGGCAATTACATTACACAGGGATTAACCACCAATATGATTTACCTGGAAGGTAAGGTTGCCTACCTCCTTAACCCCAAATACAATTTACGGATAGAGCTTGATGGGGTATACAGAACCGAGAAGAACAGCGTATTTAATGACAAAACCTCGCTGATAACCCTTGGCTTAAGCAGTTCATTCCGGAATCTGTATAAGGATATTGCCAGTTTCAGATCGCACTAAGGTAACCGGCTATTCATTCTTCATGTACTTATCTATACCTTCGGCAGGTTTCCAATCGCTGCCGGGTTCAAAATAGTGCCATAACAGGGCCGATATCTTTTTGATGAGCACGCTGGCTTCATTGTCGGGCACCCAGCGCTGATCGGTGTTATGATTGGTCATGATAGAAAATACATAATCGCCATGCGGGGCACTCACCAACACTGTTTCTGATTTGGCAGCGTCAACGGCACCCTGTTTGGATATGGTTTGCACATAGGGTGGTAGCTGCGACAGCGCTTTCTCGTCCCAATAAATACGAGCCATATTGCGGCTCATGCGCTCGCTGGCGGCAGCGCTAACAGCCTTACCCTGTCTGATCATGGTGAACAGGCGGCACATTTCAAACGGCGTACTTACACCCCAACCGTAAATACTGCGGATAGCTTCGCGTCCGGGTACACGGGAGTTAACCCGCATTACCTTAAACCCGTTTTGCTGCAGCCAGTTGTTAATATACTCGCCACCTACCAGTTTTTGCAGCCAGGTGCTGGCGGTATTATCGCTCATGGTAATCATGAGCAGGGCTACCTTGCTCAACTGTATGGTGTCTTTATCTTTAAAGGAACCCAGGATATCCTCGCCTTTATACAGCAGCGAATCGCGGTAAACCAGTTTTTGATTGTATTGTAGCTCGCCTTTTTCAATCTTATCCATCAAACCACATTGAATGCTCACCTTGATCATGCTGGCAGTTGGGAATAGCGTATCTGCATTAATAGCCGCTACTTTGCCTGTTTTAAGGTTTTGTACGTAGATACCCACCTGGCCATGAAAGCCCTTTACCACATCGTTGAGTTGTTGTGTAAGTTTACGATCGGCTTGGGCGAAGGCAATTGACGTTGTTAATACGAAAAGGGCAATTAGTTTGATTTTCATGTGGCATGGCGTAATAAAACTAATTTAAATAAATTTTGTAAAATAAACAGCCACGTTTAGGTTCATATCAAAGCTACCATTTTCAAAATAAGGAGGCTCCGATGGAGCCATTAAATATTAGCTTAATGGCTATAAACAGGGAGTTCCTCCGGAACTATAACAGCTTTCCACTCCGCGACTCCAGCGGAGTCCCCTGTTTATAGCATAAATAATCCACCCCATGGCTCCGGAGGTGCCTCCAGATAACTTTTCAATTTAAAAGTGATTGTTTTCAGATTGATAAATAGCGGACAAAGTAATGTTCATCAACTCAAATATTCGTATCTTCATGCTATGGGCATTCAAAAAGTTATCAATATCGATAAGGATATTTTAGGTGGACAGCCGGTTTTTACAGGAACGCGCGTTCCTGTTGAATCTCTTTTTGACCACCTGGAGGCAGGCGTTTCTTTAGATGACTTTTTAGGTGATTTTCCTTCTGTAACCAAAGAACAAGCTGTTGCTTTATTGGATCTTGCCAATAAGATCATCACTTCAAAAGACATTAATTAACAAAACTTACTCCCCTCGTAAAAAAACATATCAAAAGCAGCAATCCGGGGCCGGTCATAGTTGTGGCTTAAAAAAGATATAAACGTTTATATCTTTGTATCACCTATGATATACCTCCGCTGGCTTTTATTTCCTTTCTCGTTATTGTATGGCCTGGTGGTGGTTATCCGCAATTGGTGTTTCAATGCGGGCATATTGAAAAGCCGGGAGTTTGACTTGCCGGTGATTGCGGTAGGCAACCTGGATGTTGGTGGCGCGGGTAAAAGCCCGATGACCGAATACCTGATCCGTTTACTGAAAGGCAATTACAAACTAGCCACCTTAAGCCGTGGTTATGGCCGTAAAACAAAAGGTTTCCTGTTAGCAGACGCACCTGCACAAGCTTGGGACATTGGCGATGAGCCGGCCCAGTTTAAAAACAAATTCCCTAACGTCACCATTGCCGTAGCCGAAAAACGGGTGGAAGGAATTGAGCAGTTACAGTCATCACATGATCTTATTATTCTGGATGATGCTTATCAGCACCGCGCTGTGAAACCCGGGTTCAGCATTTTGCTGTTTGACTATAACCGCATCCGCGAGCCGCGTTTATTATTGCCCGCAGGCAACCTGCGCGAGCCTTTTGCCGGGCGTAAACGTGCCGACATTATCGTGATCAGTAAATGTCCCGCTGCATTAGAGCGTAAAGATCAATTCGAACTTCAAAAAAGAGTAAAGCCTTTTCCCAACCAGGCCGTTTTTTTTACCTCGATAAGCTATTTGCCCCTTCAGGATATAAACGGACAGGCTACCGATTCTGTGATCGATGATACCACAACCGTGTTCCTGCTTACAGGTATAGCCAATGCCTCTCCTTTGTTGGAGCATCTAAAAAAACAAACACTGCATATCGTCCATCATAAATATCCCGATCATCACCAGTTTAGCTTAAAAAATATCAGTAAACTTGCCGAGGATTTTTTGGCCTGCACTGCACAAAAAAAACTGATCATCACAACAGAAAAGGACGCACAGCGTTTAGGGGAACAGGAACTGCAGCAGGTGATGAAAAAACTTAATATTTTGGTATTGCCTATAGGCATTGAGTTTTTAAATAATCAACAAAAACAGTTTGATAAATTAGTAACAGATTATGTTAGAAAATATTCAAAGCACAGCCCAATACATTAAAAGCCGTATTGGCGATTTTGAACCAGAAATAGGTATTATTTTAGGTACTGGTCTTGGTGCCCTGGTAAAGGAAATAGAGGTTGAAAAACAACTGATGTATTCCAACATCCCCGATTTCCCGATCTCGACGCTGGAATTCCATTCGGGTAAATTAATTTTCGGCACACTGGCCGGTAAAAAGGTTGTGGCCATGCAGGGGCGCCTGCACTATTACGAAGGCTATAACATGCAGCAGATCACTTTTCCGGTAAGGGTAATGAAATATCTGGGCGTTAAGTCCCTGTTTGTTTCAAATGCCAGCGGCTCCTTAAACCCCGAGTTTAAAAAAGGAGAACTGATGATCATTGCCGATCATATCAATCTGCAACCGCACAACCCATTGGTAGGCCGTAACGATAATGAACTGGGTCCGCGTTTTCCGGATATGAGCCAGCCCTATCAGCGCACATTGATTGATAAAGCATTAACAATAGCCAAAGCAAACAATATTATTTGCCATAAAGGAGTTTATGTAGCTGTTACCGGGCCAAATCTGGAAACCAAAGCAGAGTACAACTATTTAAAAATTATTGGCGGCGATGCGGTTGGCATGAGCACCGTACCCGAAGTAATAGTAGCCAACCATATGGGCTTGCCAGTATTTGCCATATCGGTATTAACCGACGAAGGTTTTAACGATGTACTTGAACCTGTGGTTGTGGAAGATATTATAAAAATTGCCGAAGAGGCCGAACCCAAACTAACATTGATACTTAAGGAACTGATAGCCGGTTCTTAAAGAGGAGAACCGAGAGTCAAGATATTAGAGCCAAGAAAAGAGTTTTTAAAGTGAATAAAAGAAAATATTTCAACAGGACATTACAGCATCACCGTTTACATGAGGAAGCTTCTGTCTTGATTCCTGATTCTAATATCCTGGCTCTGAAGCTGCGTAAGCCGTTCAAATATATTTTATTGTTCCTGCTGTGCACATCGGTACATAGCGCGTTTGCGCAATATAACCAAACCGGCCGGCCACGCCCCTTACCTACCCGGGATACCCTCAAACAAACCAGGCAGGTGAGTGATGACGAATTACTGGATAGTTTACGTAAAAAAGAAGAAAACAAGCACGATTCTGTTATCTACAATTCAAAATTCATTCGTGTAACCAACGAACAATTGCTTAACGACAGTACCCAAACCTTTGCTATTGATACGGGTATAAGTCGTTTTGAAAATTACAGCCCCTTACTTGATCCCCGGAATCCGCGCATACACCTGGGTTATACCGGGCTATCGCAAAGAAGCCTGTTGTTTGAACCGGTTAAAACTATTGGATTTGATATAGGCATGCATGCCCTCGATATTTATACTATCCAACCACAGGATATCAATTATTATAACACGCGGGTAGCCTATTCCAACCTCACTCTTTTTAATGGCTTTGGCAGTTCGGCCGAGCAGTTATTTAAGGTGATCCATACTCAAAATATTAAACCCAACTGGAATGTAGGCTTTAATTTAAACTTCAACGGTTCCAAAGGGTATTATAGCAGTAGCAGTGTACTCGGCCAAAATGTAAGTGGACTTAACGCGGCCATATTTACCTGGTATGAGTCAAAAAGCAAGCGTTACAATTTACTGGCGAATGCTACCTTTAACAATTTAAAAGCTCCCGAAACCGGATCTATCTTAAATGATTCGGTTTTTACAAGCGCCAAGGGTACTGTATTCTTTAAAACATCGGCCCCGGTCCGTTTGCCCAACAGTTACGAAAACTGGAACGATAAAGGCATATATATTAAACAGTTTTACTACCTGGGCCGCATTGATAGCTTAAATAAAGGCAAAGAGAACTCCAAGGTTTTACCTACCCAGCGTGTATCACATACGTTGAATATTAAAAATGGCCGGTACAACTATCTGCAAAGTGGTGTTGATACCTACAACGTATTCCCGGATTATTATTATAGTAATAACCGCTCGCGCGACTCAACGATATACACGCATATCCAGAATGAATTTTCGTACAGCTTTTATCTGCGCAGCAAATCGGTCAAATTTGTCAAAAATGAATTGAAGCTTGACCTGGGATTAGTGCATGATTTTTGGCACTATGCACAATTTGTAAGTGATACTGCCTTGAACCAGTATGGCGCCAAATATGTTCATCAGGACAAGGTACAAAACACCACGTTTCAGGATATTACCCTCAAGGCTAAACTGGGTTACCGTTTCAGCGACCGTATAGGCCTGGATGCCGATTTCAGACAGATAGTACAGGGGCGTGATTTTGGTAATTATTTGTACGATGCCAAACTTAACCTTGCCGGTGGAGGCCGTGTGGGTAAAGTTACTTTAGAGGCTTACACCCAAAATAGTTCGCCGCCGCTGGTATATACTGACTGGATATCCAATCATTATATTTTTCATAATAGTTTCAGCAATCAAAAAACAACCAGTTTATCTTTCAATTATGTTAATGCCCCTTTACAATTTGATGTAAAGGTGGAGTATTTTCTGATATCTAATTATCTGTACTTTACTGCGCAAAATGGTGGTAACGATGCACACCCTGTACAATTGGGTAGCGACATCAACTTATTGAAGGTAAGCGTTGGTAAAAGCTTAAAATGGC
This sequence comes from Mucilaginibacter inviolabilis, assembly GCF_011089895.1. Classification (NCBI taxonomy): domain Bacteria; kingdom Pseudomonadati; phylum Bacteroidota; class Sphingobacteriia; order Sphingobacteriales; family Sphingobacteriaceae; genus Mucilaginibacter; species Mucilaginibacter inviolabilis. The sequence goes on from NZ_JAANAT010000001.1 coordinate 3,723,540, forward strand.
GTAACCTGCATTTTGACAACTATGTTGTTTATCAAAAAACCGACTATCAATCAACCCTGCGTACGCCCGAAATATATACCTACAGTAACCTGTACCTAACCAAAACTTTTTTTAATGTACTGCAATCGGCCTTTGGAGTAAATGTGCGGTATAATTCAGAATATGTAGCGCCGTCATACGCGGTTGGCTTAGGTCAGTTTTATAACGGGGCAAATGTTACCTTCTCCTCATATCCAATAGCATCGGTATATTTCAAGGCCACGTTGCAGCGCACTAATTTATTCCTGGGGTACGATTATGCCAACCAGGGCCTTTCAAGCAAGGGATATTATACAGTGAACAGATATCCACAGCAAGATCACCTCCTCAAATTCGGCGTAAGCTGGACGTTTTATAATTAGTATCAAGTATCACGACTCCTCAAATACGGTACTACGAATAGTAAAATCTTGATACTTGATACTAGCTACTTGATACTAAAACAACAATCACGTTTTCTGTTTCTTCTTTTTGGCTGCCGGGAATAATACGTTGTTTAGGATGAGTCGGTAACCCGGCGAATTGGGATGCAGCTTCAGATCTGTTGGTGGATCGCCTACGGCATGCTGGTAATCTTCGGGGTCATGGCCACCGTAAAATGTCCATTGTCCTTTGCCATATTCTCCATGTATATAACGAGCCTCGTTGGCCGTTTTCATTTCACCCATAATGGTTACACCAGGCTTCAGTCTGTTTTTGTTGAAAGCGGTGGTCAAGCCCATAAAACCTTTAATCACTTTATCATGATCCTGCGTGAGCATACTGGGCACCACATCCCACTTGGCCGAAAAATCAAATAACGTAAAAAAATCACGGGTGCGGTCAACCTGGCGGGTACTGGTTACATCAATATTGCTGAACTGGTGCGATATGGGGTTCATATCCAGCGTAAAGTTTTGAAAAGCGAATGTCTGGGTAAAATCCAGTTTCGACTGTGCATCCGGATCAGCCGAATCACCGTCGAACATACTTTCGCAGATATCGGTATTGGCAGCAGCCAGGGCAATATCAAAAGTATCGGTACCAGAACACATGGCAAACAGGAAGCCGCCGCCCGCGCAAAAATCACGTATATTTTTGGCAACCGCCAGTTTCATTTTGGATACTTTTTTAAAGCCCAGCTTGTGGGCCAGCTCTTCCTGTCCTTTAACATCGTCGGTATACCATTGGGCAAAACGGAAAGCTCCATAAAACTTACTGTATTGACCGGTAAAATCCTCATGGTGCAGATGCAGCCAGTCGTATTTAGGCAGATCGCCGCGGATTACTTCTTCATCATAAACTACATCGTAAGGTATTTCGGCATATTTGAGTACCAGCGTAACAGCATCATCCCAGGGCAGTTTGTTCTTGGGCGAATATACAGCCATTTTGGGCGCTTTTTCCAATTTAACCACATCCATATTAACCGATGGGTCGCTTACCTCGGTTAATATCTCATTTACTTTGGCATCGGCCAGCACCTGGTAACTTACTCCACGTACTTTACATTCCTCTTCTATCTTAGGATTGTATTTCATCATAAAACTGCCGCCGCGATAGTTCAACAGCCAATCCACCTCTTCACCGTTCTTTAAAGTCCAGAAAGCGATACCGTATGATTTGAGATGATCTTTCTGCTCATCATCCATCGGGATTAATATGGATGCAGCCCTGGATAATAAAGGTAAAAGGATAAAGGCGAAAGCTAAAAGGTATTTATGATGTGTTTTAAAAATCACTTGCCAATAGATAATATGATGCTAATTATCAAATGTAACGAATAATTGTTGAAGCTATTATTAGCCAATTAATATCTTGTAAATCTTGCCCTAACCTTTTTCCTTTGGCCTTTAACCTTTCGCCTCAAATTATTACCTTTGCCAACTGTTTTCCAAAAAACAAATAAAATGAGCAAAGCAATTATCAAAACCGAAAAGGGCGATATGACTGTTGAGTTTTTCGACAAAGATGCCCCAAATACTGTTGCTAACTTTCAAAAATTGGCAAAATCAAAATTTTATGACAACGTGATCTTTCACCGCGTTATCCCAAACTTTGTAATACAAGGTGGCGATCCAACCGGCACAGGCGCTGGTGGCCCGGGCTACAAAATTGATTGCGAACTAACCGGCGAAAATCAATACCATGATCGCGGCGTGCTTTCAATGGCTCACGCTGGTCGTAACACTGGTGGTTCACAGTTTTTCATTTGCCACAGCCGCGATAATACTGCTCACTTAGACCGTAACCATACCGTTTTTGGTAAAGTGGTTGAAAATGTTGAAGTGGTTGACGCTATCCGTCAGGGCGATAAAATTTTAACCATCGAAGTAATAGAAGAATAGTGAATAGTGAGTGGTTGATTAAGTTGATTGGTTTAAATTTCGAAAACAACTACTCAACTCAGTCAACCACTCACCTAATCAACCAAAACAAATGAATTTACAAGGAATTGTAGCCGTATCGGGCAAACCGGGCTTATGGAAAGCTTTGGCACAAAACAAAAATGGTTATGTGCTGGAAAGCCTTGATGCGCAAAAAACCAAACTGGTAGCCAACCTATCAACTGCTAAATTAGCAGCATTGAGCGAGATCACCATTTTTGGGGTTGATGACGATATTAAATTAACAGATGTGTTTGAGCAGATGAAAAGCGCTGCCAGCATCCCCGACGCTAAAGCCGACGGTAAAAAATTAAGGGAATTCTTTTTTGAAGTAGCCCCAGATCATGACGAAGAGAAAGTGTATGCCTCCGACATGAAAAAAGTAATATCATGGTTTCAACTGTTAAAAGATCTGCCGCTTTTTAACGAGCCTGATCCAACTGTAGCCCCGGCAGAAGCTGCTGCTCCGGCTGTTGAAGCTCCGGTTGCTGTAGAAGAGGTTGTTGCTGAAGCAGCACCAGCCGCAGCACCAAAAGCAAAAGCTAAAAAAGCTCCGGCCAAAAAAGCATAAGCAAATTGCTTTAAAATATAAAAGCCCCGGTGATAATTACCGGGGCTTTTTTGTTAGTACAATAAAAATTGTCATGCTGAACGGAGTGAAACATCTACCCATCAACTTGCCTGTCCCATAATAGATCCTTCGTTCCTCAGGATGACAAGCTGAAATAGTGTTTATGCATCCACCGCATCATACACAATAACCTTTTCCCAAAGGTGGCTACAGTTTTTAATAAACTCCAGGTGTATAGGATGGGTTTGATAAGTGGCCTGCCCGGCCAGGTCGCTGAAGAACATGAGTTCAGATACTGCCCAGCTATTATCAACTACATCGCGTTTTTCGGTACTGGCCACAACGCCTACCTTTATTTTTTTGATAGTTTCAATTTTGGCTAAAGTCTTTACACCTGCTACCAGCTTGTCGCGGTCTTCAATAGAACCCGGATTTTTAAGCCAGAAAAACACATGGTGAACTACCGGAAACTCGTCTTTTTGATAATCTGATGATGACATGGCTGATGCTGCTACAGTACCGGCGGCCAAAGCAGCCGTAGTGGTTATAAATTTGCGTCTGTTTGTTTTCATGACAGGGTAAATAATGCCTTAAATTAATAAGAATTATTTACTTAGTCAGCATTTAAAGAAAGGGTTGTCATCCTGAGCTTGTCGAAGGATCGCGCGAAGAGGCCTGCCCACCATGCTTCGACAAGCTCAGCATGACAATCCTTGTTTATCTCCTTACAAACACTCCGGCTGTTTGCACTTTTCGTCGGCAAACTCGGGCTCAAAGGTGCTGTGATTGATATCAAGATGTTCCAGGCGGTGGCGCAAATCATGTTTGATATTGTCAAAGTCGGCCATGGATTCGGGATTGATCACCAGGTGGGCGGTCAGTGCGTTTTCTGTGGTGCTCAGGGCCCATACGTGCATGTGGTGCACATCAACTACGCCTTTACCTTTCATCAGTTCGGCTTTGATCTTTTCCAGATCCATTTCGGCAGGTACACCATCCATTTCCAGGCGCAGACTGTCTTTAAGCAGGCTCCAGGTGCCACGTAATATTACAATACCTATAATTACGCTCACTACGCTATCAATCCAATAGATCTTGGTAAAATAGATGATTAAGCCGGATACTACCACACCAAATGAAACTATGGCATCAACAGCCATGTGCAGGTAAGCACCTTTTACGTTCAGATCTTTGTCTTTATCCTTAACAAAAAGCCATGCGGTAAAACCATTAATAGCAATACCAATAAAAGCTACCCAGGCCATGGTGCCACCTGATACTACTTCGGGGTTCATAAAACGTACGACAGCTTCGTATAAAATAAAGCCTACCGCCACAAACAGGATCAGCGCATTAAAAAACGATACAATGATGGTTGATCGTTTGTAGCCGTATGTATATTTGCTATTGGCGCTCACCTTGGTAAGCTTAAAGGCCAGCAGGGCCAGGGCCAGTGAAGCCACGTCGCTCAGGTTATGCCCGGCATCGGTTAATAATGATAAGGAATGCGTGGTTAAACCGGCTATTACCTCAACTATTATAAAAATCGAATTCAATATGATACCCACAATAAATGCGGCATTCAAATGATCGAGCTTGGGAGCATGGTCATGGTGATGATGACCTGCGTGTGAATGATCGTGACCTGCTGACATTTAGCAAAGATAGGGTTTTTGATGTGCAGATATGCAAATTTAAGATGTGCAGATTTTTGTCTTAATCAGAAGTTCACAATTGAAAAGAAAATCATCTGAAATCTGCACACTCGCACATCTGATCACTCGTGATGATAAGGTTCACCTTTAATAATAGTATAGGCGCGGTATAATTGTTCCACAAAAAACAGACGCACCATCTGATGCGAGAATGTCATACGCGACAGGGATATTTTATCGTTAGCACGTTGGTAAACGGATTGGTCAAAACCATAAGGGCCGCCAATCACAAATATCATATTGGCCGATGAACTGATCTCTTTTTTATTGATATAAGCTGCAAATTGGGTTGATGAATACTCAATACCCTTTTCATCCAGTAATATAAGGTGGTCAAGCGGGGTCACTTTTTTAAGTATCAGTTCGGCCTCCTTGGCCTTTTGCTGCTCGGCGCTCAGGGCTTTGGTGTTTTTTAATTCATTAATTTCAACCAATTCCAATTTGGTGTAATGCTTCAGGCGCTTTACATATTTGTCGATACCTTCTTTTAAATAAGCATCTTCTGTTTTACCAACGGTTAAAAAAGTGATCTTCATATATTGAACAAATAAACGTTTATTTAAAATATATGTGTTTATTTAGCCACAATTTTTTTAAACACCAATTATGCAACAAGATATTATTAATGATTATCAGCAACGGGCAGCAGCAGCCGGCCAGGAAGCTGGTAAGTATAAAAAACTGGCTAATACTTACTCCCTGCTGCGGCTTAGTATCTTCGCGCTTGTTGTAGTAGCTATTTATGTTGCCGTACAGTTTGACAATTTTAGCATTGTAGCTGCTGCATTTGTTCTGCTTGTTTTCGCCTTTGCCTGGCTGGTAGCGCGCCAAAGCAAGTATGAGCGTCAGAAACAATATTTTGACGACCTGCAAAGGGTGAATCTTAATGAAATCGATAATATACAAACCCACGCCAACATTTATAATGATGGAGCACGTTTTGCCAACGAAAAACATTATTACACTGCCGATCTTGACATTTTTGGCAATGCCTCCCTTTATCAACTGGTAAACCGTACCGCCACTTCAACAGGCAATAATAAGCTGGCTCAATGGTTTGATAAACCATCGGCCAAGGAGATTATTCTCCCACGACAAGCCGCCGTTCAGGAGATCGCTGCAAAAAATAACTGGAAACTGGATATCCAAACCCGGCTCATATTTGCCCTTAAACAGGACGCTAACCAACTGCCTAATCTTTTCAAATACCTGCACATGTCCCTGAATATGCCGGGTGAAAAGTGGCTCGGCCGTTACACTAAAATTGCTCCTTACCTGTTCACCGGGTTGCTGGTGCTGGCCTGGTTTTTTCCGGTGGTAAAGTTGGTACCCATTTTAGTAGGTATCATTAATATGAGTCTGGTTTTTTCCAAAGCTGCATACATCACCAAGGCCGATCTGATTGCCGGTAAAATAGGAAATACTCTAGCCAATTATGCTGATGTTTTTGAGCGTATTGAAGAGGAAAAATGGCAAGCCGTTTATAACTCCGATCTTGCTCAGCAGCTCAAAATTGGGCAAACATCCAACAAAATAAAAGAATTGGCTTCACTGATCAATAAGCTCAACTATCACCTCAATATGATCATTGCTTTTGTACTTAATTTATTTTTTTTATGGGACATACGCCAGGTAATAGCCATTGAGAACTGGAAACGTCAGAATAATGAAAGCCTGGAAGCTGCTTTTGAGGTAATAGCAGAATTTGAGGCCCTGCTTAGTTTAGCCGGACTGGCTATCAACTATCCGGAATGGAATTTCCCACAGATTGATGATCGTGAAGCTTATACACTAACAGCCCAAGAACTGGCGCACCCTCTTATTGATGCCACCAAACGCATTGAAAACGATTATGAACTGAATGATGCTTTTAAGATAGACATCATCACCGGATCAAATATGGCGGGTAAGAGCACTTTTTTACGCACCATCGGTATCAATACCGTGCTGGCACTTTGTGGCGCTCCGGTATGTGCTAAAAGCATGCAGGTATCGGTTATTACCATCATTAGTTATATGCGTATTAAAGATTCATTGAACGAAAGTACATCTACTTTTAAGGCCGAGCTTGATCGTCTGCAAATGCTCCTGGCCGCGGTAGAAAATGAGCCTAAGATATTTTTCCTGATAGATGAAATGCTGCGGGGTACAAACTCTGTCGACAAGTACCTGGGATCAAAAGCGGTAATTGAACAGCTGATTGCCAAAAAAGCAGTAGGCATGGTGGCCACACACGATTTGCAAATAGCTCAATTGGAAACTAAATATCCTGATTACGTACGTAATTTTTATTTCGATATCCAGGTTAAAGATGGCGAAATGCTGTTTGATTATAAGATAAAACACGGCGAGTGTAAAACATTTAACGCATCGCTGCTGCTTAAACAAATCGGCATCAATGTAGAAGCTGGAGAATAGATGCAAGACTGCTAGAGTCAAGAATCAAGACTACATATCAATAATAAAAACCGCGTCATTGCGAGGTACGAAGCAATCTTTACGTAGGCAGGCCAACTATGCAAATTTGCTCTGTATAGCATAGAGATTGCTTTGTACCTCGCAATGACGTAATGGTTAAACAAATAAGGCGTGCCGATTAGTCGACACGCCTTATTTGTTTTGGAAAAGTCTTGATTCTTGACTCTAACAGTCTTGCATCTTACCTGCCGCCAGATGGGCCACCTTGGCCTCCACCCTGATCACCTTGTTTCTGGTCGTCGTTATTAACGCCTTTTTTCTGTTGATTAGGATTGCTGAAGGTAGTTTTACCAAAGCTGTAGCTAAACGTTAAACCAAATGAACGGAACGGAAACGCGGTTGAGCTGCTTTGCGTAAAGCTGGCACTGCTGATATTTTGGTCAAAGTGTTTATCGCGGGCAAATGGCTGTACGGTATTAAAGCCAATGGCCAGTTTCCTTTTCATGAATTGCTTTTTGATACCAAATGCATAAATACCAAATGCAGGGTTGGTACCTTGTATGGTACGGCGTGCCGAATTGGTAAAGCCAAATAACTCTGCCAGGAAATCACCTTTAAACTGGTATGATGCGCTTCCAAATGCCGAGAATTGGAAATAAGTGCCCACTTTTGAAGCACTGTTGACATACTGATCAAATATAGTTGGGCTATAAGTATAACCGTTAATACTGGCCCTTATAGTTAAAGGTTTGATAGGATTTACCGAACCAAAGAAACTGGCGCCGAATGAATTGTTACGGCCAATGTTTTGGTAAACTGTACGGGTAGCATGAACAGTTTGGTTGCGGATGGTTTCGGTCAACGTATCGGCAATACCTTCTATCAGGTCATTAGTTCTTTTATAATAAACCGAAAAGTTCAATACCGACGATTTAATGAAGGTATTATAACCTAACTCCACCGTTTGTGAAACCTCAGGAGCAAGATTAGGATTACCTACACTCTGGTTCTGGATATTGCTGCGGTTAATGAACGGATTCAGGAACTGCAGGCTGGGCCTGGTTATACGTTTGCTGTACGACAATTTAAGTGTTTGATTGCCAAATTGCTTTTGGATAGTTAAGCTTGGGATATAAGTAGTGTAACTTGACGAAAACGGTTGCAGATTCTGGAACAGGTTACTGTTAGCATCCTGGAACGGATTCTGCGGATCGCCCTTTATCCGGGTATTTTCAACACGGCCACCTGCTAATATCGACCAGCTTTTGGGTAATGTAAAAGTTAACACCGTGTATCCTGCATATACATTCTGCGTATAATCATACAGGTTGGAGTTTAACGAATCGCGCTGAGCGTTGTTACCGTTGTTGTCTGTATCAAATATATCGTAATTACTGTTTATTCGACGTTGTATGGTTTTACCACCGGCTTCAATCTTTAGTACCTTATTTACCGGTAGGGTATAATCTAACTGAAGCGTGTACTCATTATTTTTACCATTGTTATCGCCTGTTTGGCTTGGGTTCTGCGCTGTAAACAAGTTGGTATAATCTGTGGTGATGATACTATGGCTCCACTGCCCGGATACGGTTATTTCCTCACCCTCTTTTTTAAACTTGTGGGTGTAGTCTATACTCCAGTCAAAACCACCAAAATGGTTGTGCGACATGTTTTTGCTGAAATACTGTATTGGTGAAATATGGTTGTCGATATTATTAACACCACTACCATCAACATTAAAACCGCCATCATTTAATCTGAACGTACTGTTAATGCTGTTAAAGGCGTTAAACTCATAACCTGCGGTAACGGAACCGATAGCACCATGCCTTTTAATACGACTGCTGGAATTATTAAAGTTGTGCACCAATGGATTACCGGCCGCATCTTTCAGTACCTGGTCAAAGGTAGTTAATGATGTTTGAGGCCAGGTTAAGTTACCACCGGCGTTGATACCTAAACTAAAGCGATTCTTGTTATAGTTAAGGTTAACGTTACCGTTATTTTGACGTGTACCTACACCACCGCTTACCGAGCCGCTTATGCCTGATATATTTTTTTGTTTAGTGATGATGTTGATAATACCTCCAGAACCTTCGGCATCGTACTTAGCCGACGGAGAAGTTACTACCTCAATGCTCTTGATCTGATCGGCAGGGATGGTTTTTAACACATCTGATAAATTAGCCGATGTAGCGCCTGATGGCTTGCCATTGATCAATACACGCACGTTTGCATCGCCACGTACCGATACGTTACCGTTAATATCCACCGCTACTAATGGTACTTTCTGCAATACATCCGTCGCATTACCACCTGCAGCGGTAAGATCTTTCTCGGCATTGTAAACAATTTTATCAATTTTGTTCTCTATCAGCGGAGCCTGACCAACCACATTTACCTGTGCCAGGGCATGAGCGCCTGGAGCCAGCAACACGTTACCCACTTTATTATCAGGTTTTGACGCAGTAGTTACTACCGGGTCAATTGTTTTTGCCGGGTAACCGATAAAAGATATCACCAGTTTGTAACTGCCTGGTTTGATGTTATCTAATTTAAAATTACCTTTTTCGTCGGTCACTACACCGGTAATAGGCGATTTCCCTCCGCTGCGGTATAAACCTACCGTAGTGTAATCCATTGGTTTCTTGGTAACTGAGTCAATTACGGTACCCGATATGCGGCCCGTAGTTGTTGGCCCGCTCCCACCTACACCAAACTGGGCTTTCGCCGAAAGTGCAAAACAAAAAAGAGCTATAAGTATGTAAAAACGTTTCATTTATAAGGATTTTCGTAATTGGAGGCGAAAATAGATTAAATGTTACACCACCATCTTTTATTTTTTTAGGAAAATAGCAATTGTCATGTATATGTTACACTAAGAAGATATTAACTCTATGTAAACTCCGCATTATTCTTTATATATCTATTCTGAAAATTGATCCTGACTAATCAAGTTATAACTTATGCGCTTTGATAATTTAAAAAAAGGTCTTTCAACCAATAAGTAAAACAGGTAGGCAAACAAGATACTTACTACAATGCCTGTCAAAAACTCAATACCTTTAAAAAGTACAGTTTTAGGAAGTTTTGTCCCCATATAAACTACCAGGCGGCTGCCCACCATGTCATGCGTAAGATATAATGAAAAGGAGATCTTTGAAAAAAAGCTGACAACTGCGTAGCTTTTTAAAGGGGCTATCAATAATAATAGGGTAAATAATGCCATCCCAGCGGGCAGCCAGCCTACTGTATAAATACAACATACAACTATCAAAACGCTCAGAAACAAAACAGTATTAATGCCGGCAATTTTTTTCAGATAAAGATAATATAGTATACCCAAGCCAAACACCGGAAAAACGCCAAACAGTAAACCACCCGGTACATTTACAACTGTGGGAACAATACATAATACCAGTAAAAACCATGGCCCCCATTTGGAGTGTAACCATGGAAAACATAAGGCTACAAACAGGTAAAATTGAAATTCTATTCCTAATGTCCAATACACCGGACTTAAATATGGTTTACCTAAAAATGAGTTGAGATAAGCTAAATGACACGCAATATTAAACCAATCGGGCTTATAATGACTCAGCACTATAAAGTTCATTACAATAGCCAATCCAATTGAAATAATATAGGGTGGCTCAATACGGGTAATGCGTTTGCCAACAAAACGGCCGCTCATTTTCCAGGTATAATCCGCAGGCATAGACCAACATATGATAAACCCCGACAGCAGGAAAAACATATGTACACCCAGCCACCCATATTTTAAAACAGGCAAAGCCTTTCCCCCCAAATGAAACAAGGCAACGGCTAAGGACGCAATAGCTCTAATATAGTCAACCTGTTGAATGTGTCCTTTGGAGGTATCCCGTTCAGTCATATTTAATGAAAGATATAAAAGCCTGTCGATACTAAGAAATATCACCATAGCTTATTGTAGAACAGATCCTTCGCTTCGCTAGGATGACAGTTATTAAGTAAGGCATGGATATAAAAAATGCCGACATTTTCGTCGGCATTAAAATAGTTAAAATAAGCTAATCCAAAGCTCCCCTTTTAGGGGGTTAGGGGCTTAAACCACCATATTCACAATCCTGCCTTTTACCACGATTACCTTTTTCGGGGCTTTCCCATCCAGGTATCGTTGTACATCGGCATTGGCCAAAACAAATTCTTCAATAGCTTTGGGCTCCAGGCCTAGGGATATATTGAGGTTCATTTTTGTTTTACCGTTGATAGAGATCGGATATGCAAACTCATCCTCAACCAGGTAGGCGCTGTTGAATTTTGGATACGGAGCATATGACAAGCTACCGGCCGGATTACCCAACAAGGTCCACAGTTCCTCGCAAATATGCGGAGCGTATGACGATAGCACGATCACCATATCCTGCAGGATGGCACGGTTGTTACATTTCAGATCGGTCAATTCATTAACCGCGATCATAAAGCTGGATACCGATGTATTGAACGAGAAACGCTCCACATCTTCTTCTACCTTACGGATGATCTTGTGCAACGATTTCAGTTCGGCTTTGCTCGGTTCAGCATCAGATACACTAAATTCCCAGGCTTCGTTATGGAACAAGCGCCAGAATTTACGCAGGAATTTAAACACACCTTCAATACCGTTGGTATTCCAGGGCTTGCTCTGCTCCAATGGCCCCAGGAACATTTCGTACATGCGTAGGGTATCGGCGCCATAACGTGAAATAATATCATCCGGGTTCACTACATTGAACTTAGATTTCGACATCTTTTCAACCTCTACCCCACAGATATATTTGCCATTTTCGAGTATAAACTCAGCAGTTTCAAATTCCGGTCTGAATTTTTTGAATTTCTCCAGATTCAGCACTTCATTCTCTACAATATTAACATCCACATGTAATGGGGAAGTTTTATACTCTTTAATCAAACCATGCGATACAAACGTATTGGTTCCGCGACCTTCTTCGTCAATTAAGCGGTATACAAAATTACTGCGGCCTTGTATCATCCCTTGATTGATGAGCTTTTTAAACGGCTCTTCTTCAATCACCAGGTCCAGATCTTTTAAAAACTTGTTCCAGAAACGACTGTACAATAAGTGTCCGGTGGCATGTTCGCTGCCGCCGATATATAAATCAACATCTTTCCAGTAAGCAATAGCTTCTTTGGATGCAAATTCTTTATCGTTATGCGCATCCATATAGCGGTACCAGTACCAGCTGCTACCGGCCCAGCCCGGCATGGTGCTTAATTCATATTCACCTTCCGGATGTTTCCAGCCTTCTGCACGGCCCAATGGCGGTTCGCCGGTTTCGGTTGGCAGATATTTATCCACTTCTGGTAATAATAATGGTAAATGCTGCTCTTCAATTAAATGAGGCAAACCATCTTTAAAGTAAACCGGCACCGGTTCGCCCCAGTAACGCTGACGACCAAATATGGCATCACGCATCCTGAAGTTTACTTTAGCCTTACCAGCGCCAATGGCTTCCAGTTTGGCAATTACCGCGGCTGTCGCTTCTTTATAAGCCAAGCCGTTCATAAAGTCGGAATTGATATACTTTCCTTCTTTGGTAGGGTCGGCTTCGTTTTCAATATTTTGTATGTCGATAATAGGTACTATCGGCAGGTTAAAATGCTTGGCAAATAAATAATCACGCTGATCGCCTGATGGTACAGCCATTACAGCGCCAGTGCCATATCCGGCCAACACGTAATCTGCAATCCAGATCGGGATCCTTTCGTTATTCAATGGGTTCAATACATAGCTGCCGGTAAAGGCGCCTGATACCGTTTTGGCATCGGCCATCCTGTCCAGCTCCGATTTCTTTTTGGTTTGAGCGATATACGCGTCAATATCCGCCTTTTGTTCAGGCGTTGTCAAAGTACTCACCAGCTCATGTTCTGGCGCTATCACCAAAAAGGTAACCCCAAAAATGGTATCGACACGGGTGGTGAAAACTTCTATGAATTCGTGAGTGGTGAGTGGTGAATGGTGAGTGGTTTTCTCAATCGGAAATTTCACACTTGCACCAGTGCTTTTGCCTATCCAGTTGCGCTGCATTTCTTTTAGCGGCTCGGGCCAGTCAATAGTGTCCAAGCCTTGCAATAAGCGTTCGGCATAGGCAGTAATGCGCATGCTCCACTGCATCATTTTCTTTTGTTCCACAGGGTAACCACCTCGTTCGCTAAAGCCGTCTTTTACCTCGTCATTAGCCAATACAGTGCCCAAAGCGGCGCACCAGTTTACGGTGCTTTCGCGCAAATAGGTTAAACGGTATTTTAGTAGTTCATTTTGCTGTTCGCGGTTGCTCAGGGCTTTCCACTCCTCAGCAGTAAAACTCAAAACTTCTTCGTCACATACGGCATTAATTCCCGCAGAACCTTCTTGCTCAAAGTGTTCAACCAATTTAGCAATAGATTCAGCCTTGTCAGCATCTTTATTATACCAGGAGTTGAACAGCTGCATAAATATCCACTGAGTCCACTTATAATAATCGGGTGAACTAGTGCGTACCTCCCGACTCCAATCAAACGAGAAACCAATCTGATCTAACTGGCGGCGATAGGTAGCAATATTGGCTTCGGTAGTAATGGCAGGGTGCTGCCCGGTTTGTATGGCATACTGCTCGGCCGGTAAGCCAAAGCTGTCATAACCCATAGGGTGCAACACATTAAAACCTTTTAAGCGTTTATAGCGTGCAAAAATATCAGAGGCAATATACCCCAGCGGATGTCCTACATGCAGCCCAGCGCCCGATGGGTAAGGGAACATATCCAGCACATAATACTTAGGTTTGGCGCTTTTATCCTCAGCTTTAAAGGTTCCGTTCTGGGCCCAAAACTGCTGCCACTTTTGCTCTATATCTTTAAATTGATAGTCCATTTTATTGTTTACACGTATGAGGTTGCGAAATTAAGAAAATACCTATTAGTTTGGTAGTTTATTGATGCTTTGTTTGTTATGTTCTGCGGATAATTTAATCCAATAGGCAGTCCTATACCTGATTATCTCCATAAATTAATTTGATTTCTCATTTCCTTAATTCATTGATAATAAGTTAAATTTGCACAGAACACCAAACCTTTTTTATGAAACAGTACCCCAAACTCAGCTTTTTACTACTTGCCTGCATCGCTATCGGCTATTCGGCTTGTATCAAATCCGCAAACAATAATAATAACAAAAACAATTCTAGCACAGTAAGCACCAAAGTAGTAAGCAGCACTGTTGCAATGAATCTTAAACAGATACTGTACGGCGAATATGGTTCGTTCAATATTGCCGATGGCGCTAATATGCCCGATGATATGAATCAAAGTCATAAAGGGCATCTAAAAGTACAATCAACCCATGCCCCGGATTGTGGTTTTAAAATAGATACGGCATTTCAGTTCGCGTTGGATCTGAGCGACACAGCCAAATTCAGCATCTGGAACAAGATCAAATATAACGTACAGTGTACAGGCAGCTCGCTTTCTGGCATCAGTGTTTATGATAGTTTGTACGTATCGATCACTTCGAATGACTATATCGTACTAACTAAAAGCGGCGAAACGCTCAATATGAAGCTATTAACACCGGGCAATAAGGATTCGCAATTGTCTATGACCGGCTCTATGAATGTTTACACCAATTTACAGGCTAAAGCAACGGCATCCAAAACAACTATTTCCAGTTATAATTACTCATTTAACTCACTTATTATCGACCCTACCAAAGAAGGGGATATCATCAGCGGTTCGGCCAGTTTTGCCACCAAGGGTAGCGGCGCCGATGGTACATGGGATTATAAGGGCACCATTCAGTTTTTGGGAAATCACCAGGTAAAAATAGTGATCAATGGATCAACCTATACCTATGACCTGCAAACGGGGCTCGCGGTATAAATTATCCAGCCAGATAAAAACACAAAAAACCCGCCTCAAAAGCGGGTTTTTCTATTATATATATTTGAGTTTAATAGATATTAATTCTCTGCGTAAACAGGTTTGGCAATACCGTTATCGTAAGCTTTCAAATTCTTTTTCAGCAATTTGCGGGCTACGTGAATACGGGTTTTTACAGTACCGATCGGGATATCCAGATGATCGGCAATTTCGTGGTATTTATGACCTTCAAAGTACATGGTGAAGGGTACATAATAATCTTCCGGTAAGCGGTCAAGCGCTCTTTTGATGTCGTCCATCACAAATTTTGCTTCGCCTTGATTTTTTGTAGAGCTGTATACCAGGTTTGGAGAAGAGATCTCATCTGACTTGGTAACAAAGGTGCTCATTTTAACAAAACGGCGATAATTGTTGATGAATGTATTTTTCATGATGGTATATAACCATCCTTTTAAATTAGTACCCTCTTTAAACTTATTGTAATAAGTTATGGCCTTCAACATTGTATCCTGGACAAGGTCGTTAGCATCATCTGCGTCATGCGTAAAATGAAGGGCGTAAGACCTTAATGAACTTGCCTGACGTAGTACTAGGGTGTTAAACTCAATCTTTGTCATTTTGTTAAAGTTTTGTATCAACTCTTAGGCAACCATGATGCCACTTAAAAATTGATCCCGGAGCAGCGACAAAGACAAAAGACGATTTAAATAAAAATATCAAGTGTGTAAAAATTACACTATACAGACAATTAACCTATTGAAAAGCAGATTATTAATGATAAAAATAAGCCTAAATGAAAAACTAATGAAATTTAGTTTCGTAACAAGAATGTTATACTATTGACGCAAAACGAAAGCCAAAGTTTAATTAGAATAAAATTATTTAACTAATAATATTCACCTCACGTTGTAGCATAACGCCAAATTTAGTGTACACACTGTCTATGATTTGCGACGAAAAACTGTACACTTCTGCACCCGTTGCACCTCCGTGGTTCACTAATACCAGTGCCTGATTTTTCCAGGTACCCGTATTTCCTACTACTTTTCCCTTCCAGCCACACTGCTCAATCAACCAGCCAGCAGCTAATTTGACAAGGCCATCGCCACCAGGATAGTTAACCACATCCGGAAATTTTGCCTGGATCACGTTGAACTCTTTCGCACTGATCAATGGATTTTTAAAGAAACTGCCCGCATTACCTATGGTAGATGGGTCTGGCAGTTTAGATACCCTGATATGCGATACCACCGTCGATACATCTTTTATAGTTGGCGCAGTGATACCCCGGTTAACCAGTTCCTGCCCTATAGCGCCGTATTGTGTATTGACATTAGGAATAAGGGATAATTGAAATTTTACAGATACAATAATATACTGCCCCTTGAGCTCATTTTTAAATACACTCTCGCGATAGCCAAACTTGCAATCCTCTTTGGTGAACGTTTTAAAAGTACCGGTGGCTATTTCAAAAGCTCGGCAATTCAAAAAAGCATCTTTTAGTTCTACACCGTAAGCGCCTATGTTTTGGATAGGCGATGCACCCACCGAGCCGGGAATCAGACTCAGGTTTTCGATACCGGCATATTCACGGGCTACGCAAAAGTTTACCAGGTCGTTCCATACCTCGCCGCCGCCGGCTTCCACAAAAACGTCGTTATGACTGATGCGGTGCTCAATACCACGGATATTAATGCGGATCACCAGTCCATCAAAATTACTCACCAGCAGCAGGTTACTGCCACCACCCAGCACCAGGCGATCAATTTGCAGCCATTGAGGGTCGGCAAACAGTTCCACAAGTTCCTCCTCGTGTGCTATCTCCACAAAATAGCGGGCATAGGCATCGATACCAAAGGTGTTAAAGTTTTTGAGCGATACATTTTCCTGTATTTGCAGCATATTTTTTGATTTCGGATATCGGATGTTCGATGTCGGATTTATTGGGGCCGAATTTCGGAATTTTATTTTACTCTCACCCCCATACTAACCAACCAATGAACATGTAAAAAACTTTTTAAACCTTAAATTTTAACATTTTTCTGCCCAAAAAAGGCTCAAAAAAGGCCCAAAATCATTCAAAAAACATCGATTTTAACACTTTTTAACAAATTACAACACTGTTTTGATGCGTTTTTGAAACTTTAAAAAGTATTAAATAACTGATTGTCAAATAACTAAATAAAAAATCAACTATTTTTTACCCTTTTTGTCCTTTAACAAAATGGCCCTGCTTACTGGTAAACAGTAAGCAGGGCCATTATTAGTATAAATATACAAAAATTAAAGGGCAATATCAAACCCTGACTTATCTAACGTACCCTTTAGTTAATACAAATACTTTCAATAGCTTTTTGGAAAGCGGTTTCCTTTACTCCCGGTATGGCCAGGCCTTCCACACGGATTGAAGTAATATCACTCAGGCCGATAAAGCTTAGTATGGTTTTCAGATAAGGCTCTACATAATCGGCCGGGCGCATGGGGCCTTCCGAGTACACAGCACCCGATACCAAAGCCAGGTAAACTTTTTTCCCCTCAATCAATCCCGTTTGATTTCCCTGATCATCATATTTAAAAGTAAGACCAACCCTGATCAAGTGATCGATCCAGGTTTTCAGGGTAGAGTGAATGCCGAAATTATACATGGGTGCCCCGATAACCAGGATATCAGCCTCTTTAATTTCCTGTACCACTTCGTCGGAATGTATAATGGCTTCCAGATTTTCCGGTGTCCTGTATTCCGGTGGTGTAAAAAAGGAGGCGACGTGTGCTTCTTCCAGATGCGGAAGCGGTTTTTCTAATAAATTACGTTCTTTAACAATACTACCGGGATAAGTTTGCCTGATTTTTTCAATAATGGCATTTCCCAATGGAACACTCACAGAAGCCTGCCCGCTGGCACTTGATATGATATGAAGTATCTGTTTCATTTTAATTTTGGTTTGATGGGATTAATACTAAGTTTTTCATCGTTGTCAAATTTGTTGTTTGCCCTGATGACGACTGAACGTTAGGAACGGGGACACGGAGCTTATTTTTACTATCCAAAATAAAAAGGGGTGTCATCCTGGGCTCCGTCGAAACCATGACACCCCTTCCCAATTCCTTTACAGTTTTACTGCTACGCGTTTTTTCGTTTGATACCCACAATGGCCAGGAGCAATATCACTACACCTATCCATTGCAGCATACTGATATGTTCGTTCAGGAAAAGCCAGGAACAGCACATCGCCACCGGGAACTCCACCGTCATCAGTACCGAACTTTTAAAGTGACCCGTTTTGGGTATCCCCGAAGCAAATAAAAGCGGGGGGATAATGGTACCAAACAAAGCCAGGAATGCCCCCCATTTCAATAACTGTATATTAAAATGGTGAACAGCTACTAATTGATGCCCCGTAAAGATGATTAGCGAAATAGCCGAACCCATGATCATGACCGAGCTTTTCGTCAAGGAACTGACCGCATATTTTAACCTGCTATTGATCAATATAAAAACAGCGTAGAATAAGGCAGATAGCAAACCATAAAGTATACCGATAACCGGCAGATGACTATTCTGCGTGCCGGCTATTCCGCTTGCCATAATGGTAGCCACCCATATAACACCTATAATGACGAATTGAATAGCCGTTGGCTTTTTACTAAAAAGCAGCCACTCCAGCAATATACCAATCCAGGTGAACTGCATGAGCAGTACTATAGCCACAGAGGCCGGGATATATTTTACAGAAAGATAATATACATAAGAGGTCATGCCGATACAGGAACCGGTAAGTAATAAATAAAGCCAGGCTGATGTAGGAATTGAACCAGTTGCGGACTTTTTATGATGCCCTTGTATTAATGTTAATGTAGATAATACGATAAAACCGATGGAAGCCTGAGTAACACTCAGCTCCTCGATGGTGTAACCAGCCTGGTAAGCCAGTTTTACAAAAGTAGAAAGTATGCCGTAGCTGCATGCCCCGGCAAATACCATAAACATATATTTGTTCATTGTTGCGGTTGAAATAAGAAAATAGAATGAATGGCTAAAAGATTAGATAGCACAAAGCAACCGCCTGCTGCAGGAAAATATTAAAGTTGTTTTTACAGTAATAACCGGTTGCGTTGCTTAAGCAACAACTACTACTGGTGGAGGAAGAACCGTTTTGAATTGTAACATGATGATAATAATTACAAGTGCAATGTAGGGATAATAGTATTTGAAGTCAAGAGATCTCTTAAAATGAAGATTATTGACGTAGAGATGCATAATTGCGTCTCACACATGCTTCCCTGTAAAGTTATTTGCCCTAAAGGAGACGCAATTATGCGTCTCTACATAAAAACACTAATACATTTGTCATGCTGAGGAACGAAGCATCTGTTATTAAATTTTTCAATCGTAGAATACATCCTTCACTTCATTCAGGATGACAGATGATCTTAATTTAGCTCGGCGCTCGTATTATCACAGTACTAAACCCTGTGCCCTACAACGCCTTATCTATCCTTACCAAATAAAAACGCTCCAGCGTTCCCATTCTGTGGGCTTTGATAATGAAGGGCAGCGTCATATTTTCGTTGGGATAATTGTAAAATGCCTGCACTATCCGGAAGTCGCTGTGGTTATTTTCGAGGTCTGTTTTTAACCTGTCATCAATCAGGATGAGGGCTTTGCTGTGCGTAGCTGCCTCGGTCATGCTCATAAAAGTTACCGGCTGGTGGGTATAAAAATCGAAAGCGTTGGGCACGTCAAAAGCGGCTATGATCTCATCATTCGGGTAATGTAGGTTGATGTACTCTGCCGCATGAACATCGCCTTTAAATTTTAACAGTGTAGGGTAAACTACGCCCATCAAATAAGCATTAACCCATAAGCCTATCACCGCGGTTAATAAAACCAATGCCCTTTGCCGGTTGCCGCTATTTTTATATATGTACAAGGTAATACCGATGAGCACGATACAAAGCGATACAAATACCGGCCAGCGTTCGGGCTCGAAAACAAAATTGAGTACGGTTACCGCGATGATGAGCAAGGCCACAATGGTATACTGGGTTATGGTAAAAAACTTGCTTTTATTTTGGATAACTTCCCGGATAGAGCCCGCCGTGATGATGGCGAAGAATGGAAACAGGATATTAGTATAAAAAGGCAGCTGAAATTTGGATACCGAAAATATCAGCAGCATCACTACCGAACCGCTAATGGTGATATACTCGGGCAGTTTTACGCCTTTGATCATTTTACCAATATGCTTGATCAAAGCGCAATAAAACAACAACATCCACGGTGCAAAGGCCCATAATAGCGTATGCAGAAAAAAGAACACGCTGCCATGACTATTACGGATAAAGCTGTTATTGTTGAAACGCCCAAACTGGCTATCCCACAAAAACCAATGGATTCCCGATATACCTGTTTTACCAAACACCACTTTTTCAGGGTGTATATCAAACTGTATATATAAGGTATAAATTTCGGGCAAGGTAAATATGCACACTAATACAAACGCCAGCAGCCATTTCCAATGGAACAGGCTTTTGATATCTTTTTTAAACAGATAATCGCCTATAATGGCGCTGCCGATAGGGATAAGCAGGTAAATACCCTTGGTCATGACGGCACAGGCGGTAAACAGGGCGCCGAGTAAAATATCGGCCCAGCCAAAACGCTCTTTGAGTTTATAAAAGTGATATACAGCCCCCATGAGCAAACCCATAATATAAGGCTCGGCCCGCACATCGGTGTTTGACATGAGTACATGCTGTGCGGTAAGTAATATCAGTGTGGCGATGAGCGAAGTTTCCAGGTCGTAAAACTTACGGGCCAGTTTATAGGTGTACATTACCGACATCAGGAAAAACAGCAGGGCCGGTAATTTATAAGCGATGGTATTGATGCCAAAGAGCTTAAAACTGATCGCAGCCATCCAGAACGGAAAATGCGGTTTATCCAGCCAATCCTTTCCGTGGTATATCAGATCGGTAAAATTGTTGCTTTGGGCCATGCCGCGGGCAATCACACTGTACAAACTCGGATCGTCGGTAAAATAACGGATACCAATGCCTGCTATATTTACCAATATGGCCAATGCCAGCACTACAATGTATGGCTTTTTACATGCGGGAGATAAAGTGGTTGCTGAACTATTCACCGGAGATATTTAGGATACAAAATAACACATTATAATATTATTAAGCTGTTGTGTGATCAAGAATCTTTGAAAATTTGGCCTTTTTCAAGTTTTAAAAAACTTAATATTTTTGTCATCTTGAGGAACGAAGGATCTATTAACAA
The DNA here is from genome assembly GCF_011089895.1 of Mucilaginibacter inviolabilis. NCBI lineage: Bacteria > Pseudomonadati > Bacteroidota > Sphingobacteriia > Sphingobacteriales > Sphingobacteriaceae > Mucilaginibacter > Mucilaginibacter inviolabilis. The sequence continues at coordinate 3,744,834 of NZ_JAANAT010000001.1, forward strand.
GCTAGAAATGGCTACTAGTAGATGCTTCACTGCGTTCAGCATGACAAAATATTTTCGCTAAAGGCTTAGGAGATTGGAAATCTGAACCATTTTACGCGTTCCAGGGCAGGTACTTGGGCGATACTTCTTTTAGTGTCGGGTTTACCGGGTTTAAACTTTCACCATTCAGAACCCTTTCATATAGCGCCAGGTAATGTTGTGCCATTTTTTGCACGGTAAAATGTTCCATGGCATAATCATAGCAATGTTGATTACTAAAGATATCTACGGATTTTAATCCGGCTACCAATTCCTGTTTACTGTTGCTTAGCAGACCAACTTCGGCGGGTACCAGTTCGGGTAATGATCCGTAAGGCGTGCCGAAAACCGGGCAACCAAAATAAAGACTCTCGATAATAGCCAAACCAAAAGGCTCGTGCCATAAAACCGGGAACAACAAAGCTTTGGAGGCATTTAACACTACCGACTTTTGGTTATTATCAACCATGCCTTTAAAGCTTACATTTAAGTTAAGCGTAAAGCGCAGGCCCATTTTCAGGTTTAATCGTGTGCCGCCCAATACTACCAGTTTATTATGGCTTTGAGTGGCTACATCAATGGCGCCCTTTACATTTTTAACACGCCAGGCGGCCTTGGCCAAAAAGTGAGTATGCGTCCGTTTTTGCCGCAGATCGGGCTTAGGATAATCATCGGGATCGAGACCATGGTGTACAAATACTGTTGAACCGTGCCGGGCAGCGTGATTGGCCGATACAAATACGGAGTTTTGATCCAGCACCTGACCGTAGCCCGGGTTGTTATGCACATTAATAAGGTGTGGCTTTTTTGTAAAGCCACTCACCTGGAAATGAAAATGCACCACATCCACATCATCAGGCACCTGTTGGTTCATGTCGATAGCCGGATCATACACTAATACTTTAGCAAAAGGACAGGCAGAACCTGCGCTTACCAGATAGGTAACCTCATGCCCAAGGCGGTTTAATTCCTTGCCCAGCCACCATATCACTCTCTCGGTACCGCCATATTTGGCAGCGGGTATCACGGTATTGTTAACTATTAATATTTTCATGCAGGTGATGAATGTAAGCGCCCGAATTTCGGAATTTTAATTTGGATTGAGTATTTCTGAAATAGATGATCAATTGAACCAATACCTTGCAATAAATTGAATTTTTTTCCAAATATTGACTTTTATAGGCATTGCACATAAAAACCAATACGCAAACGTTTGATAAATCAATAAAACACATAATTAGCCTATTTTTTAAAGAAAAATCGACGCCAAAAATCATACAAATGATATAAATCACTTAAATAAGATAAATATATCCTCATTTAATTTTACTAATTTTCACATTATCAATACAATCTACCAACTTTTTTAATTATTTTAGAAACTTCATTAAGTTCCTAACAATTTAACTAAAAGAAATAAATGGCTACTGCTATCAAAGTCGAAAATCCGGTTGTAGTAAAAAAATCGGGTATAAATCCTATCATCATCATAGGTGCATTATTTTTCATTTTCGGGTTTGTAACCTGGTTAAATTCTGTATTGATACCCTATTTAAAAATTGCCTGCCAGCTTAATAACATTGAATCATTTTTAGTTGCGAGCGCTTTTTACATTGCCTATTTATTAATGGCCAAGCCATCGGCCTGGCTGCTTAAATTATTTGGCTTTAAAAATGGTATGGCGGTAGGTTTGCTTATCATGGCGGTAGGTGCCCTGATATTTATCCCCGCGGCCTTAACCAGGACTTATGCTGTTTTCCTTATTGGTTTATTTGTACAGGGTTCGGGACTGGCCGTTTTACAATCGGCATCCAATCCGTATATCACTATAGTTGGTCCACCCGAAAGCGCTGCCAAACGTATCAGCATCATGGGTATCTGTAATAAGTTTGCCGGCGTATTGGCGCCTATTGCATTGGGTGCCGTGGTATTAAAAAACATCGACGCTTTTACAGCCAATCTTGCTAAACTCGATGCTACCCAAAAAATAGCCGAATTGAACGAACTGGCTTCCCGGGTAATTTTACCTTACGTATTGATTGTTATTGTACTGGTAGTATTGGCCGTGTTGATCTATTTCTCGGGTCTGCCAGAAATTGATACCGATCATGAGGACGAAACCGTAGCTGCCGCCAACTCCGGCAAAACCAGTATATTACAATTTCCTCATTTGGTATTGGGTGTAATAGCACTATTCTTATACGTAGGGGCCGAAGTTATAGCCGGCGACTCTATCATTAGTTATGGCGTTGCGCATCACATCCCGCTATCTACCGCCAAATATTTTGCCTCTGGCACACTGGCCTGTATGGTTATCGGTTATATTGCTGGTATTTTATTTATCCCTCATTATATTTCACAACAAAAGGCACTCGTATACTCAGCTGTTTTAGGTGTTGTTTTAACCGTTGCAGCTCTAATTGTTCCTAAATATGCCTCTGTGGCTTGCATAGCACTTTTGGGTCTGGCCAATTCATTAATGTGGCCGGCTATATGGCCTTTGGCCCTATCTGGCCTGGGCAGGTTCACCAAAATCGGTTCATCGTTATTGGTTATGGGTATTGCAGGCGCGGCAGTTTTCCCGCCTATTTACGGTTTCCTGGTTGATCAGTCAAAAGCAAGTGCCGGTCCCGAAGCGGCAGCACAAACCTCGTACTGGATCTTGTTGCCGATTTACCTGTTCATCCTGTATTTTGCAGCCATAGGTTACAAAAAAGGGAAGCATGTGATAGCAGTCTGAACCCGAATTCATGGAATTAAAGAATTAGCCGAATTTGCGTGGTAAATTTTCCTGGCAGGTTTAATTCTGTTGCTTCTTTAATTCCATTAATTCGAGTTCAGACATCACCTCCTAAACCACTTCCTGCTCGCCACTAACAACCCAAATTCTTCCGAAGGACTCTTCTGTATTGATTTGTGGTGCATCTTGTGCGCCCGGCGGATACCTATCAGGTATCGGTTATTACTTTTGAATGCTTTAAAACGATTGTGGATAAACCAATCGTGGAAAATAAAATAGATGATACCATATATACTGATGCCGGTGCCAATCCAAAAATGATAGTCCAGATTCAGGTGCCCAATCCACATCAACCATAAAGCAAAAGCAGCGAAACCGATGCTGAACAGGTCGTTCAGTTCAAACCAACCACGCCGTTCCTGGTGATGCGTTTTGTGGATAAACCACAATGGCCCATGAAAAAGGTATTTGTGCATAGCCCATGATAATAGTTCCATGGAAGCTATCGTGAGTACCAAAATACCGATATTCAACAAAATCATCATTTATTTAATCGCAAGAGCTTCTTTGATCATCTGCTCAATTTTCGTATTCTCAGCTTCTTCTGCATCATCGTCATAACCGGTTTTTTTGAAGAGTAGTTTTCCTTTTTTGTCAAAAATAACGATAGTTGGATAACCGTGAAAGCCAAATTGCGCGTCGGGGCATTTGGCTTTATCATCCGGAGTATATTTGGTCAACTCTCTATCTACATATATCTTTTCATTACACCCAGGTATAAAATACACCGGGAGCTTAAAATATTTTAGATGGCTAAAACCATGATACATATTTATATACCGAGCCATTGATTTATCCTGAGCAAAAAACTTTCGGGCTATTGCACTGTCTGTACGGCATATAGTTATAAAATTGAAATTTTTATTGGTCTTATACTTTGCATAAAGTTGATGCAGCACATTCATTTCACGAAAACATGGCGGGCAGGGTATAAACCACGAATCGATAAATAACACTTTATTTTTACCCAACTGTCGCAAAGTAGTGTGTTTACCGTTGATGTCGTAAACATCAATATCAGGTAAATATTGATGTTGGTCTTTTTTTAGTTTCTTGTTTTGTGCCCTGCCCCCAGATGCCCATAACAACATACTCATTAATAAGATATAGCTCAGGCTCTTCATAACTAATAATTTAGTTCAATGTAAGCTATTCCAAAACAAAAAGCAAATAAAAAGCAGAAACAAACCTAATTGTTCCTGCTTTTTTGTATTCTTTACTTCAATATTCCAAATCCGAAATCGAAATTCCCAATTCCGAAATTACATATGTATTGCTCTGTTATCGGTAGCTGCTAAGCAGGCCTCGCGCATGGCTTCGGTGTAGGTTGGGTGAGCGTGGCTCATGCGCGAAATATCTTCGGCGCTGGCACGGTACTCCATGGCAACTACAGCCTCGGCTATCATATCCGCGGCCCGCGGACCAATCATGTGAACGCCCAGTATCTCGTCGGTAGTGGCATCAGCCAATACTTTTACAAAACCATCCACATCACCGCTGGCACGTGCTCGGCCGCTGGCTTTGAATGGGAACGATCCGGCTTTATATTTTACACCAGCTGCTTTTAGTTGCTCTTCTGTCTGTCCAACAGCGGCAACTTCCGGCCAGGTATACACAACGCCCGGTATCAGGTTATAATCAATATGCGGTTTCTGGCCTGCAATGATCTCGGCCACTAAAGTACCTTCATCCTCGGCTTTGTGGGCCAGCATGGCGCCTTTTATTACGTCGCCAATAGCGTATACACCTTTCACGCTGGTTTCCAGGTGATCATTAACGGTAATTTTACGACCGCGTTCTTCTACAGTGATGCCAATCTTATCCAAACCTAAACCATCGGTGTAAGCCACACGGCCAACAGCAACCAGGCAATAATCGCCTTTCAATTCCTGTTTCTCGCCTTTTGGGGTATCAAAGGTTACGGTTACTTCTTTACCTTTTACAGTAGCGCCGGTAACCTTATGGTTCAGGTAAAATTCCATACCCAATTTGGTCAGCACTTTTTGCAGTTCTTTACCCAAAGCTTTATCCATAGTTGGGATAATGCCATCCATAAACTCAATTACAGATACTTTTGAGCCTAAGCGGGCATAAACAGAACCCAGCTCTAGGCCAATAACACCACCGCCTATCAGCACCAGGTGCTTAGGTATTTCAGTCAGGGTTAATGCTTCGGTTGAAGTGATAATGCGTTTTTTATCGATCTTCAGGAAAGGCAATGCCGATGGCTTTGAACCGGTAGCGATGATCACGTTTTTACCGGTGATTTCGGTTTCGGTGCCATCGTTCTTTTTAACGATGATGGTATTTTTATCTTTAAATGATCCTACACCATGATGGGTATCGATCTTATTTTTTTTCATCAGGTAACTGATACCGCTGGTATTGGCATCAACAACTTCCTGCTTACGTTTGATCATCTGGCCGAAATCAATTTTCAGGTTGTCCAGGTTAATACCATGCGTTTTAAAAGCATGAGCGGCATTATGGTAATGTTCAGACGAATCCAACAAAGCTTTGGAGGGGATACAGCCTACATTAAGGCAAGTACCGCCAAGGGTATTATATTTTTCAACAATCGCGGTTTTTAAACCAAGCTGGGCACAACGTATAGCGGCTACATAGCCACCCGGGCCCGAACCGATAACGATAACATCATATTGCATAGTAGTGTATTTTGTGGTTGGCAAAGTTAATGGTTATTAGGCTATTATTTTATAGATTAATGGTCAAAATTATTAGGAATTACTATCTGACTTTTATACCAATCATCCCCATAAGGCATATCAAATTAACTATCAAACCAAGCCCTATTAATAATTTCATATAGCCTTTATCAATGGATGAGCCGCCCATATGCTCAATTTTGCTGATATAACGATATAATGCGCCTCGGCCTACTGTAAAAGGTATAAATTCCCGATCATGCTTCGTCCAAAAAACTAATCTTACAATATGATACAGCAAAAAGTCAAACAGCGGTATCCAGGCTATTGAATGTGTATTAAAGATAAATAACAAACTTAATAATAACCATATAATAGAGAAGTATATACTCCTTAATCTAATGCCGATGGGCGATAGAATAAGTACCCCAGTGCAAAAAAAGCAGGTAATCAACTCCAATAAAAAGTAGCTTTGAGCTTGTTCTTTGAAAATATATGTCAAAGCAACCAAAGCTGCATACAACAACAGTAATAAAATATCTAACCTATCCAAACGCCGTATTTCTAATTGACCAATGGTAAACTTTCTCATATTTTGATCATAAAGATATATTTTATCAAGATCAAAATTCGCAATACTTGTTTACCCATACTTTGATGAGCGCTACCCTATCGGCAATAAAGCGGGTGTTAAAAAACAGGTTCGACCAATCGTCAAAGTTTTCATATTGAAAGCCCAGGTAAAATATCCAGAAGCCTACGCCCAGGTACGGAATAGCTTTGATCTCCTGGTCAGATACAGGTCTTACTTCACGGTAAGCTGCTATAAAAACCTTATACATTCGGTCGGCCTCGTCATCAGTTAGTTTGCCGGTAAATACATGCATAAAAAAATGCACAAAGAACGACATCAGATCATTTGCCAGGTAACCTTGCCCGGCAAAGTCAAAATCAAAAAAGGTGATCTGGCCGGCATCGTCAAAATGAAAATTCTTGGGCAAAAAATCATACTGGCAATAACCATAGCTAAACTTCTTCGTATCAAATGTATTTAGCTTTTGAATTACCTGCATTACAGTCTCCTTCAAATAGGTATATTCACCCGGCAGCTCTGCAAACGCGGGCTTCAGCGTTTTTAAAGGTTGAATGAGCGTGCTATCCGTAGTGTAGGCTTTTCTTTTATAATTCAGCTTTACTACCGAGGTAATGTTATGAACAGTCGCCATTTCGCGACCAACAGTTTTCAATTGCTCATCAGACAGATCCAATACGGGTTTGCCCAGAGCATAGGAAAGCACAATACCATAGCGGATACCTTCGGCGGCATCAAATTTTTGTATCTGGCTGCCAAAAATATCGATCAACGGGTAAGCTACATTTGCGCCATACTCTTTCAACATATTCAGCAATTCCACTTCGCCCTGTATCTCGGTTAAGGAACGGTGCCGGTCGCGGTAAATTTTTAAAATATATTGGGCATCGGTTGCTTCTAAAACATAAGTATCGCTCACCCCCCGCAGCAAATACCGGCATTTGGTTAGCTTTAAGTGATAGGCCGTTTCAATATAATCTTTTAATGCAAGGGCAGATAATGTGGAATACTGGGCTGGAAATGATGACATGAATAAGGTAGATAAATGCTCAAAACTTGATAATACAGGTACTTTATTAAAACTTTATTGCAACAATGATGCAACAAATGATTGAATTAACGATTTACTTGCTAAATTAGGCGTTTAAATTGACTGATCTCATGAAAAAAATTTACTCATTATTTGTGCTGTTACTCCTATGCAGCATTAACGCTTTTGCTCAAAGCGACTATGTAAAGGAACACTTTACCAAAAAAGAGGTGTACATCACCATGCGCGACGGCATCAAGCTTTTTACCGCTATTTATACCCCGAAGGATGCTTCGGCCAAAAACAAGTACCCAATCATGATGCAGCGTACCTGTTATAGCGTTGCGCCGTATGGCGAGGATAAATATCCCGCACGTTTGGGCCCATCAGAAATAATGATGAAAGAGGGCTATATTTTTGTATTCCAGGACGTACGCGGCCGCTGGAAAAGCCAAGGTACCTGGACCAACATGACCCCGGTTATCGACAATAAAAAAAGCAAAACCGATGTTGATGAAGGTTCTGATACTTATGATACTATCGACTGGCTGGTTAAAAATGTGGCCGGCAATAATGGCAAAGTTGGTCAATACGGTATATCTTACCCCGGTTTTTACACTGCGGCAGGTATCCTGTCAAACCATCCGGCCCTGAAAGCGTCATCGCCGCAGGCACCTATTTCCGATTTCTTTTTTGATGATTTTCATCACAATGGCGCATTTCTGGAAGGCTACTTTTTCACCTTCCCTGTTTTTGGTGTTCAAAAAACCGATACCACCAGCAAAGCCTGGTATACCATGCTGAAACCCGATAGCAAAGACGGTTATCAATATCTGCTGGATCTGGGTCCACTTAAAAATGCCGACAAGTTTTACCACGACAATTTCTTCTGGCAGGAAACTATCAATCACCCCAACTACGATGAGTTTTGGCAAAAACGAGGTTTGTTAAAACATTATGGCAAAGTAAAACCCGCAGTAATGCTGGTAGGCGGCTGGTTTGATGCCGAGGATTTAACCGGTCCGCTGGCTATCTACAAAACCATCAACAAAACCGATCCTAATGCTTACAATACCATTGTAATGGGTCCGTTTGGGCATGGCCGCTGGTCGCGCGAAACCGGGCACACCATGCACAGCAATGTTTACTTTGGCGATAGCATTGCTACCTTTTACCAAAAAAACATCGAGGCCAAATTCTTTAACCATTTCCTAAAAGGTAATGGCGACAAAAACTCAGGCCTGCCCAACGCTTATATGTACAATACAGGCAAAAAAGAATGGGCTACTTTTGATAAATGGCCCGCACCCAATGCTGTTCATCAAAAAATGTATTTAGGCAGCGACGGCAAACTGGCTAATGCACAACCTAGCACAGCTGGTTCGGTATCCTATATAAGCGATCCGCTTAAACCGGTTCCTTATACCGAGGATAATACCACCACCATGAATTTCACCCCGCACAATTATATGAGCGAAGATCAGCGCTTTGCCGGTCGTCGCCCGGATGTATTGGTTTATCAAACCGATGTATTGAATGATGATGTAACCCTTGGCGGCGAGATTATGGCACATCTAAAAATTGCCACTACCGGTACCGATGCTGATTTTGTGGTAAAACTGATTGATGTTTACCCTGCTGATGAGCCTAACAACCCGTACATGCCTAATAAAAACATTATCCTGAGCAATTACTGGCAAATGGTACGCTCGGAAGTAATGCCTGCCCGTTTCCGTAACAGCTTCGAAAAACCCGAGGCATTGGTAGCCAATCAAAAAACCGATGTTAATTTCCGCCTGCAGGATGTACTGCATACCTTTAAAAAAGGTCACCGCATTATGATACAGGTACAAAGCACCTGGTTCCCGATCATAGCGCGTAACCCGCAAAAATTTGTGGAGAACCCTTACAAGGCCGACGAAAGCGATTATATAAAAGCCACCGAAACTGTTTATAACGACAGCTTTATCGATGTGCAAGTATTGAAATAAGCCTCACACCAGCCCTTCTCCCAACAGAGAAGGGCTTTTTTATTCTCCGTTTTGGGCGAATGCAAAAATTCCCATAAGAAGATTTAGTAGTTTTAATCCCATTTGAATCAGTGATGAAAATACTTGAAAAAATTAAGTACCATAAAGAGAATAAACAACGGGTAAGATTATACCGAAGAGTTTCAAAAGGTAAAACTGAAACAAGCAATGGGTATATTCTTGATTATTCCGATAAATTTATTTTAATCCACGAGTCTGATGATTTTAAAATAGACGGATATAGCATAGTACCGGTTAAACAGGTCAAGAAGGTCCGTTATGATAAAAGTGATGAGTATTTTAATCAAATGATGATTTGGGAAAATGAGATTGAAAGGGTAGGAATAGATTATGCCATTAACCTAAGCAACTGGCAATCTATCTTTGAATTATTACAGACTAAAGAATTAAATGTAGTTGTTGAATGTGAAGGAGCCGAGATCAATCACTTCACTATTGGCCCAATTGTTAAAACGGGTAAAAAACATGTTCATATTTTATACTTTAATACAGAAGGATATTTTGAGGATAGCCCATCATCAATAGATTATAAATCAATTACAAGAATTGCTTTTGAAACCCAATACCTTACTATATTCGGTAAATATACCCGGCGCCGAACGGTTGATAAATAAATGAATAACGCCTATTAAAATCATCTGAAATAAACAGTAAAGTTACTCATTAAAAATGAATAATAAATTGATTTACAGCTCCCTGAATAAAAGTGACAGTCGCTTACTTTATTGGATATCAATTTCCGCAGTACTTATTATTACTTTTTTTTGCCGGGATTTTATTGAATTGCTTTTCTGCCTTATCGGGTTTATAATACTTTTTACAATACTTTCATACATAACAAAAACCATCATTTTAACTGAACAGACTATAATAATCCAAAGTATTTTCGGAAAAGATAACGTAAAAGACATCATCCAATGCAAGTGCTTAACAAATTCAGTGTTTCTGACAAATACGATGAAAATAGAATTTCTTGATGGCAATTGGTATTTATTTAAAGGAAAATCATCTGATGAAATAGTAAGGATGTTAACAGATACGATTAATATCAATAAAAAAAAATAGAATAGCTCTTTAACAATCGCTTTTTGCTAAAGATTGATACATCGGTAAACTATGCAAACGCCCCCCTTTTGGGGTGAATTTAAGGCAACTTATCTTTAAAAATAAACTTAATCGCAAGATATTTGTAGATTTAGGTTCATTAAACATTGACTGATCCGTTACAATGAACAACTCATCATTTATTAAACTGAATTATCAGTTTATAGTGGGGGCAATCCTATTATGCTTCCCAGTTATTACCAAAGCCCAGCTTTTACAAGAAAAAGAAAAGTACACGCACGCCGATACGTTGCGTGGCAGCCTTTCACCATTACGTTCCTGTTATGATATTAACTATTATCATCTTGATGTGAAGGTTAATATCGACCAAAGATTTATCAGCGGCAGCAATCAATTTAAATTTACCGCTACGGAGGATTTTACCAAACTGCAGTTCGATCTGTTTGCCAACCTCAATGTGGACAAGGTAGTATATAAAGGCAAAAACCTGCCTTACACCCGCGATGCTAATGCTGTTTTTGTTACATTTCCGCAAACGATTGCCAAAGGCAATAAGGACGAATTTACCGTATACTATTCGGGCAAACCAACCGTGGCGGTTAATGCCCCCTGGGATGGCGGTTTTGTATTTAAAAAAGATTCCCTCGGCAAACCCTGGGTAGCTACTGCCTGTGAGGGCGTAGGTGCCAGCATCTGGTGGCCTAATAAAGATCATCTGAGCGATGAGGTTGACAGCATGATGATCAGTATCAGCGTGCCCAAAGGATTAAAAGATGTATCCAATGGAAGGCTTCGCAAAGTTACTCTGCTTAAGGATGGCTACACCCGCTTTGATTGGTTTGTGGCTAACCCCATTAACAATTATGATGTGGTTGCCAACATTGGCGATTATACCCATTTCAGCGATACCTATGATGGCGAAAAAGGTAAGCTTTCCCTTGATTACTGGGTACTCCCCTACAATCTGGCCAAAGCCAAAAAGCAATTTGGCGAAAACGTAAAACCTATGCTTAAAGCTTTTGAACATTGGTTTGGCCCCTATCCGTTTTACGAAGATGGCTACAAACTGGTAGAAACACCGCATTTAGGCATGGAGCACCAGAGCGCTACCGCTTATGGAAACCACTATTTAAATGGTTACCTGGGTTATGACATGTCGCGCACCGGCTGGGGACTTAAATGGGACTATATTATAGTTCACGAAAGTGGTCACGAATGGTTTGGCAACAACATTACCGCTAAAGACCTGGCCGATATGTGGATACATGAAAGCTTTACCTGCTACTCAGAATCGTTGTTTATCGAAAACAACTGGGGCAAAAAAGCAGGCCAGGAATACAATAAAGGCCTCCGGTCGGGCATTGGGAATGAGAGCCCTATTGTTGGCGTTTATAACGTAAACAAAGAAGGCTCTGGCGATATGTACCCTAAAGGTGCTGTATTGCTTAATATGGTGCGTACTATTATCAATGATGATGAAAAGTGGCGTCAAATACTGCGAGGGCTTAACAAAACCTTTTATCACCAAACTGTTACTTACGACCAGGTGGTTAATTATATCACCGAGCAATCGGGTAAAAAACTATTGCCTGTTTTTGACCAGTACCTGCATTATAAAAACCTGCCTACACTGGAGTTTGCCACCCGGGATGGTAAACTGCTCAGTCGTTGGATAGCTGATGTAAATGGTTTCACTATGCCCGTGCTCGTAAGAGTTAAAGGAGGCGAATATAAATTCATAACACCTACCACCCGTTTTACGCCTGTTGCCGTTGACGGTGCTACCATTGATAATATTGAAGTTGATACATTTAACTACTATATCGGTATTCTGAGGGATTAGTATGAATATGCATTACATCAAATTCATGAGCCTGCTGATATTTTTATCCGCAGGGCAAATTGCTATGGCGCAAATCAGTGTAATTAAGGTTAATAAAAGATCGATACCTTCATCCATTAAATATAAAGGAGATATTGTTAGTTCAATACGTTTTACAGACAGTGAAGGTGAGCACTTGTTAATCGCTACCGAAACAGGGATTACCGATACGAGGGGCGATAGTGAAGATGGTAACGGGCGCGATGCTGCCCTGTATGCTTATCAATATACCATAAAAAGCAATGGCAGCCAGCAGCTAAACTGGCAAATGGTTGATTTTGTAAAAGATTGCCAGGTTGACCTGGAAGCAATATACATCCCGGGAACATTTGCCGTTACCGATTTGGACAGGAATGGTAAAGCCGAAGTGTGGCTGATGTATAAAACTTTATGCACCGGTGATATCAGTCCCGGCGAAATGAAGATCATTATGCATGAGGGCGGTAAAAAATACGCCGTAAGAGGGCAAAATAAAGTTAGAGTAGGACAGGGTGAGTATGATGGAGGAAAATATACTTTTGATGATGCTTTTAAAAGCGGCCCCGAGGTATTCAGAAAATATGCCCAGGAACTTTGGAAAAAGAATATATGGGGGCCGAGAGATTAATTGATCGTCAGTAAATTTATAAGCACAGTAATTCAACATGAACATAAAATATTTATATAACATCGCGTCGGCAATTCTGATGCTGACCGCGTTTGCTTTACCAGCTAAGGCTCAACTTGGCGCCAACCGCGAAACCTTTACCCGTGCCGATAGCTTACGCGGCAGTTTAACGCCCTTACGTACCTGTTATGATATCAATTACTATCACCTGGATGTGAAGTTTGATATCGATCAAAAATACATCAGCGGCAGCAATCAGTTTAAGTTTACCGCCACACAGGATTTCACCAAACTACAGTTTGATCTGTTCGCTAATCTAAAGGTTGATAAGGTGGTTTACAAAGGCCAGGAACTACCTTATACACGGGAGTTTAACGCGGTATTCATCACTTTTCCCCAAACCATCACCAAAGGCAGCGCCGATGAGTTCACCGTATTTTACTCCGGTAACCCTACCATTGCCAAACGTGCGCCCTGGGATGGCGGCATTGTATATACTACCGATTCCCTGGGCAAACCCTGGGTGGCTACCGCCTGTCAGGGTATTGGTGCCAGCATCTGGTGGCCCACTAAAGATCACCAGTATGACGAGGTGGACAGCGCCCTCATCAGCATCAGCGTACCTAATGGTTTAAAGGATGTATCCAACGGCCGTTTACGTAAAGTAACCAAATTAAAAGACGGTTACACCCGGTTCGACTGGTTTGTGGCTAACCCCATCAACAATTATGACATTGAGGCCAACATTGGCGATTATGTACACTACGATGGTGTTTACCAGGGCGAAAAAGGTAAACTGACCATGGATTACTGGCCGCTGAGTTACAACCTGAACAAGGCTAAAAAGCAATGGAACGAGAATGCCACCAAAATGCTCAAATCATTCGAATACTGGTTTGGCCCCTATCCGTTTTATGAAGACGGCTATAAACTGGTAGAGACACCTCACCTCGGCATGGAACACCAAAGCGGTACTGCTTATGGCAACCATTACCAGAATGGCTATCTCGGTCGCGACCTTTCGGGTACGGGATGGGGCCTAAAATGGGATTTTATTGTGGTGCACGAGAGTGGGCATGAATGGTTCGGTAACAATATTACCTCCAAAGATGTAGCTGATATGTGGATACATGAAAGTTTTACCAACTACTCCGAATCGTTATTTATAGAAACCTACTATGGCAAACAAGCCGGGCAGGAATATGTGCATGGTACCCGTTTGGCTATCCAGAACGATCGCCCCATTGTTGGCCCATATGGTGTGAACAGGGAAGGTTCCGGCGATATGTACTATAAAGGTGGTAACCTGCTCAACATGATCCGCACTGTTATTAATGACGATGAAAAATGGCGCAGCATCCTGCGTGGGCTCAACAAAACATTTTACCACCAAACCGTTACTTATGATCAGGTGGTTGATTATATCACCACACAAAGTGGCATGAACCTGGCGCCTATATTTGACCAGTACCTGCATTATAAAAACATCCCTATCCTGGAGTTTATAAGCGCAGAAGGTAAATTACTTTGCCGCTGGATAAATGTGAGCAACAAAACATTCAACATGCCGGTAAGGGTTAGAGTAAAAGGCGGCGACTATAAATTTATCACCCCTACTACCCGTTTAGCACCTGTAAAACTGGATGGAGCCACGGAAGATAATATCGAGGTAGATACTTTTAATTATTACATAGGGGTAGCGCGCAATTAAGTTGTATTAGGTTAGGTAGCCTGGTTTAAAAGTGGGTTTACATGGTTTACACATTTTACGGTTTAAATTTATTTATATAATTGATAATTAACTAATTAACATAATTTTATCATTATATTATGGGTTTACATGTAAACCCACTCCGGATCCTCTGCGAGAGAGACTGAAGGAACATAAGTCGTATTAGTTTGTCATCCTGAGGAACGAAGGATCTGTTAGTTAACGTCCTTCGTTCCTCAGGATGACAAAAGCCAGAAAGCCTATTTATTTTAAAAACAATGCAACCTATCGGCGCGTGTTGCGTCTTATAAACAACAAATAATTAACGTTAACATGAAATCACTAACCAAACTTTTATTACTTGCAGCTTTAGCAACAGGCACTGCCGGCTACACTTATGCTGCACCTGTTACTATTGTTAAAACCATACAACAAACTACGCAAGACCGTCATTTATCAGGCTTTAGAGCTATTGATCTGGCTGGCTCTTTTGATGTATATATTACCCAGGGCTCAACAGAGTCGGTAAAGGTAGAGGCGCCCGCTAATGTTATCGACCGGATTATTACCGAAGTACAGGATGGCGTATTAAAAATACACAGTAAAAAAGACTCCAACTGGAACAACTGGGGTTTTGGAAATAGAAAAATGGTGATCTATGTTACCGCAAAGGATCTGAACGGCGTTTCGGTAACCGGTTCTGGCGACATCTTTTTTAAAGAAGGCATCAGCACCAACTCGTTAAAATTAAGCGTTACCGGCTCAGGCGACATGGTGGGCAAAATCAATGTAAAAAAACTGGAAAGCAGGATATCAGGTTCAGGAGATATGAGTCTGTCGGGCCGTGCCGATGAATCAAGCGTAAGCGTAGTAGGTTCCGGCGATTTTAAAGCCCGCGACCTGGTAACCGTAAATACCGCAGTACGCGTAGCCGGCTCAGGCGACGCCACTGTAAATGCCAGCAATAAAGTAGATGCTTCTGTAAGCGGCTCGGGCGATATTCACTACACCGGCGGCGCTAAAAATATCAGCAGCTCCAAAGCAGGCAGCGGCGATATCAGCAGGCTGTAAATAAAAAGGAGCACGGATTTTTGGAGTAAGGAACAAAGACTTTTTTTGGAATGAGGACAAGATAACTTTGTCCTCATTCTGTTTTATACAGAGGTGCCAGCACCTCATCTTATCCTTGCTCTTTGTTCCAAAAATCCTTGCTCCCTAAAGATTAAAACCTCGTATAAAAAGCCAACTGGGCTACGTGGTTCAGCGTATAGGTTTCGGCCAGGTTAATGTATTGATTAAGGTAACCGGCTTCTACATCAAACATTTTGCTTACACGGTAACCTAATGCAACGTAAGCACGGTTTTGATCGAAGAAATGCTTGTTCACCCGGTTTTTATTCTGAACATTAAAAAACACCTCGTTCTGCAAAGCCAGGAATGGACCTTTGGCAAATACAGCCGAATCGTTCTTAAACGGAATTACTCCTCTTACAAAATACCGGAAACGCTGGGCAAAGTAATCGTCATTTTTATTATTGGCAGTCTGCCCTAAAAAGCGTTGCTCCAAACGGAAACGGTGTGCTACAGCAATGTGTTTACCTAATTTATGAGAGTAAGTATACTGCTGCCATATCCGGTGCTCCGGTCTGAAGGTTTTGCTACCATCGGCAGTACGGCCATTTGTAGCGATGTAGGCATAACCCAGAGCTGCTACCTTGTTGTTGGCAAAATAGTAGTTGGCTGATGGACGCAGCAGGGTATGTTTCAAATAGCTCAGATCGTCATGCGAACGGAACTGCCCGTCGAACGAATAGCCCCAGTGCTCCGATAGTCGCTGGCTGTGAAACCAGGCCGCCCAGCCCGAAAATTGATTCTCTTGTGCCAATAGCCTTGCAGGAGCTATAAACAATACCACAAGCAGAACCAGTAATTTGTGCTTTAATTGCATAGTATATGTGATTTGTGTTAATATTCGTATCAATTACTGAGTATCAAGTAGCTAGTATCAAGTATCAAGACCGAATTAAAATCTTGATACTTGATACTAGCTACTTGGTACTTTTTAATCCTTGAATCTGGCCAGGACTTTCCTGCCCAAATCAAACGTTACCCTGAACGCCTCCTGATTACTCATAGGCACTCCAGGCACCTGGTGGAAACTTAAAATAAACTGCCCTTTTATCCTGTTGAATAAAAATGGCGTATAAATAAGATCCAAACGGTTATAAGTTTTATACTGATAAAACGAATCGCCGTAGATAATATGACTACCTTGGCCTTTATAAAATTCATCATATAAAGCAAACTGGTGCCAGCTCAGGTATGCATTAGCTATAAAGCCTTTGGGTGTTTGAAAACCATCCACACCACGGGTACGTTCAAATGATGCCATACCACCTGCCTCTACTGATAACGAATCTAAAAAGGTTTTATGACTGAAGTCTAAACCTAAACGGATCTGACCGCCGCCATTATCCTGTATATGATCGTTGGGAATAGGAATACCGGGACCCGCATCATGCAGCAATAAAAAGTAATGCGACACATAAAAAGGGCCATAAAGTGAAGGACGATATTTACCCGATAAGCCAAATAAAAACTCCTCGCGCTCGGTATCGGTTTGATGGCTCACCCAATCAATCCAGCCCGTTTCGGTAAAATGCTCATTGTGCACACGGGCCAATAAGCCTTCCACGTTAGGACGATAGTAGCGCAGGGTATCATTCAACAAGGCACGCGGATAATCGTCCAGCAAACCTTCACGAGGGAATGCACCCGCGTTAAATAGCCAGTTTTTTCCGGTATAGCTGTAGTAAGCCACTGGATTAACCTTGGCAAAATAAGGCTTCGCGCCAAAATCATGCAGGGCGTTGGCACCAACAACAAAGTGATGTACGCTATCGATATTTAAACCCAAATCAAGCTCGGTACGCACACCAGAATAGGTATGTGACCGCTCTACAAAAGGTTTATACTCGCGGTTATCCAGAAAGCCCATTCCGTTGAAATGGATGTCGAGGCTGTTTTGTGCCAAAGCAGCTGTACTGCTTATGAAGATAATAATTACAAAGAGGTATAGTTTTTTAAGCATGGGGTGATGTATTATTTAACTGTAAAATTGATAGCACCGCTGTTTCTGCCCCCTTCAAATGGTTGGGTACGTAGAGAAAGAATCAACTCGTACCGCCCTTTTTTGGCAGGCGCTGTAACGGCAAAATTATAATGGGCATTTTGCCCTGGTTGTAAAGTAATATGATAAAAACTGTCGTCGGCCTTTTGAACGTTCTGAAAGCCGTCATCTCCAAAAAAGCAGGCCTCAAAATAAACCGGCGACTGCCCCGGAGCGTTTCCAAAATCAACAGGAAAGCTGTAAGTATTTTTAAATGACAGGTTCAGCGTAACCTTCTCACCTGGCGATGCGGTTATTTTGTACGCAGGTAATTCAAAGTCTATCTTCTGATAGGTACGTACATTATTTACCCAACAGGTATACCAGTTACCAACCGATGTTTTAATGGTATCGGTAGTTGTTCCCGGTATAGGGTCTTCTACTACCAGGTACGCCCGTTTATGTTGTATACTATCGTCAATGGGCCATATGTCATATTGGGTACGGCGATAATAACGTGTATCGTAATTAAGACCCTTAACGGTATTGTTATAAAAGTTATACTTCGACGGATTTTGAAAACCTTCGCTAAATATCACATAATTATCACCTGCCTTGGCGTGTACCGCTTTTGCCCAATCCCTGAAACCGAAAAAGCTCTTGATAGCGCCAACCTCTACCAAAGGTGGAAATCCTATGATGATACACAGTCGCAATAAAACTATTAAAGCCATGTTTGCGATGGCCAGTTTGTTAAACCAGGCCGGCACGCGGCTTTGTGCAAAACCAATCAGCACCAGCATGGATAAGGGTACATAAGCAATAAGCGTCCAGTGTAACTGCACCTCGCCTTTAAATGAGGTAAAGAAAAAGAAAAGCAGTATGCCAACGCTATTTATCATTAAGGCGCGCATAAATGCGTCTTTGATACGTACCGTAAATCCTTTGTAAAACAGGAACCAGCCAATCAGCGGTCCGGCCATGGCCAGTTGCCCAATCGGGTACAGGTATGAATATGAAAAGTTATAGGTTTCGGCAGAGCGCTCTGAAAGATGATATTTAAGAGAAGGATAATCATGGTTTACCTGCCATAAAATGTGTGGTACATATAAGCCCACAGCCAGTAGCACAATACCCCAAAACGACCCGCGTTTGAGCAGTTTGATATTGGAGAGCAGCGTAAAAACAACCAGTAATACGCCATGATATTTACTATACAATAGGCCGGCAATAATCACACTCAGTATTAAAGCAAGGGTCCAGCTATCTTTTTCGATGTACCGTTGGTAAACATAAAAGAAAAGGGCGGTAAATAATAACAGGGGCGAATCGGGCGTGGTAGTAAAGCCATAAATATGGAAAACAAATATCCCCGCCATCACCAGAATAAAAGCCCGGGCATTGATACTGTATTTTTTTAACATCAGCCATATCAGGTATAATGATATGGTACTGCTGAGTACAGTAAATAAGCGCACGCCGAATTCGCTGTGCATTAAACTGTAGCCGGCTTTGATAAACAGGGCCACCATTGGTGGGTGGTCATAATAACCCCAATCCAAAAACCGCGAATACATCCAATAGTAGGCCTCGTCGGCATGTATCTCGAGCGTACAGGCCTGCAATACATTTAAAGCTGTCCATAACAATAAAAAATAAATAACAGGGCGGTTATATTTTACCGGTGGCTGTGTATTATTTAAACTGTTATGCTGCATTTATAATGTTAAAAATTGAATTGGCAAAGGTATGATAAAAGATATAAGGCTTAAAGTATTAGTAATCATGATTAAGTAAAATACATCTAATCTTCATAATTTAGCTCTGTCGCTATCCATATATTATAACTTCCAGATGCAGCAATCAACAGAAATCATCAAACTACCAAGGGTTTATATCCTTAATTTAATAAATGATCTTAGTACTGAACAACTTAACCACATACCAAAAGGCTTTAACAATAACCTCATCTGGAACCTGGCTCACCTGATATCCGCGCAGCAGGGCATATGTTATACCCGTGCCGGTTTACCTGTTGTGGTAGAAGATAAGTACTATACCCCTTTCCAACCGAATACCAAACCTGAGCGCTTTATCGATGCCGGGGAGATAGCCCACATCAAAGAACTTTTCCTGAGCAGTATTGACCGTCTGGAGCTCGATATGAAAGCAAATATCTTTACCAATTACCCTGCCTGGCTGAGCCGGTATGGTACCACCATTGCTTCTTTTGCTGATGCTTTTGCATTTTTACCTTTTCATGAAGGCTTACACTGCGGCTATATTATGGCCTTGAAAAGAGCAGTGTTGAATGAGTTGGTTTAATTTGTTACGGGCCCCAAATAATGTTTTCAAAGGGTGTCATGATGAGCCCTTTCGAACCGTAGTGGGTAGGCTTCTGCGCACTACTCTTCGACAAGCTCAGACTGGCAGGCCTTATTAAATGCACAAACAAAAAAGGCCTTCTTGTACAAGAAGGCCTTTTTACTATAAATTCTTAACAATTAAGTTAAAAAGCTTTAACTTAATTGCTTAATAAGTACGTGTATGAACTTTTTCAAAAAACTATTTGCTTCCAATAAGCAAACACCCAATGATTCGGCTGGTGATAATAGGAAAGGAATAAATGTGCCTGATATACCTGTTCTTAAAGAAGTGATGACTAATGATTATTTTGATAAAAGATACAAGGAATTAACGCAGAATGATGCGATAGCAATAGATGGATCTGTTAAGATGGTAGAAAGCTTTTTTATTGAAACATTATCAAAAAAACCTGTACATGGTTCTGCTAATCATCCACAAAATTTGGATTTTGCCGCAACTAATGGCTATTTGAAGTTCTGTAAGCCATATGGATTTGGGAGTGGTGAATCAGCCATTCAACTGGCTTTTGCCTTTAGCAAATATATGATTGATAACTTTGATATGATTTTTTATTTTGACTCAGAACCTGAATACAAATTCAGGGATTTCACAATAAAAAAACATATAAACGAAGCTTTTATATCATTATATCCCTTAGAGTATACTCTGAAAGTGATAGCCAATGAGAAAACATTTGTAGACATCGTACAAAAAATAGAAGAGCAGGAAAAAAACATCCCAAATGTTGATGATCTGTTAAAAAGATTTAACCCTTAAAGGGACAAAGAACAAAAAAGGCCTTCTTATACAAGAAGGCCTTTTTACTATAAACTCTTTTATAAATTATTATTGTCCGGATAATGCCGCGGCACCACTCACAATTTCGGTAAGCTCGGTGGTGATGGCTGCCTGGCGGGCCTGGTTGTATGAAAGCTTCAGGGCTTTTAACAACTCGCCTGCGTTTTCGGTAGCCTTATCCATGGCTGTCATACGGGCACCATGCTCAGAAGCATTGGAATCCAGTACGGCACGGTATAACTGTATTTTAATATTTTTAGGTATCAGCTGCTCTACAATTTCTTCCTGCGAAGGCTCCAGGATGTAATCAACATTGGCTGTTTTTACTTCTTCCTTTTCCTTCTTATCGGCTTTTGGCACCGGCAATAATTGCTCGGCAATTAAATACTGTACAGCCGCGTTACGGAAATGGTTATATACCAGCTCAACACGATCGTATTTCCCGTTAACAAAACCTTCCATAATGCTTTCGGTAATTTTGGAAGTATTTTCAAAGTTAAGCTCATTGTACAGATCGTTATTATTACCAATTACATTGTACTTCCGTCGCTCATAATACTCCTGGCTTTTTTTACCGATTGCTACTATCGAAACATTACCGGCCTGCAATTGCTTGCTGTATTTATCGGCAATAAGGTTGTTAGCTGTTTTAATTGCGTTGGTATTAAAAGCACCAGCCAAACCACGGTTTGAGGTTACTACAACCACCAATACACGCACAGGCTCACGCTCTTGCAAATAGGGTGATGAGCCATCCTCTAAACTTGCAGATAAGTTAGCCAGCAGTTCCTTTAGCTTGTTAGCATAAGGGCGCAATTGTACAATAGCATTTGTAGCACGCTTCAACTTAGCCGCCGAAACCATTTTCATGGCCTTGGTGATCTGCTGCGTTGATGATACAGATGTTATCCTGTTTCTTACTTCTTTTAAATTAGCCATTCTTCTTTTTTAGTATCAAGTATCGAGTATCAAGTATCAAGATTTTTGTACTTGAATACGCTTACTAATGGTACTTATATTTTTATCAGGCAGTTAGTATCAAACTTCAAAAAGTACTTGATACTTGATACTAACTACCTGATACTACTAATTAATAGTTACTTGCCAGTTCTTTGGCTACAGTTTCTAATACGCCGGTGATCTGGTCGTCAAATTTACCTGCTTTAAGGGCAGCTAAAACTTCTGGATGACGAGCCTCTAACTGGCTGGTAAACTCAGCTTCAAACTTCCTGATATCTTTTACAGGTACGCTACGCATCAGGTTTTTAGTACCTAAGTAGATGATAGCCACTTGTTTTTCAACAGATACCGGAGAGAATTGACCTTGTTTCAATACCTCAACGTTACGAACACCTTTGTCCAATACTGTTTTGGTTGAAGCATCAAGATCTGAACCGAATTTAGAGAATGCTTCCAATTCGCGGTATTGAGCCTGATCCAATTTCAAGGTACCGGCTACTTTTTTCATGGATTTGATCTGCGCATTACCACCCACACGTGATACCGAGATACCTACGTTAATGGCCGGACGAACACCCGCGTTAAACAGGTTTGACTCCAGGAATATCTGACCATCGGTAATAGAAATTACGTTGGTTGGGATATAAGCAGATACGTCACCAGCTTGTGTTTCAATGATAGGCAAAGCGGTTAATGAACCACCACCTTTTACGATACCTCTGATTGACTCTGGCAAATCGTTCATCGCCTGGGCGATAGAATCGTTAGAGTTGATCTTAGCGGCACGCTCTAATAAACGGCTGTGCAGGTAAAACACGTCACCTGGATAAGCCTCACGGCCCGGTGGACGACGTAATAACAATGATACCTCACGGTAAGCAACAGCTTGTTTTGACAAATCATCATAGATGATCAAAGCTGGTCTTCCGGTATCACGGAAGTACTCGCCGATAGCGGCACCCGCAAACGGAGCAAAGAACTGCATGGTTGCAGAATCTGAAGCGTTTGCAGCTACAATGATAGAGTAAGGCATAGCGCCGTTTTCTTCCAGTGTACGTACAATGTTGGCTACTGTACTTGCTTTTTGACCACAAGCTACATATATACAGATAACCGGTTGACCGGCATCATAAAATTCTTTTTGGTTGATGATGGTATCAATACAAACGGCAGTTTTACCGGTTTGACGGTCACCAATTACCAGCTCACGTTGTCCGCGGCCGATAGGGATCATCGCGTCGATAGCTTTGATACCAGTTTGCAGAGGCTCAGTTACCGGCTGACGATAGATTACACCAGGTGCTTTACGCTCTAAAGGCATCTCATAAGTTTGACCAGTGATAGGACCTTTACCGTCAATTGGGGTACCCAGGGTATCCACAACACGACCTAACATACCTTCACCTACGTTGATAGACGCGATACGGTTGGTACGTTTTACGGTATCACCTTCCTTAATATCGTCAGATTTACCTAACAATACCACACCCACGTTATCTTCTTCAAGGTTAAGCACGATACCTTGCAATCCTGTGCCAAATTCTACAAGCTCTCCTGATTGTACTTTTGTCAATCCATAAACGCGTGCAATACCGTCACCCACCTGGAGTACAGTACCCACTTCTTCTAATTCAGATTCTGACTTGAAGCCTGCCAATTGCTGACGCAAAATTGCCGATACTTCGTCTGGTCTTACCTCTACCATTGTTTAAAATTTATTTAGAGTTTTAGTGTTAATATTAAGCTGCCTGTTCGGCAAATTCTTTCTTTAATTTTTTCAGGCTGGCTGCAATGCTGGTATCCACCTGCCTGTCGCCTACCGTTAATACAAAGCCACCAATTAATGTTGGGTCAACCTTGGCTTCCAGCTCCACGGTACCGCCAATTGCTTTTTGCAATTCGGCAACCAGTGTTTGTTTGTTAGCTGCAGAAAGCTCTGTAGCCGAAGCAACCTTTGCTTTAGTGATATGTTTTTTGATATTATACAGGTTAATGTACTCCAATGCTGTAGTATATAAAACCTCACCACGGCCTTTGTTTACCATCAGTTTAAAAAACGCGATAGTAGCCTTGTTAACCTTGCCCTCAAACACATCATCCAATATCTTGATTTTTTTGATGTGGGCGATGATGGGGTTACTTAAAACAGCTTTAAGTTCAGGGCTTGCCTTAAGGGTATTCAAAAACAGATCCATGTCGGCCTTGATCGCATCAACAATGTTTTGTTCCTGTGCAAGGTCAATCAATGATTTAGCGTACCTGGCTCCTACTGTTAATTCTGACATATATTTTTGAGATGTGAGACGTGAGATGTGAGACGTGAGATCCAGACTATTTTATGTCTCATATCTCATATCTAATATCTAATATCTATTTACAATTTCACTTCTTTTAATAGTTGGCTCACCAGTTCGTCTTGTTTCTGGTGATCTTCAAATTGCTTGCGCAATACCTTTTCGGCAATCTGTAACGACAAGGTAGCTACCTGATTTTTAACATCAGCCATAGCAATTGATTTCTGGTTGTTGATTTCTACACGAGCCAGTTCAATCATGCGTGCACCTTCTTTGTGGGCAAGCTCTTTGGCATCGGCAATCATTTGCTCTTTCACTTTGCGGGCGTCAGATAATATATGATCACGCTCGGCACGGGCTTGTTTCAGTAACGACTCATTCTCGTTGGTTAAACGGGCCATTTCATCTTTAGCAGCTTCGGCTTTTGACAGTGAATCTTCAATAAAGCGTTCACGATCATTAAGAGCACCTAAGATAGGTTTCCAGGCAAATTTGCCCAGTAAAAACAGCAGGATTACGAAAGATATCGTTGTCCAGACAACCAAACCAAGATTGGGGGTAACTAATTCCATAATTATGTATAGATATTTACTTTTATGTTATTCTTTC
The DNA here is from genome assembly GCF_011089895.1 of Mucilaginibacter inviolabilis. Taxonomy (NCBI): domain Bacteria; kingdom Pseudomonadati; phylum Bacteroidota; class Sphingobacteriia; order Sphingobacteriales; family Sphingobacteriaceae; genus Mucilaginibacter; species Mucilaginibacter inviolabilis. The sequence goes on from NZ_JAANAT010000001.1 coordinate 3,769,393, forward strand.
TTTAACCTGATTAAAACAAGCCCGGAGCCAATCGCTCCGGGTTGCTCTTTTCTTCTTTAACTCTACTAATTAGAGTAAAGCAACTACCACAGCAAACAAAGCAACACCTTCAACAAGGGCTGCAGCGATGATCATGTTAGTTTGAATTTTTGAGGCAGCTTCTGGTTGACGAGCGATACCTTCAACGGCTTTACCACCGATTTGACCAATACCGATACCTGCGCCAATAACAGCTAAGCCAGCACCAATTGCACCAACGGTTCCGTGTAATCCTGCGGTCGCTTGAGCTACAACCATACCAATGGTTCCAATCATTCCAATCATTGTTTGATAATTTAACGTGTATATATAATTATAATTAATTCAGATTAATGGTGATGCTCTTCAACAGCCATCCCGATAAACAGGGAAGTAAGCATCGTAAAAATAAACGCCTGCAAAAACGCCACAAGCAATTCAATACAATCCATAAATACTACAAATGGAACAGAAACTGTTGACATCCATGCAGTTTTAAAGATAAATATCAAAGATATTAAGCTTAATACAATAATGTGACCGGCAGTAATGTTCGCAAACAAACGAATCATTAACGCAAATGGCTTTGACAGAATACCGATGATCTCAACCGGAACCATGATAGGGTACAACCACAATGGGATACCAGGTGCAAAAATGTGTTTCCAGTAATATTTATTACCGCTAAAATTAACAACTAAAAGCACTATTACCGATAACACCATAGTTACCGCAATATTACCGGTCAGGTTATAGCCTCCTGGAAAGAAAGGAACCAAACCCAATAAGTTATTGATTAATATAAAGAAGAAGATGGTTAGCAACAAAGGCATGTATCTAACATACTTAACACCAATATTAGGAATAGCTACATCATCTCTTACAAAAAGGATAACCGGCTCCAACAATGCCTGCAAACCTTTTGGTGCTTTGCCGGCACGTTTTTTATAAGCCGAAGTAATACTAAAAAACACCAATAGTAAAATGATCATACCCATCCACATACTGGCTACGTTACGGGTTATAGAAAAATCATATATTTTGGCGTCTTTATTAACCTCACCATTCTCGGTAACTGCTAATATTTTATTTCCTTCAAGCTTGTAATTATAATGCTCGCCTTTGTAAACCGGAGCTTCATGACCTTCTTCATGATGAAGACCTAGTTTTTCTGATGAAAATATCTCCAATCCTTTATCTGTGTACAGGATAACCGGCAATGGAATGGCCGTTTCGCCAAGAACATGCCAGGAGTGTGAATCACCGATGTGTTCAAATACTACCTCTTTCGGATCAAATGGTTTTTCGCTTGCTTCAGCAGCTTTTTCTTGTGAAAAAGATAATGTTGGCTTAACACAGAAAAGCAAAAAAAGCGCGGAAATCAGTAATGGTTTAAATATTTTTGAGTTCAAAATCGAGCTATTATTCATCTAGATGAAGTTTTCTACCTTATTTTTTGGTTGCGCAAGTTACGTAACAAACCATAAATTTCAAAACCCATATTTAAGAAATATATATAAAAAAAATCGGCCACAAAAACGTACCTGTTTACCTTGTTTTTTAAAAGAAAAATCAAAGCAAAAAACATACAGGCCAACAGCTTAACCGTTGTTGCAGCCAAAAATGCCTGTGCGTACATTTCTTTATTGATTTTGGCTACCATCAGGATAGAAATTACCGTTAAAAAGGTAAGCCCCGACAGGAAGAAAAACAACAGCCAGAACTTCGGGATGAGCAGATTGGTATAACCAATATAAGAAAACACCAGTGGTGGTACTGCTATGATAATAATAAACGATAAATAGGATAATACAGTAGGTAGAATTTTCAACTTTTTACAGATCTGATAACAATATATAACGCAATAAACACCCCGATAAGCGATAACACCGCTGTTACCCATTTTACCCGGTGAGCCATAACTTCGTCAATTTTATAGCCTGCAAAAGCAAATACGCCAATAACCGCTATCATCTGGAAAGCCACACCGCTGAATTTGGCGTAAGTGTTTGCCTCACCAACATTATCAGAGTCGCCCTGCTGTTCTTTTTTAGCCATGTGCAAATTTATTAAACCTATTGGATAAAATCCTGAATTCTAAACACTAAATCAAAAATCAAAATAAATCCAAAACGACGAAACCCTCCGGAGCACCACCGTTAAAATAAACAATAACTAAAAATCGAACATCCCAAATCCAAAATCGTATAATATCTTTAGTATTTTAGCAATGCTTTTAAAACCAATAGCTTATTTTGAGGCAACTACCTATATCTTCCATGTACAAAAACGGTAATTTTTTACTGTTCGCCCTTATCATTATCATCGCAGGGTGCTCGCTCGAAAAACAAAGCGGCCTTAACCGCTCCATGCAAAATCTTACTGCGCATTACAATATCCTGTTTAATGCCAACGAGTTGCTGCGGCGCAAGCAGGAAAGCTACGCAGCATCGTTCCCTGATGCTTATACCGAATTATTGAATGTTTACCCCGATACTACCAGTCAGAGTGGTTCGCCAGACAGAGATATGGAGCTGGCTATTACCAAGGCTAATACTATTATCAACATCAAAGAGCAAAGCCATTATATTGGTGATGCTTACCTGGTTTTGGGCAAAGCCCGCTTTTTAGAGGGGAGTTACTTCGATGCTGTAGAGTATTTCAGCTATGTGGTACGTTCATTCGGAAATAATTTCCCATTAGCACAAGAGGCCATGGTTTGGAAAGGGCGTTCTCTTTTATACCTGAATAATTTGCCGCAAGCCAAGCTCACTATTGATTCGGCTGTGCAAAACATCAACCCCAAAAAACCGGGTAAAAGTTTTACTGCCGATGTGTATGCAACCCGCATGCAATACAATATCAACACGCAAAACTATGCCGAAGCCGAGGAGGACGCCAAACAAGCCATACAATTTTGTTCGGTAAGCAGGCTGAAACTGCGCTGGATATTTATTTTGGCCCAGCTACAGGAACTTAACCTAAAACCTTTCGACGCATACAATAGTTATTCCCGCATTGTGCAAAGTAACGCGTCCTTCGAAATGGCTTTTAACGCCAATTTAAACCGCATCCGGATACAGGATAGCCGTAACGGCATTAAATTGAGTAAGATAGACCAGTTGCGTAAACTTTTGAAGAATCACGATAATATTGATTTCTTCGACCAGATATACTATCACATCGGGCAACAGTATTATTCAACAGGAGATATTGATAACGCTATCAAAAATTACAAACTATCAATACGCTACAGTACCAAAAACCAAAACCAACGCGGGGTATCATACCTGCGTATTGCCGATATCGATTTTAAAAATAAAGCCAATTACGAGGGCGCTAAATTATATTATGATAGTACGCTTACCTATCTATCGCCCAGTTACCCGGGTTATCAGTTGATTGTTAAAAAGAGCAATAACCTGCAGTTATTAACCGGACTGCTGCAAACTATATCCCGCGAAGATACCCTGCAAATGCTTGCCGCATTGGACGAAAAAACACGCATGGCACATATTGATGCTATGGTTGCCCGCAAGGCGGCCCAGAATAAAGCGGCGGCGGCAGAAGCAGCTGCTGCAGCGGCCAGCAACAACAGTGGTGATCCGTTCAGTAATAGCTTTACCTTAAATAATCCCGACGCACAGCAAAATGGCCAAAACCGTCAAAACGGTCAAAACGTGGTGAGTTCATTTTATTTTTATAATACCAATGCCGTAAGTCAGGGTTATACGGCATTCAAACGTCAATGGGGAAACCGTAAGCTAGAAGACAACTGGCGCCGCAGCAAACGTTCAAACACGGGTTTACCGGTGAGCGCCGGACCTTCGGGACCGAATACAACTACAGATAAACTGGCAGGTGTTACCGGTAAAGCGGCAGATTCGTTAAGGAGTGTTATCTATAAACAAGACCTCATTCATGATTTGCCCCTTACACCCGCCCTGCTTAGCCAGTCCAACATCCGCATCTACAATGCCTATCTCGATCTGGGCAACCTGTACCGTGATGTACTGGAAGATAAAAAAGAGGCTATAGCTGCCTTTGAAAAAATGCTTGCCCGTTTTCCGGACAATCCGGATAAACCTGCCATTTATTATAATCTATATCGTTTGTATACGGATATTGATGCCGCCAAATCAGATATGTATAAAAACCGTATCCTGAAAGAGTATCCGCAAACCGCTTTCGCCAAAATAATTCTTGATCCCGATTACAGCAGAAAACTAAACGATGCCAACGCCGGGTTTAATGTGTTCTATAACCAGGTATATGACCTGTATGAACAAAAACAATACGCGCAGGTGATCAGCAGTGCAGATGATCTGTTAAAAAGATATCCGGACAACCGCTTCGCCGCTCAACTATTTTACTTAAAAGCCATCGCTGCGGGTCATCAGGAAAAGCTGCCGCCATTTATGGCCGATATGAAAGAGATTGTTGAAAAGTATCCGGATGATGTATTAATAACTCCACTTGCCCAGCAACACCTGGCCTATATTAATGCCAACCTGGCCGAAGTAGCTGCTCGTCCGGTGGTGCTTAATAACGAAGATCCTAATGAAATTTCGTTCACTCCGCCTGTGGCTTATCAAAAACAAACAGAATACCGGAAAACTTACATCCCATCGCCGCAGGCTCCGGAGTATCGCCACCCGGTGAATGCACCTTTGAACGGGTTAGCATCGGCCACAACCAAAATCAATACCCAGCTAAATATACCGCAGGGTAAATTAAGCGACAATCACATACAACAGCCTGCATACGTGTTGCAGCAAGCTAACCAGGCCAATCCCGATAGTGTTACCACAACCGTTGCCCCACCCGTTATTGTGGCACAAAACATTGCCTCTATATTTTCAAAACGCGACAGCACCCATTACTATTTTGCTATAAATGTAACATCGGGTACAACTAACCTGGCATCTTCGCGTTTTGGAATAGGACAATTTAACCGCATCCGCTTTTTTGGTTATGGATTTAAACACGAATTGATAAACGCAGGGCCAGATAACCAGATTATTTACATCGGTCGCTTTTTTAGCCTGAGCGATGCCCGCAAGTATGCTAAGAGCATTATCCCGGTGTTGCCTGATATTATGAAGGTACCTAAGGATAAATACAGTTTTTTTATCATTACCAAGGAAAATCTGGATAAATTAGCCGATCAAAAAACGGTGGATAGTTATATGGACTATTACCAGAAAAATTATTGAAATGAGAACTACTAAGCCCAAGCTTACGCAACAGAATATAAGACGATATAATTGGTACATATGGCGTACCGTAATTGCAGGGTTTGTTTTTGTTGGATTGATGATAGCGTTAACCATTTTTGATGTATTTGGTCAGCTACCCTCCTTCCGCGATCTGGAAAATCCCAAAAGCAACCAGGCATCCGAAGTATTATCTGCCGATAAAAAGGTATTAGGTACCTATTATATACAGAACCGCTCCAATGTAACTTATGCAGGGTTATCGCCCAACGTAGTTAATGCGCTGGTAGCAACCGAAGATAAGCGCTTCTTTGATCACTCGGGTATTGATTTTGGCCGCAGCTTTACCATCTTTCTGCATCTGCTTATCGGGCAAAAACAAGGAGGCAGTACTATCACACAGCAACTGGCGCTAAACCTGTTCTCAGAAAGAGCGGCTAATCCATTCAAGCGTATTATCCAAAAAATGCAGGAATGGGTAACTGCTGTTAAGCTGGAACGCCATTATACCAAACAGGAAATCCTGACCATGTACCTCAACACGGTTGATTTTGGTGCCTACAATACTTACGGCATTAAATCGGCTGCCCGTACTTATTTTAATACCACTCCAGATAAGCTTACACCAGATCAGGCAGCGTTATTAATTGGTATGGTTAACGGCCCCGGCATCTACTCACCTATCCGCCATCCAGAAAATGCACTGAAACGCCGTAACCTGGTACTTAACCGTATGGTAGAAAAGGGCGATCTGAACCAGGCGCAGGCTGATGAATACAAACAAAAACCACTTGGACTCGATTTTCGCCCTAATAATCACTTTGATGGCCCGGCACCTTATTTCAGATCGGTATTGAAAAAAGAGCTGCAAAAACTGTTTAAGGAGCAAAACATCAGCAAGTCAGATGGTACCCCTTATGATCTTGACCGTGATGGTTTGAAAATATATACTACCATTGATGCCACCATGCAGCAATATGCAGAGGAAGCTCAACAGCAATATATGCGCGATCTGCAAGGGCAGTTTAACGATCACTGGCGCGGGAAAAACCTGGCCAAAAATATTCACAATTATAAACTGCTGTTACAGCAGGGCATGCTTCGATCTGATCGGTACAAGCAATTGAAAGCCCAGGGCATGAGCGACGAGGACATCACCACCAATTTTAACACCCCCGACAAGCTCAACCTGTTTACCTGGCATGGCGACATCGATACGCTAATGAAACCGATGGACTCCATTGTATATTGTAAAATGCTGCTCCGTAACGCATTGATGAGTATGGACCCCACCACCGGCTATGTTAAGGCCTGGGTAGGTGGTACCAACTTTGAACACTTTAAATATGACCAGGTAAAAAACGGCACACGCCAGGTTGGTTCAACGGCTAAACCGTTTACCTACGCAGTAGCGATTGATAATGGCTATTCGCCCTGCATGAAGATCAATAACGTGCCCGATACCATCAGGGGATATGGACCGCCATGGTGCCCGCGCTCTTCTCCGTCAGAAACTTTGCAGGGCTTTATTACCCTGCGCCAGGCTTTGGCACATTCACAAAACTGGGTAACCGCACACGTCATGGGCGAGGTTAAGCCCGAGCCTGTTGTGGAGCTGATTAAAAAAATGGGCATAACCAGCGCTGTGCCTCCTTATCCTTCCATTTGTCTGGGGACATTTGATGCCTCGGTATTTGAAATGACCGCTGCTTATTCGGTATTTGCCAATCACGGTCTGTGGACAGAGCCTACCTATATTTTACGTATTGAGGATAAAAACGGAAACGTTTTATATACACATACTCCAAAAGTAGTGCAAGCGATGAATCCGCAAACCGCCTACGTGATGACTTATATGCTTAAAGGTGTAATTCAGGAAGGTACCGGCTCACGCTTACAATATAAATATGGCCTTAGCAATCCAATAGGAGGAAAAACCGGCACCACACAAAACAACTCTGATGGCTGGTTCATTGGTATTACACCACAACTGGTTACCGGTTTATGGACAGGCTGTGAAGATCGGGACATTGCGTTTCAATCAACACGACTGGGTGAAGGTGCTAACAGCGCGCTGCCTATATTTGCATTCTACATGAAAAAAGTATACGCCAACGCGGCATTAGGTATCAAGAAAAATGTTGATTTTGACGCGCCTAAAAATGGTGTAAGCATCGTGATGGATTGCAACCAATACAACCAGCAGCAGCAAGGTACAACCGAAGTTGATAAGAAATTGGGATTTTAATTAGTTCATTGGTTCACTTGTTCATTAGTTTATTGGTAAATAGTTCTATACTTTTATGTATGAGTTATTACATTCTTGATGATTTAGAGGTGTATCAATTAGCTGAAACCTTTAGTAATGAAATCTGGTTATTAGTAAGTGAATGGAATTATTTTGCAAAGGAGACGGTTGGAAAGCAGATAGTTCGTTCTGCAGATTCTATCGGTGCCAATATTGACGAAGGATACGGTAGATATCATTATAAGGAGAACAGAGACTTCTGTTACTTTAGCAGAGGATCCATATTGGCAACCAAAGGGTGGCTAATAAAATCAAGAGATAGAGATCTGATACCTGAAGAACAATTTCAGGCACTCATGCAGAAACTTCAGACAATCCATCTAAAATTAAATGCTTACTTAAAGTTCATTGGTACGAAATCAGGGCAAAAAACAGATCAATAAACTACACTGATTCTTTCTTGATCTAAAACCAGCACCAATGAACTAATGAACTAATGAACTAATGAACTAATGAACTAATGAACTTTGATTACAGAGCGGCATTAAAAAATATACCTCACAAACCCGGTGTTTATCAGTATTGGGATAGTGAGCAGGAACTGATATATATTGGTAAAGCCAAAGATCTGCGCAATCGCGTGGGCTCCTACTTCAATCAGGATATGCATGTCAATGCCAAAACCCGCGTTTTGGTATCCAAAATACGCAACATCACTTTTACTATTGTTGATACCGAGGTAGATGCCTGGCTGTTGGAGAACAGCATGATCAAAAAGCATCAGCCACGCTACAATGTGATGCTGAAGGATGATAAAACCTACCCTTGGATCATCATCAAGAACGAGAATTATCCCCGCATTTTCTGGACCCGCCGTATCGTTAAAGATGGTTCAAAATACCTGGGCCCTTATGCCTCGGTGAGCATGATGCACAACATTCTGGGGCTTATTAAGGAAACTTATCCCCTGCGCACCTGTAACCTGCAGCTTACCCGCGAAAATATTGACAAAGGCAAATTTAAAGTTTGCCTGGAATACCAATTGGGTAATTGTAAAGGGCCATGTCAAAACTATCAGACCGAGAACGATTATGACAACAGCATTGAGGAGATCAAAGACATCCTTAACGGTAAAATAGGAGCCGTGCTGCGCCGCCTTAAAGGCGAAATGGAAGCTGCTGTTGCTGACTACAATTATGAGCTTGCCCATCGCTTAAAGCGGAAGTTTGAACTATTGGAGAACTACCAGAGCAAATCAACCGTTGTAAATTCGTCCATAACGGATGTGGATGTTTTCAGCATTGCGTCGGAAGACAAAATAGCCTTTGTTAACTTTTTAAAAGTAATGAACGGCACTATCATCCAAACACAAACTATCGAGTTAAAGAAGCGTCTGGATGAAAGTGATGAGGAATTACTCACCCTGGCTATATCAGAGTTCAGAAGCCGTTATAACAGCGATTCCAAAGAGATCATCGTGCCCTTTGGTATCGACCTGGAAGATCATCCCGGCATCAAGTTTACCGTTCCTAAACTGGGCGAAAAGAAAAAGCTACTCGATCTTTCGCAAAAGAATGTACTGTTCTTCAAAAAAGAAAAAATAGACCAATACGAAAAGTTAAATCCTGAAATAAGAACCGAACGTTTGCTTACGCAGATGATGAAGGATCTGCGGATGAACCAACTACCCCGCCATATTGAATGTTTTGATAACTCTAACTTCCAGGGAAAATACCCGGTATCGGCCATCGTTGTATTTAAAGATGGCAAACCATCCAAAAAAGACTATCGGCACTTTCATGTAAAAACAGTAGAGGGCCCGAATGACTTTGCTACTATGGAGGAGGCCGTACACCGCCGCTACCGCCGTATGCTAGATGAAGGGACTGAGCTACCTCAACTCATTATTATTGACGGTGGCAAGGGCCAGCTCTCATCGGCCATGCACAGCCTTAAATTACTAGGTATCGATAAACAGGTAACGGTAATAGGTATAGCCAAACGACTGGAAGAGCTATACTATCCAAATGACCAGTACCCAATGTACCTGGATAAAAAATCAGAAACATTAAAGGTGATCCAACACCTGCGCGATGAGGCACACCGTTTTGGTATTACTTTTCACCGGAAGATACGCGATAAAGGAACCCTGGCCACCGAACTGGAACTGATAGATGGTATAGGGAAAACTACTGCTGAAAAGCTGTTGAAATATTTCAAATCGGTCAAAAAGATTCGTGAAGCCAATGAGGAAACGTTGTTGGAGGTAGTAAACCTGAAACAGGCGAAAGCTATTTTAGGATACTTTGCGGAAAGTCAAAAGTAAAAATTCAAAATATACGCTGTTATGCTGAGCCTGTCGAAGCATGGTGAGCAAAGGCCTCTCCGCGCGATCCTTCGACAAGCTCAGGATGACAGCCCACCCCCATGAAGCAAAAAAGGTCAAAACTCATCACCTTTCGGTTTTGAATTTTGACCTTTTAATTTTGACTTAAAAAAAACTTAGTATGACCAGAGGTTAAGCTCCCAATCCATCAGCGATTTTTTGATCCGCTCCGATTCATAAAGCTTATCAATGCCTTGCGCGTAATCTTTTATACGTTCGTCCTTATCATTACTTTCTTTGACAATGTAGCTGGTAAATATCCGCTTCATAAAAACATCGTCGAAACTCAAACCTGTTGCATCGCTGTTACGACTGGCTACTTCTTTTGTAGCCAGGATAGGTCGTGCCTCGGGGAAATACACCCAAAATGCTGGCTGGTAATCCAAATCCAGGTTACCTGCTTTTGGTTTGATCAATGGGGCTATACCAATAATGCGTGGTTCAAATACAGAACGTTGCTTATCAAAAACCCAATCTTCTTTAATGCGGAACTTCACTACACTATCAGGGTTAAACTCCCCGGCCTGTAATGACGATCCTATTTTATTACCGTCTTTATCAAACTTATCCACAACCGAGCTATCTGCCATTTTTGATCTAGCTGCCCCGGCAGAAAGCCGAACAGTGAAAGCATCGCCTCCCGGATCGTCCTTTGTTGGGCTTGGGTCATAGGCTGTCAACTCACCTGCAGCAATGGCATTTAAAAGCACGTCAATTAACCTGCTTTTCGGCGAAGCCAGGTATTGGTTCATTTTTTCGCGAACATCAATTTCCCGCCACACACGTTTAGCAAAAGCTACATCATTTTCGCGCAGGTTTGGTAAAGGCGTAACCCGGGCATTCAGGATGTTGTTCTTTTTATAATAACCATCAAGCGGCCGCTCAAAAGGCTTGTTAGGGTCAAATGTTTTACGTTTTGAGGTATCAGCAACCGACGCCTGACTCCCGGCCACGTTATCCTGCTGGCTGGATTGCTGAAGCTGTTGCTGCACGGGCTGTTGTTGCTGTGTGGTGGTAGCAGCGGCTTTCCTGGTACGTTTTTTAGCCGGGCGTTTTTGGGCAAATGCCGCCGAAACGCACACTAAACAAAGTACAACCACCAAAATTTTCTTTTTCATACGCCTTTAATTTGCGGATATTACAATCGGGTCAAGTCCTCTCGGTGTTCCATCAGGGCCAACTGCAACAATATCCTTAAATACAACAGTAGAACCCGGTGTAACACTACTCATTGCTGAACGCATTGCACCTGTTAGCTCGGCACCGCTGCCTGATAGTATAATGGCATCCTGACGGGGCTTTACAACAAGCAGTGTAAAACGCGTTACGTTAAATTTAGCATCAAAATCAAAATTCTCCAGCTTCGCAAAAAGCCTGTCCTGCGCTCTAAGGTTTGCAGCACTGGTGTTACCACCACTTTTTCCGGCAAACTGTGGTTTAGGATCAGGTATACGCTTTACACGGAACTCAGAGGTACCTAAAACCATTCCTTTATCACCAAACACAGTAACTTTTGCTGTACCAATACTACTTACCGTAGCTGTATAGTGACCGCCACTTCCATTTATAGAACCACCAGACATGCTTACCTTCATACTTTCTTTGGGCACACCCGGCGCCGATACAGAAAGAGGGTTTGGTACACCAATATATAGAACGTTCATTTTATCGGGCGATACCACGGCAGATGGTTTGGCTACCATGTAAGTAGCCGAAATAGGATATACTTTAGGTGGTCCCTCTACCTGTTTTACAGATAAACTACCAGTCCAGGTGTGTAATCCTTCACCGCTTGCTGTGGTAGTATAAGTTCCTACTCCATTTGAAGTTGGGATACTGGCTCCCCCTACAGTAATAGCAGGGTTTGAATTTTGATCATAAGCAGTTAAATAAATCTCTGCTTTATATTGCTGACCTGCCAAAACATAACTGCTTGGAGCAACCGCTACGGCCTTAAACTGGTTTAAAGTTACCTGGGCAACGTCCACCTTACCCAATACTTTTTTTACTACTTCGTTTTCAGCATTCTTATTATCAGCCTGGATCTTCGCTAAAGTAGTTAATGCGGCACCCAACGGAATACCATCACCAAAATAACCTTCTTGCCAGGTTTTACCTTTAGGCGCGATAGTATTTAAAGAAAAATTAACACCTGTACTATCTTTGCCTAGTAACTGTAATAAATGCGCACGGGTAGTTTCAATTTTCTCTTTCAATACATCGGCTTTTTTACCGTTGATCATTATCTGGGGAGATATATCCAAACTCTCCCGGGCATCAACATCGCCCGTTTCCGGGTTCTTACCCCCTCCCTCTTGTATTAATTTAGCTTTTAATTCTTCAATGTACCCGTTTAGTTCATCAGCCGCTTTACTTGCAGCTTTGGCCTGGGCTTCTAATTGACGGGCCTTTTCGGGCTGTTCTTTCAATTTGGTTGCCTCAAATGCCGAATAGGTACTTTGTAAACTGGTTGTAACGTTAGTTCTTGACTGATCTAAACTGTTTGTTATATTTTTAAACGCGTCTAATAAGCTATCCGGCACATTCAGGGCTATTAAGCCTAAAAGCACCAGGTATAGTATGCCTATCATTCGCTGTCTTGGGGTTTCCTTACCTCCGGCCATCTATATAAATATTAGCTTGTATAAAAATCTATTAATTATATTAATTAACACGTGGCTGGTTCATTGCAGTAAGCATATTCCCGTAAACCGAATTTAACGATGCCAGGTTTTTTGCTAAACGACCTACTTCTTCCTTAAACTGTTTCGAATCATCTAACGACTCATTGAAGTTGTTCATGGTTAAAGACAGGTTTTTATAAAAGTTGTTCATTGATTTTAAATGAGCACTTGAATCCTGCAGTTCCAATTCATAAACAGCATTTAGTTCAGACAGGTTACGGCCCAATTTGGTTACCTGCTCATGATATGCTTTTGAATCAACATTTGAATTGGCTAGTTCTGATAAATTAGCCGATGCTTTATCAAAAGCGGTGCTTAGTTTATCATAGCTTGCCGATGCTGTTTTTACCTTATCGGTAAAGGCTATTGTAGCTTCGCCAGCGTCAGTTACTCTGGATATAGCGGCAACTTTATCGCCAAAGGTTCTTAAACCATCGCCCAGGCTGCGTACCAGTTCCGGACCAATTTTGGCATCCTCCAGCATCTTATCCAAGGCCTGTGTATTTGAAGAGTTACTGCTAATTACTGGCCTGGTGGTTGCTTTTGGCAATTCACCGCTAAACTCTTCGCTTAATTCTGGATAAACACGTACCCAGTCAATATCCTTATCTTCTCTCTGGAAACCCAATAGGAAAAACAAACATGCCTCTGCACCCAACCCAACGGTTATAAAGGTAGATGCCATTGGCCAGTGTTGAATTTTAAACAATAAGCCGATGATTACTACTGTAGCTCCCCATGATATTATATTACCTATTCCATAAGGTTTTTTCTTCCCTGCCATAATAATTCAGAAATAATTTGTGTAGATGTTTTATTAATTAGTTTTTGTTTATCGTTTGTCTTTAATATCGCGGCCCAAATAGTCGGTTACACAGCGGAAACCAATGTATGATTTCGCGGTATCCTGGTATTCATAAGTACGGGTCGCGTTTTGAAGAAAGTATCCGATATCTTTCCATGATCCGCCGCGTACCACTTTACGCTTCAGTACTTCCGGATCGGTTGCTTTTGCTTCGTAATTAAATGTTGGTGCAAGGTCATGCACAAATGATGAGGCTGATTCGTCGAAAGTTGATGATGTCCACTCGGCTACGTTCCCGGCCATGTTGTACAGGCCATAATCATTAGGGAAGTAAGAGCGCACATTTACGGTATAAGCGCCGCCATCATCGGTATAGTTACCGCGACCTGGCTTAAAGTTGGCCAGCAAACAGCCTTTGGCATTTTTAATATAAGGCCCACCCCATGGGTAATCGGTACCTATCCTGCCGCCACGTGCAGCATATTCAAACTGAGCCTCGGTAGGTAAGCCATATGGTAAACGGTGCGGCAAACGGCGTGAATCTTTATAAGCATCGTTATAACGGGTACGCCATACGGTATATGCTCTTGCTTGTCTCCAGGTTACACCAACCACAGGATAATTACGGAAAGCCGGGTGCGAGAAATAACCTTCAACCATAGGCTCATTGGCAGCGTACGAAAAATCGCTCAGCCATACCAGCGTATCAGGATAAACGGCTACAGTATCACGTAAAATAAAGTCAGAGCGTCTTTTGGTTTTATCATTTTTATAATTGGCAGCATCGCGCAGTACCATGATCGAGTAGTTGTACTTTAATATACGTACATCTATTTCATTGCGGTCGAAAACACGGTCGTCGCCCTGGTAGTACATACCCTGTAATTTTGAGGCATTATTGGCCTGACCTTTTTTATTACTCCAGATTGGGTTCTTTTTTACATAATCCCAGTTAATAAATTTTTTACCGGCATTATTATTGGCATTGGCCCCTGCACCTTTGGGTTGGATATAATACTTATTATCGTTAGCATAATTGGTAATGGCGATAGAGTCGCGTACCCAATAAACAAATTGTTTGTACTGGCTGTTGGTGGTCTCGGTTTGATCCATGAAGAAAGGAGCAATGGTAACCTGCTTGGTTTGTGCTATCTGCGCAAAGGTTACATCCTGATCCGTTTGTCCCATCAGGAAAGTACCGCCCGGGATATAAACCATACCATAAGGCACTTCTGACCTGAACGAGCGTTGTGGGATACCGGTAACTTCCCCCCTGTCGCCTCCTTTACTGCAACCACTCAAAAACCCGCCCGCCAAAACAACTATTAAAAAGTAGATATGCTTCATTTTAAAACAAATTCAGTTATATAAACTATAACATTATGAGCCCCCCGAATATATCAAAAATTTGTGCTAACAAACCCAAAAAACATTTTTTTAACCTAAAATAAAGTCAATAAATATCCTCTGCGTTATTTTAACGACAAGCTTTTTGCATCGTAAACGGCAAAAAACTAATTACAACAATGTGAATTAGTTGGCATTAATACGCTAACATTTCACAAAAAGTTGCAATAGGGTCCAATAAATTTCTAAATTATTTTATTTGTTTACCAGTTTAACATATTGCTCAATGGCCATAGTCATGGATGGGGCTGCTGGGGTTGGCGCCGGGATATCCAGGATCAGACCTGCTTCGAGCACTGCCTTGTGTGTTGTGGCACCAAAGGCGGCTATCCGGGTATTGTTTTGTTTAAAATCTGGAAAGTTTTTGTATAATGACTGGATGCTCGACGGGCTAAAAAACGCGATCACATCATAAAACACATCGGCCAGGTCAGAAAGATCACTACAAACGGTACGGAACAATACAGCAGGTGTAAAGTTATAACCATTCTCTAACAGGAAACGCTGGGTTTCTTCTGCAGCTACATCTGAACATGGATAAAGGAATTTTTCGGCCGAATGTTTTTTAAGTACCTCTGCCAGGTCGGCAGCGGTTTGTTTGCCAAAAAATATCTTACGCTTACGGTATTGGATATATTTTTGCAAATAAAGCGCAATGGTTTCTGACAGACAGAAATATTTCATTTCTACCGGAACTTCAAAGCGCATCTCTTCGCAAATGCGAAAAAAATGATCGGCTGAGTTACGGCTGGTAAAAATAACCGCGGTAAAATCGCTCAGGTTTATTTTTTCCTTTCTAAAATCTTTTGCAGGAACGCCTTCAACGTGAATGAAAGATCTGAAATCAATTTTCAGGTTTAGCTTTTTAGCCAGTTCTGCATACGGATTCTTATCGTTTTCGGGTTTTGATAAAGTAACTAATATACTTTTAACCTTTTTCTTTCTGTCTTCCAAATCAATTCGTTTAAAACTACCTAAATTCTAATATTTAATGCCTTTATCAAAATTAAAACGGGGCAAATTTCGAGGGCACAAAGATACGTAAATAAATAAAACTTATGAAATCGAAAAGTAGAAATTATATTTACGCTGCTCCTGAGGTATTGCCACATAAATATAATCACCGTTATAATAAGCGTTACGTCTAATAATACCGGAACGTAGCGACTGCCAAGCAAGCTAAAACAAACCACAACCGGTAAAAATATAAAGGCCAGATTAAAGTAGGTAAGGTGCAATATATTCAGATAATCGCTTACCAGGCGGTTCATATCAAAAACAAACCCCAAAAACTTAAGCGCCAAAAACTTTAAGGCAAACAGTACTATTATAATAACAGTAAGTGACACATATAAACGTGTACCGCTCACCACATAATAAACACCTTTGTAAGCAGCCAACTGGTATAAGAATAAACCGCAGGTTAAACAAAACAGTAAAAAGAGCCCTAAAAAAGCCCACGAGCTCACAAAACCTTCTTCTTTACCCGCTTGTGAAAGTACACGTTTACTATAAAATGATTGCAGCACATAGGCTACATCTTTATTTAGGGCGATGTTAAGCGCTGCAGTATACAAAAGCAGGCCGACAATAATAATGATTATCCAGGGATCGCGTAGCGGCCGGTTGTGCCCATCCCTCACCAAATCTTTTGATTTTAAAGGAATATCTAAAAACCCATACCCCCTGTATAAGGTATGAGCCAATACGCTATCTGCAAACTCCCTTGCGGTTGCCGAATCAGGTGCATGAATGTAACGCATAGCCATGGAATCGGTTACAAAAACCTTACGGGCCTGCATAGCCGCAGCTACAGAATCGAGCACGGAGGTACCCGGTTGGCGTATGCGTACAGATCTCTTGGCAGAATTACCCGCAATTACTGAGTCCTGCTGCGCAAACACGGCAGAACAACTAAACAATAAAAGCAGAAAAAAGCAGGCAGTTAAACGCATTTAAAAAGCAAAATATAAACCCTGTTAATTTTGCTGCAAATTTATTGTAATAATTGATTGTTTTATAAATGCTTTACAATTAAGCACACATCCGTTAACTAACCTTTATTTAACAGGAACTCCGGTTGCTGCCCAAAACAAGAGATACCCGGCATTACTTTTTTTAACTTTAACATGCAGTAAGATTCGCCGTGGATCAGGATAAATATGGAGCGCATCAATATTGTGATGATTAGGCTCCGTCATGTTGTTTTTATTATCCCACTTACCCAGGTCGTGCACCACATAGCTTAAGGAGGTATCCCGGGCAATAATGTCGTTATAATAATCAGGAAGCCAGCAATTTTTTACCACCACACCGTCATTATAGGTCAGCTCTATCTGTAATTGCGAGCCACCTTCTGCACTGGTAAGGCTCAGATACATACCCATGTATTTTTTGGGAGGCACATCAAATCCAAAACTCCCCCTGCCCGAAACAAAACGGGCCTGATAACCGGCGCCTTCGCTATTTTTATAATGAAGGGTAATTGTGGGGTGTTCGGGCGTAGCCTCTATCACGGAGTGATCTGGTAATGCGTGCGGGTCTTTATCTTTATTAAACAGGGCGGCCGCCATAGTGAGGTATCCGTCGCCCTGTCCATCACCATCGATGCCTTTGCTCCAGGTGATCAGCTTGCCATGAGTAAATGTAGTTACAGGCCGGGCATTTAAAAGGGTATCTATATTGATCTGGATTTCGCGGCCAGGCTGTTGACTATATACCCGAAATACCATCAACAAATAAAATACAGTCAACAATATTGTTTTAAACTTCATTCGGGCTTGCATACATTGAGTATATAAATATACCTTTTTAATATTGATCTGGTTATTTAATTCTGAGCAATATGTTCAACATGCCATATCCAAACATCCGCAGCGATGTTCTATAAACACATAATTATCAATAAAATACCTGTTATTATGAATAACTTTAATAAAAAAAACTTACTTTTATATATTGCTACCTATACGATATTGAAGAAAAGAATTGCCATACTCATACTATTTCTACACCTTTTTAATATTGGTGGGCAATTGGCATTACATCAATATTTAGTTTATAAAACGGATAAATTATTTACCGAACAGATACGCAAAGGCCTTTATAATGTAGAAGACCTTACGGAAGTAGCTATTCCTGTTAATTTACCGGGCATTAGCGATTGGAGCCGTTTTGAAAACATAAGCGGACAAATTCAGTTCGAAAACACCAACTATAACTACGTAAAAATGAGGCTTACCCGGAACGCCATGTATTTAATGTGCATTCCTAATTATGCAACCACTCATTTATCATCCGAAAACATACTCAAAGCAAAGGGCATACAAGGGATACCAATCCCCCAAAAAGACCATGTTCCGTACGGCAAATCAATTTTACAGGACAACCTGAATTTTTGCTTTGTACAATTTGATTTTTATTGCCCTGTAAAAAACCTGTCTCCAAGTATTGAGCAACCTGTTCAACAATTGATCTATCAGCAAAAAGACATCCCAGAACAACCTCCCAAAAAGAACTCAGTCCGTTTCCTCATTTAACCCCATCTCCGGCATCGTTTAAGCTATTGTTTATACAATAAGTTTATTCATGCGTACCAATCGGGACGTAGTATTATTTAAATGAGGAATGCGAAAATAGTTCATGCATTAACCAAATATGAGTAATACATATCTGTAACCTGGTATACCCGATTGCAGATAAACCCAATAAACATGATGAAAAAGTTAATAATCTGTGGATTATTTGCACTGTTACTTGGTGCTATAATAATAGCATTCCGTCAGGATTCGCCACATGACGAAATGATACGGATACTTCAAAAAATCAACAAACAAAACAACAATACTGGCAATCCCTTTAACCAGGAGGCTAAAATTGCTTTTTATGACTCATTGCTTAAAAAACCGGGTAATAGTCAAAATCAATATCTTTTATCAGCGAAAGCATCGCTCCTGCTTAAAGCCGGTAAAGAGGATCAATCTGTAAAAATCTACGAAAACCTGCTGTATCATATGGATTTTATGCTGGGCGATAACATGCTGCCTGATTTAGGTATAGCTTATATGCGCTTGGGAGAACGTAATAACTGTATGCTCAACCATAATGGCTCCTCGTGTATTTACCCCATCAAAGATGAAGGTGTTCATCAAATACAAACCGGTTCAAAAAAAGCGATTGAGATTTATAAAACCATTTTAAAAAACAAACCTGATGATCTTGAATCCAGGTGGTTGATCAATATCGCCTATATGACTTTGGGCGAATACCCTCAAAAAGTACCGAAACAATTATTGATACCTAATTTAAATTCGGATACTACTAACCAGGTAAAGCCCTTTCCGGATGTAGCCGGTAACCTGGGGCTTAATATAAATGGCCGGGCGGGTGGCGTTATTATTGACGATTTTAACAATGATGGATACCTTGACATTATCACTTCCGGATGGGATATAAGCGATCCTATGCATTATTTTCAAAATAACAAAGATGGCACCTTTACCGATCGTACGGAGCAGAGCGGCCTAAAGGGCATAACCGGGGGCCTAAATATCCAGCAAACGGATTATAACAATGATGGCAATACCGACATTTTTATTTTAAGGGGCGCCTGGCTTACCAAAGGATTTGGCAATCAACCCAGCTCCCTGTTACGCAATAATGGTGATGGCACTTTTACAGATGTAACCATACCCAGCGGTTT
The DNA here is from genome assembly GCF_011089895.1 of Mucilaginibacter inviolabilis. NCBI lineage: Bacteria > Pseudomonadati > Bacteroidota > Sphingobacteriia > Sphingobacteriales > Sphingobacteriaceae > Mucilaginibacter > Mucilaginibacter inviolabilis. Next base: position 3,788,859 of record NZ_JAANAT010000001.1, read on the forward strand.
GCTCTTTTTCCATCCAACCCAAACCGCTACCTGGGCCGACTTTAATAACGATGGCTGGCTTGACGTATTTGTAGGCACCGAAAGCCCTACTAATCCTTATGATCCAAATGCATCTGCCTGCGCCATGTATATCAATAACCACGACGGAACATTTACCAATGTTTCTGCTGCCGCTCATTGTAATATCATGGGGTTTGTAAAAGGTGTAACCTCCGCCGACTATAACAATGACGGATATCCGGATATATTTATTTCTACCATGGATGGGAAAAAGTTTTTACTCCGCAACAAAGGAATAGCCGGCCCTAATGTCGACTTTGAAGACGTTACCGTGAAATCCGGGATAGATAACAACAGGGAAAGATCATTTACTACCTGGTTTTATGATTATAATAATGATGGCTGGCCAGACATTATGGTAGCCGATTATCAGTTTGATCGTGCCCTGGGCTATTATAGCGCTGCCGAAGCATTGGGTACGCCGGTTCCCGGAGCTGGTAATATTTTCCTGTACAAAAATAACCATGATGGTACGTTCACCGATGTAACAAAAGAAACCGGTTTAAATAAAGTAGTTTACAGCATGGGCGGAAACTTTGGCGATATTGATAATGACGGATATCCGGATATGTATTTTGGCACAGGGAATCCCGATTTTAAATCATTAGTACCCAATAAGTTTTTCAGAAACATTGACGGCAAAAGATTTGCTGATATCACCACGTCTTCACGTACAGGTAACCTGCAGAAAGGACATGGTGTGGCATTTGCCGATCTGAGAAATATAGGTAATCAGGATATATTTATTGAAATGGGCGGCGCCTACATCGGTGATTCCTATACCAGTTCGTTATACATGAACCCCGGTGTAAGCAATAACAATTGGATAAGTTTAAAACTAAACGGCGTTAAGGCAAACAAAGCAGCTATAGGCAGTCATATTAAGCTAACTTTTACCGAAAATGGGGTTAAGCGGAGTGTTTATAAAGATGTAAATTCAGGAGGGAGCTTTGGCTCTTCGCCCTTACGGCAGGAAATGGGTATAGGACAGGCAAAACTCATTGATGATATTGAAATTAAATGGGCTGGCAGTAATACCATACAACATTTTAAAAATGTTACGCCCAATCAATTCCTCCATATTACTGAGGGTGATGATCGTTATCAAACTATTCCATTGGCGAAGTTAAATTTTATCAACAAACAGCATGCTGCGCCTGTTTGTATGCCAATGACAGCCAAAATGAAATAAAAAAACAACCAGAGGCATAACAGCTTTTATATATGGTTAAAATAGATTACATTTAAATAGATAAACAACTCACCATCAACTCTAATTTTAAGCCATGAGAAATTTTTTATTAGCGTGTTTCATCCTCGTTGGAATAACAACAGCAAGTAATGCCCAAAATCATCCGGGAAGTAATAGCCCGGCCGAAAAAGCAAAAGAACTGCAAAAGGAGCTTAAGCTCAACAATGAGCAAACTATTAAGATTGAAAAAATATATGAAGAATCTTCCCGAAAGTTTGATAAGATCAAGACTGATGCGCATGGCGATAATACTAAAATGTTAACGGCTATAAAACCGCTGCGCACAACTACTATAGCTAAAATAAAAGCTATTTTAACCGCCAAACAAGCGGCAAAATATGATAAACTGATTAAAGAATCAAAAAATACAGGCGGTAGTGGTTGGGGCGATGGCTGGAGCGCACCTAATTAAGGATTAATTAATTCCAGGTAACAAAAAAGTCTCGTCAAATTGCCGGGACTTTTTTGTTACCTTATGTTGTTGGTAAACTTCCTAAAAGACTAATCTATCCCACAGGCCAATAAAAAACCTGCGGACATATACATATTCGCAGGCATAACTATTGTTTATTATTAACGAGATTTAACTGTTCCGGTCAAATAAGCTTCCGAATATCCTTAAAAAGATATTTTTCTTGGATAACTCTATATACCCATCTCCTGTTAGTGTGCTGGCTAAGGGTATAGTTTTATTCTTAATGGTTCTTAGGCCATCTGTCAATTTTACCTTGGCTATATATTTATCATGAACCGGGATCCTGATAATTTCGGTTATCTTGCCTTCCAGTGGACCAAATGTAGCTGCAGAATATTCTGCAAGACTGATCATCACCTTCTGGTTTGGTAAAACTTCACCAACCCTCTCCGGCTTTATATACAACCGCACCTCATAATTCCCCAATGTAGGGTTAACGATAATGGTGTTTTTGCGGGCATTATCTTCGGTGCCCTTAAGTACGATGGCCTTGCCTTCAACCGGAGTGGTAATCACGGAGGTAACCTTGCCTGCCGAATTGGTTTGAACCAACAAAGTATCATTGGCCTTAACCGTTTGACCATCTTTTATATCCGTTCTATATAACTCGGCTCCATCCTTTAGCCAGCTCACCTTAAAGGGCTGGTTCTTGGAGTCAATAACCACGGTTGAGGGTAACAGCGAGGGGAAGCTTATTATTGTTGAGCATAAAATAATGATGCCGAAAACAAATAAAAACATCATGATACCCCATCTTATTAACCAGGGAGGTACATTACCTATAATTTCCTCAACCTCGTAACTGTGTTCTACAAAATCTAATCTATCTGGCATAATCCAAAATTTAAGCAGCGTCCAATTCTAATTGATTTTTAACAAGCTCATAGTATTTACCTTTCTTCTGTACCAATTCCAGGTGATTACCTACTTCAATGATAGTTCCGTTTTCCATCACTACAATCTGGTCGGCATTTTTTACGGTACTTAACCGGTGAGCGATAACCAATACGGTTCGGCCTTTAAAAAAGTCATTCAGGTTTTGCATAATAACGGTTTCGTTATTGGCGTCAAGCGCACTGGTGGCCTCATCAAAAAACAGGTATTTAGGTTGTTTATATACGGCCCTGGCAATAAATATCCTTTGTTTTTGGCCACCGCTCATTCCTGTACCCGTATTACCTATTTTGGTGGTAAGCCCTAACGGCAGTTTTTTGATATAATCCTGAATGTTGGCCACATTAATGGCATGTTGCAGAATTTCTTCATTAGGGGTATCCTCATTGGCCGCAATGTTTCGCGATATGGTATCTGAGAAAATATAACCCTCCTGCATCACGGTTCCACAAATTTTTCGCCAGTCCCTTGCAGACAAGTCCAGTATATCCGATTCGTTTATCGTGATCTGTCCTTCAGTTGGCGGATAAAACTTCAGCAGTAATTTCAACAAGGTACTTTTTCCGCTACCGCTTGAGCCTACAATCGCGGTCACCTTACCCTCCGGAATAAACAGGTTTATATTTTTAAGAACTTTAACAGATTGAGAGCCGCCGTACCTGAACGAAACATTATCCAGATGAATACCTCTTTTGGTATTATAGGCTTTTCCGTTTACAACCTGGCTATTGATCACATTGTCGGTGCTTTCGCTGGTTTCGTACAACTCCTTATTTACTTTTCCAGCTTTGGTAGATAGGTCGATCTCTTCATTACTTTGATCGTGGATCTCACTTAACCGCTCTAAACTTATTTTGGCATCCTGAACGCTCCTTACAAAACCAATGATCTGGTTAAGCGGGTTATTCATTTGCCCTACCACGTACGATATACTGAGCATAACCCCAAGCGAAATACTGTTATTGATTACCAAAAAGGCAGCTGTGGATGATATCAGGATATTTTTAAGCTGGGTAACGAATGAGGAGCCTATTTCCTGGTATTGCTCCAGAGCCAGGCTCTGAATATTTACCTTAAATAAGCGGGCTTGTATACGCTCCCATTCCCATCTCCTGGTTCTTTCGCAGTTATTCAGTTTAATCTCCTGCATACTGGTCACCAGCTCATATATCGTGTTTTGATTTTCGCGCATCCTTTGGAAACGTACATAATCAAGATCTTTACGTTTTTTCAGAAATAGAAGTACCCAGGCAATAGAGATAGCACTACCAATTGCAAAAATGGCCAATATCTTTACATTATAGGAACCCAGCACAATGGAGAATATCAATATATTGATGATAGAAAACAGGGTACTTAATGTTGAACCTGTTAAAAATGTTTCGATGCGATGGTGGTCATTGATCCGTTGTGTAATATCACCTACGTTTTTTGACTCAAAATAGCTGATGGGAAGCTTCATGAGCTTAACCAGGAAATTGGAAATAATGGTTACACTCACCCGGGTATTAATATGCAGCAACATCCAGTTCCTGATCATATCAACTGTCATGCCGCCCACAAACAGGAAGAGTTGGGAAAAAAGAACCAGGTAAATAAAATCAATATTATGCCGCTGTATCCCAAAATCTACCATGCTTTGTGTCAGGAACGGGAAAATCAGGGCGATGAGGCTACTCAGTAACATACCAATGATAACCTGAACCACATATTTTTTATATGGCGCTATATATTTAAAGAGGAATTTAAAGCCGCTTGATTTTGTTTGGTTGTTTTCCTCCTGGTTATAAAACTCAATGGTTGGCTCTACAATCAGGGCTACGCCTTTTTGATCGCCGGTATTCATCCAGAACTTTGAAAAAGTTGCCTGATCAATAGATATCAGGTTATGCCCTGGGTCGGCAATTAAAAATTTAAGTTTTTTCTTTTTAGAAAGAAGGCCGTCTTTAATTAACTGGATATCATACAGCACAACAAAATGTTCCTGGTTCCAGTGCAGGATGCAGGGCAGCGGAACATCTTCAACCAATTGGTTCAGCGTAATTTTAACCCCTAATGTTTTTAAACCGATTTTTTCGGCAGCTTCGCCTAAACCAAGCAGGTTAACCCCCTGGCGTGTAATAAATGAGTTAGCCCTTAAAAAATCTAATGAATAATCTTTCCCATAATATGATGCGATCATCTTTAAACAAGTGGGGCCGCAATCCATGTGGTCTAACTGCTTATGAAACTTAAATTTCTTTTTCATCATTATTATTTAATAGCTTATCATTGAATGTATTTCATTAAAAACATTATCGTACGAAAGCAAATTCTTTTTTGCTTTATTTAAAACCTTTTGCGGCAAACTATCCATCAATGTATTGTGGATATGACAGATCAGCTTAAGCGAATCATGACAGTAAACCGAGCGATTGTTAAACCCATTTAGCGCGCTGTACCGGTTGGGCAAAAACCCACCGCCGCAAATACTTACAACCTTACAATTGCTACACGGATAAGGCAACTCCTGGTGACTATTATAATGCAGGTTCAGCTGGTTATTTTGTAATGCGGCATCCAGATCCATTTCCAGAATATTCATATTCTCTTTGGTCATGCCATGGCCGCATACTTTTAACGCACCTGAAACTTCAATACTTCCATCGGTTTCAATGATCAAAAAATCGAGCTTTTCACCTCCAAAGTATTGTGAGCTTTGCCTTAAACCTATACACAAACCCAGTATTTGCTCAAATATGGGAATGGATGGTTTAGGCTTATCATCAGCATACCAGCGGTCAAAAATCTTGATCAGCCAGTCGGCATATACGGTCCGGTTTTTGGCCCAGTCAGGTGGCGGAACGTCCCAGGAAGCATAAGGCAAAAGCAAATTAAAGCTCCTGATATTTAGCTCCTTTATCTGCTGGTATAGCTTATCCGGATCTGCCTGGGTATTAATAACCGTTAGTATGCCCAGGTTAAGCTTGCCCTGGTAACTATTCACCAGGTTAATAGCTTCTATAACTTTTTGATATGATCCGTTACCCGCATGATCAACACGTTTGCTGTCATGAATTTCCTCGTAACCATCTAAACTGATACCGATGGTTATTGCTTCTGACAAAAAAAAGTCGCACCACTCTTTGGTCAAAAGCACACCATTGGTTTGAACAGCAAAATGGAGATGCGTTTGCGGTTTAATAATCTCCCTGGCCTTTTTAATAAAGCCGGAGAAAAACGCCATACTTTGTAAAAGAGGTTCGCCTCCATGAAAAACAAAATGAAAACTCCTGATATTATGCTTTTCACAATGCCGCGATACTTTTTGCAAAATCGCTTCAACCACCTTTACCGACATGAACTTCGGCTGATCCTGGTAGGTTAAATCGCCCAGGTTGTAAACGTAGCAATAGGTGCAATTCAGATTACATCTGCTTGCTACTTTTAAAACGAGCGTATTCAAATTCATTTAGCTTAGGGATCAGCAACCATGTTCAGGTTAGTTTTTTAACCATCAGTCTTTTTTATCAAGGTGCACTTCAATAAAACCCGGAAGACCACCTGTATCCATTGTTTCAATAAACCCGCCGGCGATGGTATCACCACCTTCTAACTCAATTCCTTTGAGTTTTAGCTGTTCAATGGCCGATGACTTCAGGTCATGTTCAGCCGGAGTTGATTTTTTGTCTTTCTTTTTCATTTTGAATAATAGTTATTGTCCTGGTCAAAAATTACCGAACTCTTGGTCCATATATTCTTTTTCTCCTGATCATGATAGAGTGGTTTATACTCTTTATCGCCACCGTTTATAGTTGTTAATGCCTCATTATCCAAAATAGATTGATCATCCTGGGCAGCTAATGTTTGTTTAAAATGATTTAAGTCCTTTTTCATAATGTCCTTAATCTTTTTAGGTTTAACTCGATTTAATTGTGTTGTTTATGTAATTATAGCGAAGAATGTAATTAAGACCTTCATTTTTTCGACCAATTCAGAGGTTTGGGTGACTAATTGACATAATCCTTCCGCTTATGAAAATGAGCAGGTTACTGGTTTTTAGGCACCTTAATAATTCCCGGATACAGAAGAGTTATATAACTGTATAAGCAGCGTTAAGGATATCATGTTTATACTGGTTTATTTGCGGTGGATGTACCTGGTTAAACTTAGCATTTTATAGTCTGCCTATTTAATTATTGCCAGTACCTTTTGTGCCTATTACTTCTTTTGGCTAAAGCCATAAAATCCATGATAATGGATCGTTAGCCTGACAGATAGAGCAGTTAGTCGAAAAAGTTTCGGTTTAGAGGATGGCCCGACTAGTTTTATTATCAACAAACTAAAATTTAAAGCCATGTCAGAAAAAAAAGGATCCTACAGCTTCAGGCTGAATCTTGACGAATTAACTCCGGAGCAGTTATTCGACAAACTGAAAAAACTACAAAATGATGCACTGATTGATGCAGGCGAATCTATTGCCGGCGGTGCCGACAAACAGAGTTCTGTAAGCGTAGTTCATGGCTCTGTGAGTGGTACCTTTAGCAGAGCTGCTAATTAAAGGTAACATTGTTCCCCCAAAAGGCTCGGTCTGTACACAAAGACAGGCCGGGCCATTCTTTACCAATACCTGAAAGATGCTATTGAAAAACAAGTTATTCTGATTGCTTAAAAACGTTTTTATTTAAATAAACATCATAAGTAAACACTAAGTCTTAAGATTATGTCAAAAAAAGAAAAAAGTAAAAAAAACGACAAAATCAGGCTGAGCCTCGATGAAATAACGCCGGAAGAACTATTTAACAAAATGAAAAAACTACAGAATGACGCTCTTAAAGAAGCAGGAGAATCCATATCCGGGGGCACCACAGGTCCAAGTGTGATGCATTCTTCCGGTTCTACATTTAGTAAAATTATAGGTGGACAATAGTATCTGCACCACCACCGTTTGCCATCAGGACGGACATAAAGCATAATTTGTCTTTAAGAGCTCCTGATTGGTCGAAAAAATTCGTCCTCGATATCTCCAGCTCATAGCTTTATTATCAACAAACTAAAATTTAAAGCCATGTCAGAAAAAAAAGGATCTTACAGCTTCAGGCTGAATCTTGACGAATTAACTCCGGAGCAGTTATTCGACAAACTGAAAAAATTACAAAATGATGCACTGATTGACGCAGGCGAATCTATTGCCGGCGGAGCTGACAAACAAAGCTCAGTAAGTGTAGTTCATGGTTCTGTAAGCGGTACTTTCAGCAGAGCCGCTCAAAACTAATTGTAGCTCTACCCGCTAAAAACAAAACCCGGTGCGTTATGATGCACCGGGTTTTGTTTTTAGCGGCTTTTCATATCTATCATGTTTTTAAAACGCACTCATCAGAATATTCCATTACTCCCTAATTGTTATACATTGGTCTTTAAGTGACTCTGATTGGTCGAAAAAATTCGCCCTCAAATTATATGGATTTTAGCTTTACTATAAATTAAAACTTTAAAACCATGTCAGAAAACAAAGAAAACAAAGGAACTTACAGCTACAGGCTGAACCTTGATGAAATGACTCCGGAAGAGTTATTCGACAAATTGAAAAAATTACAGAACGACGCATTGGCCGAAGCCGGTGAAGCCATTTCAGGTGGTGCTGCTTCTGATGCCAGAGCAAGTGTTATCCACGGTTCTGTAGGTGGCACTTTCAGCCGTTCTGTTGCACAGTAATTGCATTTCTGTTACCGACATCAAAACCCGGCAGGTACTTATCTGCCGGGTTTTGTTTTTTTACGGCCACTTACATTTTATCCTATTATTAAACTACTGAGTAATCCTGCAACTTTAATACATTGGTCAAGAAGCTGCTTCAATTGGTCGAAAAAGTTTCCGGTCAAACTATCAGGCATTTAGTTTTACTATAAATTAAAACTTCAAAACCATGTCAGAAAAAAAAGGAACTTTCAGCTACAGGCTCAACCTGGACGAATTAACTCCTGAGCAGTTATTCGACAAATTGAAAAAATTACAGAACGACGCATTAAAAGAAGCCGGAGAGGCCATCTCTGGTGGTGCTGCCGGTGATGCAAGAGCCAGCGTTATCCACGGTTCTGTAAGTGGTACTTTTAGTAAAAGTATCGTTTCACAACCAACACAAAGTTAAGTTGCTGGTTTTGAAACAAAAGCCCGATCTACCTGGTAGGTCGGGCTTTTTGTTTGGGTTGAATTTAATTTGTTGATACCAAAACCTGGATTGGCATCAACCATAAGGGTTATCATTTCCTTGTCAATTAATCAGCTTGCAATGGTTTAAAACGTATTCGTCTTTAAGAGATATCCATTAGTCGAAAAAGTTTCAGACCAAATTATCAGGCACTTAGCTTTACTAAAAATTAAAACTTTAAAGCCATGTCAGAAAACAAAGAAACCAAAGGAACTTACAGTTTCCGCCTGAATCTGGACGAATTAACTCCGGAAGAATTGTATGCAAAATTAAAAAAATTAGAAAATGATGCGCTGAAAGATGCCGGCGAATCAATTTCTGGTGGTACAGGCACTTCACCTGTTAGCGTGGTGCATGGCTCTGTAAGCGGAACTTTCAGCAGAGGCGCTGATAACATGTAATTTTCCGTCTTACCTCTTAAACGACCGGTATGGTTTATGATTGATAAACTATGCCGGTCGTTTTGTTTTGTACCCTAATCCCGGGGGCCATTGCTCTCCTAAATATTGCTTATTCTCATTCGTCAGCCCGGAGCTATCTCTTTTACGTTCAAAGCATGCAATTGGTCGAAAAAGTTTCGCCCCAAAGTATCAGCCATTTAGCTTTACTCATAAATTAAAACTTTAAAGCTATGTCAGAAAACCAAGACACTAAAGGAACTTACAGTTTCCGCCTGAATCTGGATGAGTTAACTCCGGAAGAATTGTATGCTAAACTGAAAAAATTAGAAAACGATGCACTGAAAGAAGCCGGTGAATCAATTTCTGGTGGCGCTGTTACAGACAAATCAAGCGTTATCCACGGTTCTGTGAGCGGAACTTTCAGCAGAGGCGCTGATTGCATGTAGTTTTCAGCCTTAGCTGTAAATGGCCGGTATAGTTTATGATTGATAAACCATACCGGCCGTTTTGTTTTTAACTATTGGCCTTCCTGGCTTCTTCCGGATTCTGTACTTCATATTTTCACATCTGCATATCCGCTTAAATGGATATTAACAGGCCATCAATCAAACACCCCGTTGAATTATGTATTCGTCTTATAGTAGGCTCAATTAGTCGAAAAAGTTTGGGTTTCCATGATCACCCCGTTAGTTTTAATAAAAAAACCAAATCATAAAAATTATGTCAGGAGAAATTAAAGCGTTAATCGGGGGGCTACATAATTTACAACTAAAGAATTATGGTTTACCTGTTGCCGAACCACGCGAAAAAGTAAAAAGAACGAACAACGGTAAAGTAGAAAAATCGACGCGGCTGTTTCTGAAGAAATTTCCGGGTGTCGACGCCTCTGGTCTTTAGCAACATCACATTCATAACCTTAAAAAAGGTAAAAGCAAATACTAATAAACTTAATTAACAAGCGGCTATAACAACTCAGTTTATTTAAAAAATTATGCAAACCCAAATAGCAGAAAAACCCGAAACCTTAGAGGTGGTGCATCACTCACCTAACCCATCAAACCCAACAAGCAAGGTTGATTTTTTGGTTTTAAAAATAGCCAGCAGGTGCAATCTGAATTGTAGCTATTGCTACATGTACAATTTGGGCGATAAAACTTATATGCAGCAGCCAAAGTTTATGAGCGAAGAGGTAATTGATACCATGCTTGCCCGTGTTATTGAGCATGTTAAAAAACATAACTTAACCGCTTTTGCTTTTGGTTTTCATGGTGGTGAGCCGCTGCTGGCCGGCAAGCAGTTTTTTATAAACTTTGTTAACAAAACAAACGCCCTGTTTGAAAAACATAACATTACTCCAAACTATTTTATTCAAACCAACGGCGTGTTGCTTACCCGCAGCATTGGTAAATTATTTAATGAGCTGAAGATCCAGATAGGTGTAAGTTTAGATGGCACCGAAGAAATCAATGATGCTTTCCGGGTTGATCATAAAGGCCGCGGAAGCTATCAAAGGGTGGTAGCCGGGATACATAAATTAGAGGATAACAGAAATCCTGTAACCGGTAAGTACAGAGTTGGTTTGTTGAATGTGATGAACCTGAACTGCGATCCGGTTGAACTATACTATCACTACGCCAACGTAGTTAATGTAGAATCATTTGATCTACTGTTCCCGATAGCCAACCACCGGGTAGGACCATATGTACCAAGTAAAGGACCATTTTCCAAATCGCTTACTCCGTATGCCGATTGGATGCTGATCATGTTCCATCTTTGGTTTAATGACAAATCGGAATCAAGGCCGCACATCCGGTTGTTTGACATGCTGATCAAACAGGTGCTGGGTGCATCGGCATCTTTAGATTCCATTGGCAATAAAGATAACGGCCTGCTGGTAATAGAAACAGATGGAGGTATTGAACCATCAGACGTACTGAAAAGCTGCGGCAACGCCATCACTAAACAAGGACTTAACGTAAAAACCAATGCGCTTGACGATGCCCTTGATAAAAAACTGGTAGCCACCTATGTACACAACGGGCAATACCTGAGCGAAACTTGCAAAAGATGCCCCATTGTAGAAATGTGCGGCGGCGGTTACATGCCACACCGTTACAGCCCGGATAATGGCTTTGATAATCCATCTGTTTACTGCAAAGACCTGATCAAACTGATATCAGAGATCCAATCAACCGTGGTTGACAATCTGCCGAAAGAGATACTAGATCTGTATCCGCTTGGAAAACTGAACTATACCGAAATCATCAACGAAATATATGCCCAAAGCTATGCAAGCTAAATCATTTTCTTTTGTTGTTAAAATAGCCAGCCGCTGTAACCTTAATTGTACCTATTGCTATATGTATAATATGGGCGACGACAGCTATTTGATGCAGCCTAAAAAAATGAGCGATCTTACCATCCAAAAGCTTGCCCAGCGGATCGACTCATTTTCAAAAAAGCACGAGATGCAGGCTATTTCCATCATTTTGCATGGTGGCGAGCCTTTACTGGCCGGTAAAGCTTTTTTCCGCCGCTTCCTGGATATCTTCCGGCAAAACATTGCTGATCATGTAAAGATCGTTTATGTGGTGCAAACCAATGCCCTGCTTATTGATGAAGAGTGGATGCAGCTGTTTGAAGAGCTGGATATTAAATTGGGTATCAGCCTGGATGGGGATAAAGAAACTAATGATAAATATCGCATCGATCATAAAGGCAAAGGGTCATATGACCGGGTAATTGAAAAATACCAGCTGGCCCGTGATTCTGAATTCAGCAAAAAAGCTCCGGCGGTATTAACGGTGATCAACATTGATTCAGATCCTAAGGAATTATATTATCATCACAAATCGATCGGCATTGAATCATTTGACATATTATTACCCGACTCTAACTGGGATAAACTGCCGCCGGCACCTTCGCCAGGTACCCGGTTTTACGGATCGCCAACCGCTTACGGCGATTGGCTCATTGCCTTGTTTGATGAATGGTATAATGATTCCAACCAAAACAAACGGCCAAAAATCCGGAAGTTTACCCAGATAGTGCAAATGGTATTGGGCCATAAAGTTTCAGCAGATGACCTTGGCGCCGGTGATAATCAGGTAATGGTGATTGAAACAGATGGTGCATACGAAGCTGGCGACTCGTTAAAAATTTGCGGCCCCTCTTTTACTAAAGCCAATACCAATGTACATAATCACGAAATTGATGAAGGCCTGAACACCGATCTGGCTAACCTTTATTTCAAGAGCCATAATAGTTTATGCCGCGAGTGTTCGTCCTGTAAAATACGGAGCATCTGCGGCGCCGGTTATTTGCCGCACCGGTACAGCACATCCAATTCATTCAATAATACTTCGGTTTATTGTATGGACCTTACCAGGCTCATCAGCCATATCCAAAACAGGATCGTAGATACATTGTCGGCCGATATGGAAGAAGATATTCAAATCAAAAAATTTGATTACCTGGAAATATTTAACGACAGGCAGCCCAAGGATTTAGTAACAATTAGTATTTGACCCAGAAAATATTGAAATCATGATCATACAAGATGGCATCAAAATTTATCCACATTTAGACTGGGAGTCTAAAATTTGGCTTAGCGAAGGAACAATGATAGCAAAGGGCACAGCGTCAAACGGGATACAATACCGGGATAATGCTTTTAAACCATTAAAGCCCTGGAGAAGCGCTAACGAAACCGAACGGGAAATACTGCTTGGCCAGGATGGAGAAGAAGAACCAGACCTAAACAGCGTTATCAATATTGTTAAACTGCCCGATCATGTGATTGAAGAACTGAAAGAGTACAAGTTTCAAAATATCAACAGTAAATTCAAATTTAAACATTACAAAGCGCTTTACGGCGAAAAGCTGGATCAAAGCATTATTGGTCTTAATACCTACCTGAAAACCCTGCTGATAGAAGGTCAGCCGGTGCCGCCGCCATCATTCGCGTTTAACCAGCCTAATCTGGAAACGGTGACCGTTTACCTTAAATTTAACGCGCTGGGAGGTCTGCATATCGATAATTTCGACGGGTTTGATATAGGCCAAACCGAACACGCCGGCCGCAGGATGTGTATCAACCTGGGCGCCGAAGTAAGGCATCTACTGTTCATCAATCAACCTATCAACACCATGATAGAGTGGATGAAAACCAAAAAAACGGTTGTAAAAGAATACTCACAATGGAACCTTTATAACGACTTTATGCGGTACTTCAGCGAGTACCCGGTTATAAAGATCCCTATACAGCCCTATGAGGCCTACATTGCCCCCACAGAAAATATGATACATGAAGGCTGTACAGAAGGTACCACTCATTATGATGTAAGTTTATCATACCGCGGTGCGTTTAAAAACACTTGCCCTAAACCCGTATTTAACAGTCAGGTTTATTAATTATCCAAATACCCATGAAACAATTAGCGGTAGTACATCCCGAATTTGAAGTGGCAAACCCGGCCAGTAAATTCGCGGTGAATTTTTTTGGGGAGCCTGTAAATTTTGTTCTGGATGATTGTTTTCCGGAGAAAGAGAATATTGTACTGGGCGACCATGAAGTTTTGGTCAGGAAAAAAGGTTTTTCGCTCAACTACCGCGACCTCAATTTTATCATGAAGGCTTCGCGGCATTTTATCAGCGACAATTGCAAAACGGCCTATCTGCCCATCGGGTCTGAATTTGTGGGAGAGGTGGAACAAACCGGCCGCCTGGTTACCGGTCTGCAAAAAGGCGACCGCGTAATACCTAATTGGAATTACGAGGAGATACGCCTGCTTAAAAAGCGCAAACCAGGTCTAGCTGCCGGAGTAGCCAGCAACTCTACTTCAAAAGAAAAAGAAATACTGCATTACCGCAAGCTTTATAAAATACCCGAAACCTTTCCGTTGGAGGTTGCCGCAGGATTTTCTATCGGTGCGCAAACCGGCATGAGCATGCTGCGTAAGGCAAAGCTCAACAGTAAATCAACCCTGTTGGTTACGGGTGGCTCGTCAAACACTTCGTTGTTTGTATTAAAAATGCTGCCCAATTTTAAGTATAAGCATGTTTATGTGCTCACCTCTTCTGCAGAAAAGGCGCAACAACTGGAAAAACTAAACATTAAAAATGCCACTATACTGGTGAATAACAAATCAAAGGATGAGGACATCGACCTATCGATCGTAAAGATCCTGAATAATAACATTGATGCCATTATTGATCCGTTCTGTAATATATATCTTAAAAAATTGTACTATCTGCTCAAGTTCAACGGCAGGTATGTGACCTGCGGAATTGAGAATAATACTTTATACAACACACCCGGCATAGATACCGAGACTATGCAATTACCCGAAAACCTATTAGTTCACTTTATCATGAACAACATCAGCTTTACCGGTAACTGCTTGGGTACAACCCGCGATCTGGGCAAAGCCGTCGATCTTTATCTTAATGATAAGCTGAGTTTAAGTAATTACCAAAGCCTGTCCTACAAAAATGGCTCTGAGTTTTTAGAGATGTCATATAATGATGCCAACAGATTAGGTAAGGTAGTATGTATGTACGAGTAAGTAAACAAAATTAATATATTGATCATGAGCTTTAACGTTTTTCACAGCTCCCCGGTACAGGGTCTTTCGGTTATTGAACCCAGGTTTTCATTAACACATAAAAGGCTATGGGTTTATGCTACCAAATCGCCCATTATGTCAGCCCCGTTTTTGAGCAATCTGGGTGGCGATTTAACCTGCTATGTGGGTAAAGAGATCGTGGAAAACAGATCTTTTATTATGGAGCGTAACCCTGGACTTTTTGATCAGCGGTATCTGAACAAAACAGGATCAATATATATGCTGCCGGGCGATACTTTTATTGAAAACCAAACCACATGGAAAGAAGAACTGGTGAGCGAGGTGGCTGTACCCGTTTTAGATGAGTTTAGGATCGATAACGTAAAGGACTTTCTTTTCCGTTTAAAGGAACTAAACCTGTTAGATATTTACCTGATACCCGAAGACGGTTTACTATATGGATAGCCCTGATTTTGCTTATCAATGTGATTTTTTCTCATTAAGGCTCCCCATTTTTAGCTTACAAAAAATGGAGGAGTTTCGCATTGCCGAAGCAAATGGACAGGAGGAAAGTTTTCTCATAAACCTGCTCAATCATCATCATTTCAGAGATGGTATTTTGCTGGCATCACCTACTGTTTACCACGAACTACGGAAGTTGGAAAACGGTGAGCTAAATGCTAAAAAAAAAGAGAAGTTATTAAAAACCCTTTATAAATACTTTGTCAGATGTTGTATCCGCCCGCTGCCTTTCGGGCTGTTTGCAGGCTATGCGGCAGGCACTATAACTGCAGAGGCAACCAGCCTGGCTATCGATCAGGAGAAAAATTTAAGGCAACTGCGATTAGCGGGCACGCCGGTTAAAATACTGATAAAACTGGTTGCAGATTTCCTGATCAGGAATGGACATGAACAAATAGCAGACGCCGAAAAACCGCATCATCCATTAATATTTAACTATTATCAATTACAGGGTTTTGAAGAGGATGTAAAGGATGAATACTCCCTTGGTAATTTACAAAAGCAGCTATTTGCCGTATTCTTAAAATCTGAAGATCCACTTATTGAACTGGCCGATTTGATTAGCCGGCATCCGGATAACGAACAATTAACTGAATTTATTAAAGATATCCGCGCCCAATTGCACTCGGATAAGCCTCTGATCCAAATACATGAACATATCTCTGCCCTGTTTAATCCTTATGATGCGGATGCCTCATCATCAGAATACCTGCAAGCCGATCTGTTTGTAAAAAATGCCGTTGGTTTAAATATCCCCAACAAGGTAACATCCGCGCTGCTAACCGAAGTTGAAGAGTTAAATGCTTTGGGACCTGCTTACATTAATGATGATCTGCTTCATTTCGTAACAGAATTCACACACCATTATGGCGATGCTCAAATCCCTTTATTAACAGCGCTTGATCAGCAAAGCGGCATTATTTACCCATCTTCCAACGCTGAAAGCTGTACCTTCAACGGTCATATTTCTCCCTTGTCCGCGCAAGAAATTACGGGGGGCAGAACGGATGTTTTAAAAAGCTTACGACTTAAAAAGTTTGCGGAGGCAATGATCAACAACCAAAAAGAGGTTGAAATTACCGCTGATGATATTAACCGTTTTAAAAGCCACCAGTCGGCCGCGGTTAAAAACTTTTATTTGCAGGGCAACCTTATTGCTGCTTCATCAGATGAACTTGACCGGGAATCATTTCAATTCTTTATCAAAAAACAATCAGCACCATCTGCCTTAGCCTTAGTAAGTAAGTCGGCCTATGGTTTGCCGGGGCTACGCAATCAATTATCCGATTTTATCAGCCAGGAAGATGTATTAAGCGGAGATTCCATTTTAGCCGAAATAGTTTTTATCCCCGGCGATGTTATCGACAATTCTATTTACCGGCCAATCCTCCGGCGGTTTACTATTGATCTTCAATCAGGTGCCTTGGGGCAATCCGAAGAAAATATACATTTAACTGATCTGTTTATCTCGGTTAAAAACCAGGAGATCATTTTACATTCCAAAAAGTTAAATAAAAGGATCATTCCTATACTCACTTGTAATCATAATTTTTATAAAGGTCCGGCGGTATACCGTTTTTTAAGCGAGCTGCAATATCAAAACCCTAAACAGGTATTCGCCTGGTATTGGGAGCATCTGGCAAGCGAGTCTTTTCTTCCCCGCATCACCTACAAACACCTGGTACTTTCCAAGGCCCAATGGCATATCAGTCAACAAGAAATTAACGCTGTAACCGAACGGCTTGCAGAGCCTGTTGAGGCTTTGAAGGAATTACAGCGCCGGCTAAAATTCCCGCAGCTATTTACTATAGCGAATGATGATAAAGAAATGCTGATCGATATCCGGTCGGCATTTTCCTGTACCCTTTTCCTGGAAGCCGTAACCGAAAATGGCATTACCATTATAGAGTATCTTGGCAATCCGGCGTCAACCTTATTTAAAAACAAGGGCGATAGTTTTCACCACGAAATGATCATCCCTGTTTTGGATAACCGAAAAGCTTCGGCCATATACAATGAGATAACAACACAGCAGTATCCGGAACCGGACGAAAACCTCCCGGAGCAAAATGAGTGGATATATTATAAAATTTATGGCCGCCCAATAGTTCTTCACCAAGCTATGGAAACCCTTTATCAGCTATTAAACCTGATGACCGATGAAGGCATCATTTCGCAGTGGTTCTTTATCCGATATGATGATCCGTATTATCACCTGCGGTTAAGGATAAAAATGGCTTCGTACGCCATGGCTAAATATACCAATGTTATTGCTGAATTGAAAAACGCGTTAAAGAGCCAGATAGAAAACCACCATATCTGGTCTTTAGAGCCCGATACCTACATTCCCGAGGTTGAACGCTATGGCTCCGCGACCATGGAATACTGCGAGCAATTATTTTATCACGACAGCTGCGCCGCTATGCAATTGTTTAAAAGCGGTGTTACCATACCGGATAGCTGGCTGGTTGGTATACTTAACGTTGAAACCTTGATGAATGATTTTGATTTGGATATTGCCGGTAAAATTGAGCTGTTGTATCAAATGGAGATTGATTTTTTTAACCGGGCAGGCGGTTCCAAACAACTCCAGGTATCTTTTGATACACTATACCGGGCGCATAAACAAAGTATTGAAACCATGATCAATGGTGAAAATGAAGCGTATTGGGTATTTAAAGAAATATTTAAAACCCGCACCGAGCAAAATAAACTGACCCTCTCTGCCCTTCAACATACCTGTAAAGAATATCCTTACAATTGTAAAACACCTTCGCAAATTATCAACAGCGTTATTCACATGGCACTTAATCGTTTCTTTTTGACTCAGCAAAACAGGAATGAGTTGTTGATATATGGATTGTTACGCAGATACTATGTTTCCCTTATCTGCAAAATTCGTTATGAGGTAAAACAGTTGGCTAATCACATCGGAGCATAACCTATCCTCAATTCAAGAAAATCATTCTCTTAATTTATTCGGCTAAAGCCATTTACAATTTTATGTTTTCCGCCCCATAAATGGGACGGCAATGAATTTTGATTTCTATCGTGAACTAAATTTCAACTCATTCTCGTTCGGCTTTAGCCAACGGATAGGCCAGCTAATCAAAAAAGGCTTTAGCCAAATTTCACTAAGAAGGTGCTTTAAATGCAATTCCGGTAATTTCGAATGATGCGGACACTAAATTTTATTATAATATTCCATAAAACTATTGATCAGCAACTCCCAATGAGTTGAAGGGCAAAAGCCCGGTGATGTGGCAATAGTAACATCAACAATTTGTGGTCTAATACGACTTAGCTCGGCACAAATAGAACGAATCTCCTCTTCCAATTCACCATGGGTTATCATCTCAACCGGGTCATCATTCCGGTAATTACCGTTGAACTGATTTAAGAAATAGTCCAGATCGATATGCAAAAAGGTAGGATCATCATTGATTTCCCCGATCAGGGATTTCATATCATTTCCCCGGTAATAAAAGCCCTTTGCGGGTTCATCATTTTTATCGGTAACCGATATAGAGATGCGGTCTTTAGCCAGATATGGAAAATCGTTAATGTATGATTCTACCAGGTTCTGCTTGGTAGGCCCATTGGGCGAAAGTTCTTTTCGCAGATGAAAAATATTTACTCTGTCCAGGAAAAAAATAAGCGGAGCTATAAACGATCCCAGGTTTATACTTCCTTCCCGGATAAAATCAGTAATGCTTTCCGGATCATCAAAATTCACCTTCTTATCATCTGTCACCTGAAAATATTCACCCTGCTCTTTATATAACAAGGGCGGCATCAAATCGGTATGATCGTCCAGGTGAATGATATTGATTTTTTTTACCCCGGGATTTGCTTTTAAATATCGTAACCAAAACAAAAGCGACCAGGTATCTTCAAAACAAAGATTATAGTCCGCCTTCGCCTCATGAAAGTCTGCCACATCTGCCAGTGATAACTTATGCTCTGAAAATCCGGCCAGGTTAGCGGTCAGGTTTTGATCCAGGCCCAAATAGCTTAGTCCGGGACCTTGCAGTTGAAATTCGTTACCTGCCTGGGTCCATTTACAGTTTGTAAAATAACGGTTTAACTGTTGTTCAAAAGTAGCTTCTAACATGGTCATGAATACTTAGATTTATATATGAATAAGCTTATTTGTAGCTATAAACTATATTACATTCAAGATAATAATTTGGTGAGATAAAACCATTTTATTTTATAATATTTATAATAAAATAAATAACAAAAATATTTCTGTCAACCCTTATCCAACCAGCATATATGCCAGTAACGCCGCAGGAGTACAGCTTTAAGGAATATGTGATTCAACAGGACCAGGAAACCATCCGGTTCTACATCCATACGCCCGGATTTTCTCCAGAAAAAAGCACATTTCTCTTCCTGCAAGGCTCTGGCGCTGTACCCTTGTGTATGGAAAATGATCAGGGGCACCGGTTAACTTTTTCGCTTCATACCAGGCCCGAGATTGTCCAAAACTTTAATTTCGTTATCATTTCAAAGGCGGGTTTTACTTTCAGCCGCCACCAGGATGCAGCCGCACCTGCTGAGTATCATCAAAAAACCAGTCTGGCTTACCGGGTGTTTCAAGCCGATACGGTATTGCGCTATCTACAATCAAACCAAGTAATCAACAGTAAGCATATCCTGGTATGCGGCCACTCCGAAGGATCGGATGTTGCAGCTAAGCTAGCTACTATCAATAAAGATATCAGTCATCTTGGATTTTTAAGCGGAGGCGGGGCATCGCAATTCCTGGAATATTTTCTTTATACCCGCAAGCGTATTACACGCGGAGAAGTTCCGTTCAGGGAAGGGCAACAGGAGATCGAAACACTCACCAGGCAATTTGAAGAGATTATGCAAAGCCCAACCTCAACCATCAAATTCTGGCAGGGGCATACCTACCTGCGCTGGGCCACCTTTGCCGAGCCTGCGCTAAGAAACCTCCTGCAACTTAACATACCTGTTTTTATGGCTATGGGTTCCCAGGACCCAGTGGTACATCCCGAAACTTTCGACCTCATCATCAGCGAATTTTTGTTCAACAAAAAACAAAACCTCTATCATCAAATTTACGAGGGTGCCGATCATGGATTTAAGGAGAAAAGTGATACCGGCCCCGGTATTGATCATATACCTCCATTAATAACCGACATGGTTAACTGGTTCCATCAAACTTTAATAGCCTAATAATCCAGAACCATACATGGCCGATTATCAGTTTATCCCCGACCTTATATTGCGGATCCCCTTATTTAGTTTTGAACGTTATCAGGCAGATAATGTACAGGGTATTGTCAGCGACCCGCAGTTTCAGTATGCTATTTACCTCGCTAACCCGGCATTACATCAGGTATTGCTCCATAAACATTTTGATATCAGCGCTTTTAATGACAAGGAATTATTAAGCATCAAAAAATATATCAACCGCACCTGTTTCAGGCCTACACCTTTTGGCTGTTTTGCTTCGTCCACGGTTGTGGATTGGGGGCAGGATGACCAAATCCTGCTGAAAGATAAAACACACGACCACGTTCATCTGCTTTTAGACCTGGAGATATCCTTACTATTAGCCAAAAAACTATTAAAGAATAACCCCTATTCCAGGCAATTATCTTTAAATCCAACCATTTATCGTTTAAAAAGAACTTACCGGTTTGTAAAGACCACGCACCAGGAAGGAGTATCGGCGCTATCTTTTACCCTCGATTCCATTAAGGCGAATAACTTTATTGACAGCATTGTTAAGCTGTTTAAAAAAGGGCCATTACCCGAAGCTCATCTGTTATCCCTTATCACCAGCTGGGGTTTTCAGGATACAGAAGCGACAGAGTTTTTAAACAGGCTGCTTGCCAGTCAGATTTTAACTACACAACTGGAACCCAATCTAATGGGTGAGGATTATTTGTACCGGTTAATAAATACATCTTCTGCAGCGGCCAATCCGCTTTCGCTTCAATTAAATACTTTATATAAAAAACTAAATGCAGCAAAACCCTTTGCGCAAGAAGTGTTACAGGAGTTTGACGATGAAATAAAACAACTAACAGCCGATTGTACAAAAAAAAGCAGTCTGAATTTTTATTCAAATCTGGAGCGAAAAAAGCTGAGTGGGAGTTTACATATAAAGTACCAGGAACAGATTTCGATGGCTATAACAGCCTTGCGGGTTTTAGTTCCATATGCTTCACCACAAAACCTTAAGGATTTTATAACGGAGTTTAAAACCCGGTTCGACAGGCAAAAAGTGCCGCTGCTCCTGACCATCGATCCGGATACAGGTATTGTATATGGAGGTGCTTCGGGCTCTGACAAGGGGCCACTCCTGAGCAAAGTTAAATTTAGCCCAACCACTAAGAGCTCTCCGGTAATGGAATGGACCATGGTTCACCAGTTACTATTTCAGCTTTGGACAAACAATACCAACCGCGGCACCTTTGAGCCCATCAAATTAAGCCCCGCTCATTTAAGTAAGCTTGATCAACCTCCACACCCGTTACCGCCATCGATGATGGTGATGTTCCGGGAGTTTGGTGACCAGATCTTTATCGAAAATGCAGGAGGCTGCTCGGGTACATCCATCATTGGGCGTTTTACCTTGTTTAATGATAGCATATTAGACCTCGGCAGGCAGATTGCTCAAATCGAGGAACAGGCCAATCCGGATATAATTTTTGCCGATATCGGGATACTATCAGATACTCATACCGATAATATCAACCGGCGGTACCCGGTTTATCAGTATGAAATCCCTATCAACTCTGTCCCTGCACAACCAATATCTCAACAGATTGCGCTATCTGATCTGTTGGTATCAGTAGTAAATGATGAGGTAGTACTGGAATCTGTTTCGTTGAAAAAAGTTGTACAGCCCAGACTAAGTTCGGCCTATAATTATGCACATAATCATTTAAGCATTTTTAAATTTTTGTGCGATCTTCAATACCAGGGCACTCAAAATAATTTAACTTTCGACCTCGAATATTTTTTCCCGGGCTTAAAATTTTATCCGAGAGTAAGCATGGGAAACGTTATCCTGAGTACAGCTAAATGGTATTTAGCAACCAGCGATATTGACTATCTGAATAAGGCAACCGAAAAAGAAGGCTTAGATAAAATACTGGAGATAAAACGGCAAATTAACCTGCCCGATTTGATCTGTTTAACCAGGGCCGATCAGCAGCTTGTTTTTGACCTCGGCAAAAAAGAAGAAGTATCGCTATTATTAAACTGCATAGCTGGTGCCCAACAGGTTAAGCTGCAGGAATATTTTTTACCCCAATCATCCCAATCTAAAGTAGTAATAGCAGGGAAACCGATGGTTAACCAGTTTATCACTTTTCTGTATCAAACCAATAGAGTTTACCCCTTAAAGTTTAGTCCGCAGCACGTATCTGATAAAAAAATTAAAAGGGAGTTTGCAACTGGGACTGAGTGGCTTTATTTTAAAATTTATTGCAGCCCTCAGGTAGCCGATCATCTATTATCCGATCAAATTTTACCGCTTATGGCTGCTTTGGAAAAAAAAGAGGTAAACTCCTGGTTCTTCATCCGTTACCTGGAATCGGGTTATCACCTGCGGCTCCGGTTAAAAGTAAATCCGGCTGATATTGGTCGGGTGATGATCAAATTGAACAAGCAGTTGGCCATTAGCCTGCAAAGCCATGAAATTAAAAAATTACAAACCGATACTTATACCCGGGAAATAGAGC
Source organism: Mucilaginibacter inviolabilis (assembly GCF_011089895.1). NCBI lineage: Bacteria > Pseudomonadati > Bacteroidota > Sphingobacteriia > Sphingobacteriales > Sphingobacteriaceae > Mucilaginibacter > Mucilaginibacter inviolabilis. The sequence goes on from NZ_JAANAT010000001.1 coordinate 3,811,947, forward strand.
GATATGGTGCTGATATGATAGCGCTTGTTGAAGAGTTTTTTAATACGAGTAGCAAGCTGGTAGTTCACTTCATAAAAAACCGGTTGCCGGTTTACGCCAATTATAGTCTGGCGATTATAGATATTGACCAACTAATGAGGTTATTTATACCATCCGTAACCGATCAAATATCTTTTTTACAGTTAGTAGCGGATAATTTCTATCAGGAATTTTCGGGCAATAAAGCTTTAAAAGTTGATCTGGATATGAAATACCGGGAATTAAAACCCGAAATTCAATCGTTGTTTAATGACCCTCATTTCTTTAAAACACTCAGGCTTGATAAATACCACAGGAGCTTTTTACACCAGGCGGCCCAGGTAGCCAACGCAGCCCTCCATTTCACTGCCGAACGCCGGATTGCACTGCTTGCCGATATGATCCACATGCACTTTAACCGTTTATTTACCGAAGATGAGCGGGAGCAGGAGTATATTATTTACTACTGCATGTTAAAATATAAACTATCGATAAAAGCCCGGCTTTAAAAATGCGAAATCAACGCTTTTTCAAAATACTCAGATCTAATTTTTTAAAAAACAGGTCGCGGTAGGTTGCTCCTAATTGGAGTACTTTTTTGTTAGCCAAAAAAATCTGGTTGCCGTTTATAAATTTAATTTTATTGGTATTAACGATAAATGATTTATGGATGCGGCTAAAACTGCTTTCGGGTAAGTGTAATTCTATATCTTTTAGGGTTATGTAGGCTTTATAATCGGTATCGTTTAAAAAAATGGTAATAAAATTATTGCTGGCTTCTATGTAAACGATGCTTTCATGATCAATCTTTACTATTTTACCAAAGTCGCTTTTTATATAGAAAAAGCCTTGTTCCTGTTCGCCTGTTTTTACGCTATCTTTCTCGACCATGCTCCCCATCACTTTTTTAATACAGGTTAAAAACCGGGGGTATGAGATTGGTTTAAGCAAAAAATCGAGTGCGTTTTTTTCAAAAGCTTCCACAGCATGGTTGGCGTAACCGGTAACAAATATTATTTTAATCTGAGGGTCGAGCAGGGTTGATAATTCCAGGCCATTAAGCATAGGCATATCTATATCCAGAAAAAGAATATCGGGTTTGTTATTCCGTACAGCAGCCAAACCTTCCATGGGGCTATTGGATGTTCCTAATAAAGTTAGGTCAGGTGTATTAGCTATATAATCTTTAAGTAAATCAACAGCATGTGATTCATCATCAATTATAAAGCACTTTATTGTGTTCATGTAAGTTTATGTTTAGGTCTATTGAGAATATACCATCCCTGTTATTGATAGTTAAATCATATTGGCGTTTGTACTGATTTTCTAACCTGTTTTTTACGTTCACCAATCCTAATTTGCTATTATTATGAGGCATGGAATGAGTTTTCCCTATTTTATTGATGGTATAAAAGCTAAGGCTTCCGTTATCTAATCCAACATAAATTTGTACCGGAAAATCACGATCTGATAAGTTAGCGTATTTAAATATATTTTCAACAAAAGTGAGCAGCACCAGCGGAATTATTTTTATCCCCTCAAAATCGCCCTTTAATATTAGCTCGATACAAAGCTTATTATTAAACCGTATTTGGTTAAGTTTAATCAGGTTTTCTATCGCCACTATTTCATCTTTTAAACTAACCGTTTCATTACTGCCTGTTGATTTAAATGAATAATGGGTTATCTCTGATAAAAGCATAATAACCTCTGCCGCTTCTTCCGAGCTTTTATACACCGTATTATAAATATAATTTAAGGTGTTAAATAGCAGGTGCGGGTTAATTTGCGCCCTGAGTAAACTGTTATGCGTAGCCAGCAGGTCTTTTTCAAGCAATATCTTCCTGCTTTCAGATTTCATCCGTTCATTTTCAAGCTGAAGTATTTTCCTTTTATTGTATACACTGTATAAGGCAAACCAGTAACAAGTGCTCAGGCCAATAAAATAAATGGCGCGCCATATACTGGCTACAAAAAAGAGATAAGGCAGGTGGATTGATCTTAAAACTTTGATGTGGAACCAATTTTCCAACATGTAATTTAAGCCGTAATTAAGCGCTAAATAAATAAGTATCTCTAATGGAAGTAAAATCAAAAATGAGACGAACCAATTATGTTTCTTTTCAGAAAAATTTTTGAGCAAAACCATCGCATTATAATAAAACAATGCAATGTTAAGGGGGTAGTGAACTATTTGATCAATCAACGGGATTGAGCCCGAAGACAATATTAATAATACCGAAAGTTCGTATACAATAAATGAGCCCCAAAAAATCAAGTGCCAAAAAACGTGAATACCATGGGTATTATTCACCATGCGTTTAAAGTTGTTTACCATCCATTTAAATCTGTTTGCACAATAAATTTCATATTATTTACACTTTACTCTAACTTAAATAAAAAAAGAACCTATGAAAAAGTCTCACTCCTTAAAAGCAATTTTTGAAATTGAAACAGTTTTCAAATTTCAATCAGATTCCAAGGCCCTACATCTAAACGTAACACAAACCGAAACAACAACAACGTCGTCAACAGCCACGATAACTTCTTTTCAAACTATTGGTTTCCACAAGGTACCCAATGGCTTAAGAATATAAGCTACTGCCGATTAATGATTAAATTAAACCGCTTAGAATAAAAGGAAAAGAACGATATATGGTTAATTCATACTAACTAATAATACAGCAATTAATGAAAATCGGAACAGATTGACAGTTCTTAAAGCTACCTGTCTGATATCGGCCATTCATTGTTTGGGCTTATACTATATATTATTAAGTTAATTAAAGGGGTATTTAAATAATGGCCGCTTTTAATGCTTTGATATAAATATATATTTTTTATCACTAAAAGCTAGCAGTAATTATTTAAAAAAAACTTACAGCTAACTTGTTTATTTAATGCGGCTAAAACAAATATATCAATCATAAATTGAAATTATAATTTACAGATTAATATCTGCTTAAATTATAAGAATTTATGGCAACTAAGAAAAAATAAGATAGAGCTAAAAGTTTTATTTCAATAAATATATGCCCTTAATTTTAGCAAATTATTAATTATTTGATATCATAATACTTGGATTATGAATAATTCTTGTCAACTATCTGTTATTATTGTTGAAAATGACGAGACAGATGCGTCTACATTAAAACAGTATATTTCCCGTATCCCGTTCCTCCACCTGTTAACGGTTTGCCGAACAGCTATTGAGGCATTGGATCTGATCTATATCAAAAAACCGGATATTATTATAGTGGATGTAAACCTCCCGATGATGTCTGGGCTGGAACTGATCAGCGGGTTAACATCACAGAAGCCCCAGATCATCCTGACGTCTGCCCACCAGCAATATGCCTTTAACGGTTTTGAACTTGATGTAACCGACTTTTTGTTAAAGCCATTTGATTACCAGCGCTTTATTAAAGCTATATGTAAGGTTAAGCAAAGGCATTATAATTTAAACAGCGAATTAAGCGTCAAAGAATTAGCGCCTAAACGTAATAACTTGCTGGCAGACCTCAACACCAGAACAGCTACAAAGCCTTTATCAAAAGAGGAGCGGTTTATATGGGTTAAGGTTGACAAGAAAATGATGAACCTGAATACTTCAGAAATTGTATACGTTGAAGGGTTAAGGGATTATGTAAAAATACACCTGGCTAAAATCAATTACGTGGTTAACTTAACCATGACCAAAACCGAAGAGCTCCTGGGCAACAGCAGCTTTATACGGGTAAACCGATCTTTTATCATTAATAAATCGTTTATCATTTGTGTTAAAGGCAATACCATTGAAACCAGCTTAAATAATTCTTTACCTATCGGTGTAAACTATAAAGATGCTGTGAAACAGTTGCTGTTTAACTAAGTTGTCTTACATTTTTATAGCTTAAGCGAAGAAATTTTACTACGCCCCAATCAAACCTACTTTATAAAAGACGCCCCTGGTACTTTACACCAGGGGCATTTCTGTTTATAAAATTTTATTCAAGGCCTTATCTTTGGCATGTTAAACTCATAATTTATGCCGGATAAGGACAGTACCAGGATGATTTACAACAGGACGCCGGAATCAGCAGCGATGTCAGCAAACGTAAAACGGGCAATGGCGATCACTGCCAAGCTTAATCAACTAACGTTTAACGATGCGGACGAGATCCGGGCCCTATTCAGCGAACTGATTGGTAAAAAGGTTGACGATAGTTTTTTACTGATCCCTCCATTTTATACTGCCGGTGGCGACGAAATCTGTGTGGGGCATAATGTCTTCATTAATCAAAACTGCACGCTATATGACCTTGGCGGCCTTTGCATAGGAGACGATGTGATGATTGGGCCTAACGTAAGCATCATCACCACAGGGCATTCACTTGAACCATCGCAACGCCGCAAGGTCACCATTGGCAAGCCCATCGTTATTGAGCGAAACGTCTGGATTGCGGCCGGCGCAATAATTATAGGCGGAGTAACAATAGGAGAAAACTCGGTTGTGGCTGCAGGCGCTGTAGTTACCAGGAACGTTCCCCCAAATACCCTTGTCGGCGGAAATCCGGCCCGGGTTATTCGCTCCATTGGCGACGAATAAGGTACATCTGCCAAAAGTAGTGAGCAAAAATTCAAACGAAAATGCGACTACATTTTCTGATGATCCCTGGTCTTTAAGTAAACCTATTGATTCAAACCATTCTTAACCCGGTCGCCTTCTTCGGTAGCTTTCGGTTCATTTTTCAGGTTGCCATTGATAGATTGGTTACCGAACGAATAGGTAATCCTGAAATTAAAGTATCGGGTGTTGGTAAACTGAGATAAAGAATTATGCAGATTTAAATAGTTCACCGTTAAAACATCTTTACGGCCGCGATAAACATCGTAATAGTTAACATCTATAGTCAATTTCTTTTTCAGGAGTTCTTTTTTCAACCCAAAATCAAGCGAGCTGAGGGCATTAACCTGGTAAAAGTTAAATACCGATGGTGAGGTATAAAAGAAAGCCGTGTTAAAATAAAAACCTGTACTAATGGTAAACGTGCTCACAAAATTATTGGTAAAGTTTATTTTATTCCGTGTAAATGAACTTCCGGCCAGTTGCGATTCATAATGATCATGCAATACGGTACTGGAGTTTTCGAGGGTCCACCAGCTGGCCACCTTTAATGGAAAATTCAGATCGAATGAAATGTTTCTTTTTTTATCCAGGTTAAGCGGCGAGTAGGTTAAAATGTTGGTTTCGGAATTTAACACCGGTAACTGGGTGATAATATTTTTCTGGGTCCGGTAACTCAATGACATATTAACGGAATGGATGGAATACTCTACCTTAAAGTTATTGTACGTACTTGGATTTAAAAAAGGATTACCGCTTACATAGGTGTAGGGATCGATAATAAATACAAACGGATTCAGATCGCGATAGCTGGGCCTGCTTATTTTTTTGGCATATGAAAGGGTAAGTGTTTGGCCCGAACCCCATTTTTTATACAACTGGGCACCCGGTAAAACATTGGTATAGTTTTTTGTAAAGCTTTGCGATGCTATAACTGCGGTACCTACTGAGCGCGTATCCTCCACCCTGGTGCCAACTTCCAGCGTGGCAAAACCAAAGTCGTAATCTAAATTAAAATAATAGGCGTAAATTTTTTCGTCGTATTTAAAGTTATTGGTTTGGCCTGCGGCATTAATAACCGCATTGTTTTTTACAGAGTCGCTTACCAGGCCATCTTTGGTGGTACTATTATTAAACTTACCACCTATTTGCAAGGTTACGGCTTTTGACAGCGCTGTCGAGAAATCGGCATTAATATTAAACAGATCGATGGTTGATTTGGCATCGTTAATAATTCCCGAGGTATTGGTGGGTGTATTTACATTTGAACTGATGGTATTTTGATTTTGGGTAAGATCATAACGCCCCAGGTTTGACTCTAAACTAAACTTGGTGCCTTTGTTAAAAATGTGCTCATAATTAACCGTATAGGTGGAGTTTGTAGCATCGGTTTTGGTTAAACCTGTAGTGTTAATCAGACTAACCAGTTGACTATCATCTGCGGTGTTACCTAAAAATGTTTTTGAAGCGCTGTTGGGCTCCTGGGTAATTTTAGTATTAGTACCCCTGTAATACACGCCAAAGGTATTAGCAGTATCTATATAGTACTCCAAACCTGCATTATAATATAACAAAGTAGGTTTATTTTTAATGAACGATTTGGTGTTGAGCAGATAGTTCTGCCCATCCTGCTCATAATAACGGTTACCGGTAATGTCGGTAAAAGCCGGGGTCCATATCCTGCCTGCCGACGCGGTAATGGTATATTTTTTCTGCTTAAAGCTAAAGTCGCCGCCAAAGTTAAACTGGTTGTATTTGTTGCGGGCATATTCTGTATACAGCGATGTATTGTAGCCGGTTTCCTTTACTTTGTTTTTGAGTAAGATATTGATGATGGCTTTTCTATCCCCCTCATATGAGGAATTGGGATTACTGATGATCTCAATTTTTTCAATATTATCATACGGGATCGATTTTAACTCCTCCATGCTTAAAGGTGTTCTTCGGCCATTCAACAAAATATCGGGCTCCACATTACCGTTTATTTTGAACGATCCGTTGAGCAAAGCCACACCCGGCGCTTTTTGCAAAACATCAAAAGCTGTATTTGACGATGCGAAGATCTTGCTTTGCGCATTAATCTCCATTTTGCCGGGTTTATTAGAAACCAACTGTTTTTCGGCCTTTACCTGTACTTCGCCCAATTGATTTAAATTGGGTAAAAGTCTTAATACACCTATATTATATACGGTTGTGGAACCGGTAAGCTCAATACCGGCCTTATCCAACATTTTATAGCCCAGGTAGGATACATTAATGCTATACTTCCCTTTATTAAGCCCTTTGATGGTAAACTTACCGGCCGAATCTGTTTGGAGTGATTTGATATTATTAGGATCTTCGGTACTAATCAGTTTTACGGTGGCCAGTTCAACCGGGGTATTATTGGAGTTATCAACAACGGAACCGGTTAATGTTAAATTACCCTGGGCTTTCAGAGTTATCGAAGTAAATTCAAGCAATGCAATAAATAATGTGAGCAACCTGATTAGCCGTTTGTTCATAAGTAGCTTTGTTATGATATTTTAAACTTTATTGTAAAGTCTCATTTCTTCCTAATTTAGTTTAAAGAAAATCCACCGCTTAATTTTTTCGATGAACTAACCTATAGTTTCGATATATATCCTATTTGTTTATGACGAGTTTAATCGGAAACCAGGAGTGGGTAAATGTCAAAATAGATGAATAGTTAGTCAGAAACTTATAGGCACTATGTTGTAATTTCCTATTTATTTGTACAGGCTGATCTTCACCGGTTGGTCTCCCGTTCTCCCTTGAATATCATGATATGACCAGGCAATCTGTAATAAAACTTGCACTCTTTTTGTGTTTCGCTATTCGGGCTATAACAACCTATGGTCAAACGAAAGCCATGGGCACCCGCATTACTTTTGGTAAAAACGCCAAAAACATTGCCCGCATAACTAACGATTCCCTGATACTCATTAGCGGCTCTACCAACCTGTTTACGGTAGATACACCCGAAGACCAGGGCCTGGTTTCCACCAAGGCGAGTATAGGTGATCTGCTCAGGCAGCTGGTTTCTGTCGATGGTTCTATTCAACAATATACCATTACCGATAAAGATGGCACCCCAAAAACTACCGGAGATATCAACACCGGAGATAAACTGGTGGTAAGCTCTTCGAAAGGGATATCGACCAAAACCTACCACATCGCTGTTAAACCCATGGCGCTTAGCGGGCAACTCACTTTAGATAATACCACCATAACTGCCAACACCAACCATGACCTGATACTGTATTTTACAGCGGGGCAACGCAGTTCGGATGCTACCGTTAAAATTTACGTCCCCGCAGGCATTCCTGTTACCATGGATAATACCACGGTAAATGTGATTGGCCGGGGCGAGGTAAAATTAAGTGGCCTCGCCACACAATCCATCGGAAGGGTAGGTACCAGATATTCCTACTCCAAGGTTGGCGAAGCAGCTATTTCCACTTCGTCTGGTGCAGGATCTGTTATCACCTTCAGCCACCTCGATCTGCGGCCCGCAAACGGTGCCGATCTGAAGATCAGGATCAGCGGGGTAAATCTTAAAAAAACGGGCAGGTACCAATTCAAGGCATCATACAGTACCTCCAAACCCGAGGTATTGACCAGCCCCGGCACAGGCCCCGAAACAGCTGCACTAACCGCCACCCGCACCATCTCGGATTTTATGCGGATCCCCGATACCGCCATGAGCTACCGGGAAACACCCACCTTATACACAACAGCCCATTTCAAGTGGGGACAAGGCGGTAACGCATCCGGCCTGCAATTAATGCAATCTGTGGATAAGGGCAAAACCTGGTCGGCAGCATCAGCCAAAATCGACCTCCAAAAGGCCACCGCCTCGGTTTCGGGTCTGGCTCCCAATAAACTGTACACCTTTAGGCTCAGCATTAAAGATGGCACGCAAAAAGGCTATTCCAACCCTGTTTCGTTTTACTCGGGCAAAATGGATATCAAATCCTTTGGTGTTACCGGCAGCGGTACCGATGATACCGAAAATATCAATAAGGCTATAGCTTACCTCAATCAATTAGGCGGCGGAACCTTGTTATTCACCCCGGGCACTTATATGGTGCGTACCGTTCACCTTCTGAGCAATGTTTTCCTGTACCTCGAAAAAGATGCCATCATCAAAGCGCTCAAGGGCGGCGACGCCCCGGAATCAACCTGGTTCAGCGATCGTAAATACCGCTCGGGACTTTCGCCTACCGATGCCGGCCCCTATACCGACCCCGAAAACTATATGACCAAACAGGACGTGGGTCATCATTATTTTAAAAACGCCATGTTCTTTGGCGAACGACTGGACAATGTGAAAATTATAGGCAATGGCCAGATCAACGGTAACGGCAACCTGGTTAACGGCGACGGCGTGATGAAAAACCTACCCGATAATCGCTGCGATAAAATGTTTTCACTCAAGCTGTGTACCCATGTCGAGATCGGCGGTATCTATCACCCCGAAGATCTGTGGTATGATGAAACCAAGGATGAACCCTATTACATTGGCGCTAACGGTGCTAAAAATTTCGATAGTGACAATATGCTCAAACTTGATCGCTCCGGGCATTTCGCCTTGCTGGCTACCGGTACCGATGGCATCAACATACATGATACCTACATCTGCAAAAACAATCAAACCAACGTGCGCGATGTGTATGATTTTATGGAGTGCAATAATGTAAAGGTCACTAATATATTTTCCAGGGTAAGTTCTGATGATGTGGTAAAACCGGGCTCCGATTGTTCGCTGGGCTTTACCCGGCCTGCCAGTAATTACCTGGTGCGTAATATTATTGGCGATACCAATTGCAACCTTATCCAGTTAGGCTCCGAAACCGCCGACGATATTACCCAGGTTTACGTAGATAATATTTATGTACTGGGCGCGAACAAGGCAGGTTTTTCTATATCTACCAACGATGGCGGCCATGTAAAAGATATTTACCTCAACAGCGGTCGTACAGGTCCTATTCGTGAGCGCTCCAAAATGTACCGGGCCATGACACCGTTTTTTATATCCATCTCCAACCGCGGCCGTATTATTGGTGCCGAGGCAGGCAGATATGTATTTACCGAAAATGGCAAAAAGCATGATGAACTGCTGGTTAAAAACGTAAACATAGGCCAGGTAGAAAACATTAACCTAAAAGCACTGGATGTATACGAGGTTTACAGCGGCAGCTCCTACAGCGGTAAACGCTGGAAACCTTATGATGGCACCCAGCGCAAAGCCTCGCCCATTATTGCGGGCTACAAGCTGCCCGATAATGCCGATGTTACCGGCGGATTGGATTTTAAACTCCCCAACGGCTTACATACCGGCTATATAAAAAATGTTGTTTTTGACGATATCAACTTCCTGGTAAAAGGTGGCAACCCGATAACCGATACCACCGCCGTTCCGGCCGAGCTTGGCGTAGGGCAGTACAATGCCGCCGATCTTAAAATACAACCGTCATATGGGCTCTGGGCCAGGCACGTGAAAGATATCTCAGTCAACAACTGCACGTTTAATTACGAGAAACGCGACAGCCGCTATGCGCTGTTTTTTGATGATGTAATTGATGCCCGGATCAGCCATATCAAAGCGGTAAAGGCACTGGATAATCCTATAGTAATCGGCACAAAAAAAGCGCAAAACGTACAGGTATCCAACTCCGTGTATTATCATGATACCTGGGGAAACGCATCGGCAAAAGTAGACGGGATCGATAAATAAAGCCTCGGTATCGATCTCAAAACGAACCAAAACACTTACGAAGTTTTGAAAACTTCGTAAGTCTGCACACCGTTAAAACTTTTAAAAGCCGGGCCTTGTGTGATTCCTTCCCTCGGGAAGGGGAGGAAGGGGTTTCTCTTCGCCAATGTTGGTGACAACACCAACAACGGCGCGAAATATATCAGACTTAAACCGAAGGGAACAAAAAGGAATAACGCATAGCCGACTCACCCGGTCTACGCTTCGCTGGACCACCCTCTCTCCGGCTTCGCCGCATAGAGGGTCAAAAAAAATTAAAAACCCCTCTTTCCGCCGTAGGCGAAGAGAGGGGTGAAGAGCGTAGCGATGTCGGGGTGAGTCGACATCGCGTTTCATCCATTAGCCTATGGTAGGTGTTATCACCGTACCATTTCTTTCGGGCTTAAACACTTACGAAGTTTTAAAAACTTCGTAAGTGTTAGCAAATGCCTATTAATAAGCATACTCCTCAACAGCACCCAAAGCCTTGGGCAGCGCGGTTTCTTTGGTTTCGGCTTTAAAATGTCCCTCTACCCTAAAAGTTGTAATATCAGTTATGCCAATAAGACCAAAAATAGTTCTCAGATACGATTCGGTAAAATCATAGCTTTTCATAGGTCCTTCGGAGTACACCCCACCAGAAGCGATAGCCAGGTAAACTTTTTTGTTTTTTACAAGTCCTTCCAATACTCCCGCCTCTGTATAACTAAAAGTAACACCACGCCTAACAATATGATCTATCCATGATTTTAGCGTAGAAGGGATACCAAGATTATACAAAGGGACACCAATTACAATAATGTCGGCATCCTTAATTTCGTTTATAGCGGCATCAGAGTGTTTAACGGCTTCGCGATGTTCTTCTGTACGTGCTTCATCAGGTGTATAAAACGCGGTGAAATGTGATTCTTCTAAATGCGGAAATGGCTTTTTGGTTAAATCACGTGTATGCACGGTGCTGCCAGGATAAGCTGCGGCCAGTTTTTCTAATATGGCTCCGGATAGTTTGTTGCTGAAGGATTCGTTCCCTTGAACACTCGAAATAATATTCAGTATCTTTTTCATTTGTTTTTATTTTTTGTTTAGTCAAAGGTATTTACCATTGCTATTAAAAAGATACTAGTATACTAAAGGATAGTAGTATCCTTTAGTATAGTGACAAACAAGATGGAAGCACGGTGAAATAGCATGGGGCGTAATTGACTCACCTGGTCTACGCTTCGCTAGACCACCCTCTCTTCGCCTGCGGCGAAAAGAGGGTAAAGAAAAAGTAAAATCCCCTCTATGCGCAAAACGGAGAGAGGGGTGACAAGCGCAGCGACGTCGGGGTGAGTCGATAACCAGGCGTTTCAAACTAAATTTTATTTACAAACCCCATTAATCCATTTCCCAAAATTCAAGTCTGATGAAAAATAGCTTATCTTACCAAAATGGCAGACCAGCTTTTTTATTTATTCATATATGATCGTAATAGTTAAAAAACGTTAAATAAATGACTGTACGTCAACTTTGTGTAGGTACATAATATTTGTTTTTACTTATTTTTGCTACATCAAATTTAAAGTCATGCAAAGGAAATTAATTATCATTGCCAGCTTACTGATAGGTAGTTTTTACAGCAGCGTAGTACGCGCCCAACAAACAACCGCCTTAGAACCTGATCAAAATCCAAGATATCTGGAAAGTCAGTATAAATATATGCGTGGGGCCGACAGCCTGAACAGCCTGCACGGTACTACTGTTCAAAACACCTATAAAGCTTACGATTGGTACGAAGCCAGAATGGAACGCCGCCGTCAAAATCGCGAATGGCGCCATGAAGAACGGATGAACGGTTATGATTATAGCCCGTCATGGAGCGTTTATGGTGGTTACTCTTATCCTTACAGCAATTGGGGTTGGAATAGCGGCTGGGGCGGTGGCTGGGGTAACCGTTGGGGCGGTGGCTACGGCGGCCGCTGGGGCGGACGTACCAGCGTTGGTATAGGATTTGGCTGGTAACAATTTACTCAAAATACACTCTTATTATATAAAACCCCGAACAATACACATGAAATTCAACAAAATTATAGCAATTGCTGCCCTTGCAGTTTCAGGAATGTTGGTAGCTTCTTGCTCCAGACAAGTAACACGTGTTAGTACAGACGAAACCATTGATATCAGCGGTAACTGGAACAACAGCGACTCCAGATTAGTAGCAGCCGACTTAACCGATAAAATACTAAATGCCGCCTGGATAAATACCCACCTGGAAGAACACCAGGGCAAAAGACCGGTAGTTATTGTAGGCTTTGTTCAAAACAAAAGCCACGAACATATTGATGCCGAAACATTTGTAAAAGATGTGGAAACCGCATTTATACAAACCCAAAAGGTACGTTTGGTACAAGGCGGCAAAAAGCGTGATGAGTTACGTGCCGAAAAAGAAGATCAGCAAACCAATGCTACCGTTTCGAGCATGAAAAAATTTGGTTTGGAAAACGGTGCCGATTATATATTGCAAGGTTCTATCAACTCTATTGTTGACGCGCACAAACGCCAAAAAGTAGTTTACTACCAGGTTAACCTGGAACTGACCAACATCCAAACCAATGAAGTAGTTTGGATAGGCGAAAAGAAAATAGCCAAATACGTAAAAAACTAAATCGGTATCAAGTAGCTAGTATCAAGTATCAAGATTCCTCATCTTTTTGCTAGTACCAAATATCATGTAAAAAATACTTGATACTTGATACTAGCTACGTGATACTAACTATACCTACTTGATACCCTATAAACAATGATAAACCTCCGCAAGTATATTCTCCAGGCATCGTCTGTTATAGGATTGATGCTTTTTTTGTCGGGCTGCGCATCTTATAATGACCGTATTCTTCCGTATTATAAAAATGTTTCGGCCGGGAATTACAAAGCGGCGGAGACTGAGCTCGACAAAAACAGCCTGATCCAAAAACCCCGCAACAAACTCCTTTTCCTGATGGAAAAAGGCAGGATTAGTCAGCTGAATGGCGAATACGAAGCAAGCAACCGTTATTTTAACGAGGCCGATCAGATGCTGGAGCAAGGCCTTACCAGTGCAACAGACGAAGCCGTTGGCGCCTTGGTAAACCCCATGGAGCAACGGTATAAGGGCGAGGATTTTGAAAAATTCATGATCCATTACTACAAGGCGCTCAATTACATGTATCTGCATAACATTGATGAGGCTGTAGTAGAGGCCCGCCGCATTACCCTGCAGGCGCAACAACAGGGCGATAAATTCAATAATAAGGATAACCGCTACTCAAACGATGCATTTTCACTGATGCTGCAGGGTATGTTGTATGAAAGCAACAACGATGTGAACAACGCTTTTATATCGTATCGCAACGCGGCCGAGATCTACCTGAAAAGCTCCGACAAAACCTACTATGGCACCCCGATGCCACTGGGCCTGCAGCAGGACGTGATCCGCACGGCCAAACTAAACGGCTTTACAACCGAGGCCGATGAATTTGAACAAGCATTCGGCTTTAAATATGATATGCCCAAACCCAGCGATGGCGGCGAACTGATCCTTTTTTGGGAGAATGGCCTGGCCCCGGTTAAAACTCAGGTCGACTTATTTTTCAGCCTGATCAGGAACGATAACGGCGATCTTTTTTTTACCGATGCTGCCGGAGGCATAGTAGTTCCTTTCAATTACAGCGGCGACAGATATAAAGTAAATACCAAATCGGTAGAAAGCCTGCGGGTAGCCTGGCCAAAATACGTGGCGCAAACCCCTTATTATTCTGGCGCGGTGATCACCAATAATCAGCAGCAAATACCGCTTGAAAAAGCCGAGGATATCAATCAGCTGGCCTTTAAAACCTTACAGGAACGTACCTTAAAAGAGATTGGTAAAACACTCTCCAGGCTAGCTGTAAAAAAGATTGCCGAATATTCTGTACGTGCAGCCGCTAAAGATAACAATGGCAATAACAATTCCTTATTACAAGGCATTGGCTATGGTATACAGCTATACAGCCTGCTATCAGAAAAGGCCGACACCCGTAACTGGCAAAGCCTGCCCTCGTACATTTCATACGCGCGCATACCGCTTCAAAAAGGCGAAAACCAAATCAGCTTAACTTTAAAAAACAGCCATGGCGCCGACGAGGTTAAAACCATCAAAGTAAACGGCACCGGCAGGCTGCAGTTTTATAATTATTCGTCATTAAGGTAAAATTCTTATACTTAATTTGTCATCCTGAGCGGAACGAAGGATCTATCGGCGATTAGATTCTTCGCTCCGCTCAGAATGACAAAAAACTATTCGCTTCGTGCCTCGCAATGACGCATTTTTATTAAAGCACTTCCGTCCATCCATTGCCAATCCCAAACATTTTTTGTATCTTTAAATACATCCAAAGGCCAGCCCTGCTTACTTGAATATTGTAAGCAGGGCTGTTTGGTTAAAGAGATAAAAAGCTCCAAAAATTAACTCTTTGAAATATATCTACCTAAATTTCAGACAAGTCAATCTTTTTAAATATTAAAAACCGTGTCGAAAATTTGTTAAAAAGTGTTAAAATCGATAGTTATGAATAAGTTTTGAGCTGTTTTTGATCCATTTTTGCCTCGTTTTTGAGGAGAAAAGTGTTAAAATTGAGGTTTAAAAAGTCCTTCCTCAATTATTGCTGTTTGAATTTTATAAGTATCTTTAATTAGGTCGTTCAAACTTCAGGAACCTGTCAATTTCAACCTATCATACCATGGCCGAAAATAAAACCAAAGAAAGCACCGCCAGTGTAACCGAATTTCTGAACCTGGTACCCGATGAAACCAAACGAGCAGATAGTTTCCGGCTGGTGCAAATCATGGAAGAACAAACCGGCCTGAAAGCCAAAATGTGGGGACCTGCTATTGTGGGTTTTGGCAGCTATCATTACAAATATGAAAGTGGCCGTGAAGGAGATGGCCCTATGGTAGCGTTTTCGCCACACAAAGCCGAAATTTCCCTGTACCTGATGCTGGATGCTGTGGAGAAAGAAAAACTGCTTGCCAAATTCGGCAAGCATAAAACCGGGAAAGGCTGTATCTATATCAAAAAATTGCAGGACATTCAGGAAGAAGTACTTAGGGAGATGATCAACTCTTCTGTAAGTTATGTAACAGCAAAATATAGCACACCATAACATCCTGAAAGCCTTTATATATGCTCCATTGGGCTTTTAAAGCTTAACAATAACTTAACTTATAAAATTAAGCATAGTAATACCTTAGTGATATAATTGCCCCTATTGAATAATTATAATGGATGATATAGAATTACTGTCGCAGGTAAAAGCAGATGACAGGGAAGCCTTCAACTCCTTATTTCTAAAATACTATCCATTATTATCAGACTTTTGCAGGTTTCTAGGTATAAATAGCGATGATGGAGAAGACATCATTGCCGACGTTTTCCTGGATCTGTGGGTAAAACGGGAAAGACTTCACATCCATACCTCTATAAAATCATACCTGTACGGCGCTGTAAAAAACAGGATTTATACGCTAAAAGGGAAAAATCAAAAGATGCAGCTGCTGCCCGAGGAGTATGCATCGGATAAAGCCATCAGTGATCATCTCAGGCCCGATGAAATGCTTTTCAGAAAAGACCGCCGCCTGATGATCGAACGCTTTGTTGATGAATTACCCGAACAGGGCAAGCTTATTTTTCTAATGAACTGGCAACACCAGCTTGACTACCAGGAGATTGCCGAGATCCTAGGCATCTCGCCCAACACGGTAAAAACACATATTTACCGGTCTATAAATTATTTCCGGAAACGCCTGCTCTTTGTTAAGTAATCCACTCCAATATTAACATTACATTAAATCGCAAAATCATGTAATCGAATTATGCCCTTTTGAATACTTACCTCAAAATGGCATACATGGATGAACATCACTACCTGCTGATTATAGGTTACCTGGAAGGAAAAATAACCGAGGAGGAAACCCAGTATTTATTACAAAAAGTTCAAACAGATAAGGAATTTTCCGATGCTTTTGAGGATATCGCCGAGATCTGGTCGGCCAAAAAGGCCGTGCCCAATAATAGTAGTAAGGCCAATGAAGCATTAGCCCGTTTAAATAGAAAAATAGATGATCAGGAAGCCACAGGACTGGTTTCCAAAAACGGATCGGCAAAAACAAGCCATCCCAATACTATCATTCTAAAGTTACGGCCCATCCTTGCTGTAGCTGCATCTGTGTTGGTTTTGGCAGGTGCTTTTTGGTTATATAAAGCTAAACTCAGTAACAAACCAGCGGATAACCTGGCTATGGCCGAAAAACATACGGCTCCTGGTGAAAAGAAAAAGATCAATTTGCCAGATGGCACCGCGGTTACACTTAACGTATCCAGCAGCTTGCGTATCGCGAACAGCTTTGGCGATGATAAACGTGAGGTTTACCTGGATGGTGAAGCCTTTTTTGACGTAAAAAGAGACCCACAAAAGCCCTTTATTGTACATACAGGCAAGATAGCTACTCAAGTACTCGGCACGCATTTCAACGTTTCGGCTTACCAAAACGACAGCAATATCACGGTATCATTGGTACAGGGTAAAGTTCAGGTGGATATGAATAATGATCTATCCAAACGCATTATCCTTGATCCGGGTAAACAAATGACCTATTCTAAAACAGATCATCAGGCCCATGTATCTGATTTTATGACCGAAGATATTACCGGCTGGAAAGAAAACAAATTGGTATTTAACTATGATAGCTGGTCTGATGCCGCCAAAAAATTAAGCAGATGGTATGGCATACCCGTTCAGTTAAAAGATAGTACACTGCTACGCTGCAAACTGAAAGGCACTTTTGATAATATTCCGCTCACTAAAGTGATGGAACAAATTAAGATAGTGGCGGATGTATCATGGCAAATGCAGGGCAATAAGATGATCATTTCCGGTAAATGTAACTAAACCAAAGAAAGGTAAAATTTAATGAAGTAACAAAAGCATAAAACAACAACAGGCAGCATGATCAGATCATACTACCTGCTCCGTAATCAGGTTCTCGCCAAAGGACCCAATTCATTTTAGTAAAACAATCTCAAAAATATGAAAAAATATATATTCTCGCTTCTTAGTGCTATTTATTTGATGTGCACGGTTATACCAGCCAGTGCAGCCAATGTAAACCGCACTTCAGATTCTATCAATTGCACTATACAGGTCTCCGAAAAAACCATCAAGGAGGTATTTTCATTAATAGAAAAACAAACCGGTTTACGCTTTATACATAACGCAACCGAGGCACAGCTCAGCAAAAAGATCAGTCTTTCTGAAAATAATCAGCCTATTGATGAGGTATTAAAAAAAATAGCCAAACAATCTGGTTTATCATTCAAAAGGGTTGATCAAACCATATACGTACAAACCACCGCCAGGCTCATGCGGGTTACCGGTAAAGTTATTGATGCGCAAACAGGCGAAACCCTACCCGGCGTATCGGTAAAGATAAAAGGCAGCACCGATGGAACCGTAACTGACATTGCGGGTAGTTACCATATCGAGGCTGCCGAAAACAATATCCTGGTATTTTCATTCATCGGCTATGTATCACAGGAACTTCCGGTTTCTGGTGGTATACTCAACGTATCTTTAAAAGCAGACCAGGCGGCGCTAAAAGAGGTGGTAGTGGTTGGTTACGGTAAACAATCTCGTCAACTGCTAACCAGCTCTATTGTATCTGTTCAAAATAAAGATTTTAATAAAGGTGCGTTCAGCAACCCGGCGCAACTGCTGCAAGGTAAGGTAGCCGGTCTGAACATTACCCGTTCGGGTGATCCAAACGAGGCGCCTTCTATCAGCCTGAGAGGCCCATCAACATTGCGTACAACCGGTGGTGCACAGGAACCTTTTTATGTAATTGACGGTGTAGCTGGTGCTGATTATCGATTGGTATCGCCAGATGACATTGAAACCATTGATGTGTTAAAAGATGCATCAGCAACAGCTATATATGGTACTCGTGCCGCTAATGGTGTAATTATCATTACAACCAAAAAAGGAAAAACAGGACAAACGGTGATTTCTTATAATGCTTACGCAGGCGTTGAAAATATCGCCAACAGCATTAAAATGATGAATGCCAGTCAGCTCAATGACTATTTAACAAAAAATGGGCTGGCACTTGACCCATCTGATCAAAAAGGAGCTAATACCGACTGGCAAAAAGAGGTAAGCCGTACCGGATCGTCACAAAATCATAACGTTGCGCTTAGCGGTGGTTTTAATCAAACTACCTACAGCGCCTCTGTGAACTATTTTGATGATAAAGGTATCCTGAAGGGAAGTGAACTAAGCCGGTTAACCACTAAAGCGGCTATTGAACAAAAGGCCTTTAACGATCATTTAAAACTAGGCTTGTCTGTAAATAACTCTTCCAGCACTTCTGATATTATACCTAATCAGAACATTGTTTTATACAATATGCTGCGTTATTTACCAACCGTACCGGTAAAGCAAAACGGGGTATATACCGAAAACCTGCAACGGATACAATATTATAACCCGGTAGCATTACTGGCCGATGCCAATCAGCAAAGTAAAAGTAAATTAAACTTAATAAGCGCTACCGCTGAGTTAAAGCTGCCTTTTGGCTTTACTTATAATATAAACCTGTCTACACAAAATGAGCAGGTTAATGGCGGGGCTTATTATAACAGCCAGTATACGCTTGACCAGGGTGTAAATGGCGAAGCCTATCGCTCATCATATGAAAACACGCATAAAGTAGGCGAAACATTCCTGACCTATGATAAAATTACCGGTAAGCATAACATTAATGTACTGGCCGGTTATAGCTTACAGCAGGATGTAAATGGCGATGGATTTCAGGCCAACAACCGTAATTTCCCTACAGACGATATTGGCTATTTAAATATCGGCTTGGGCTCGCCACCAAACGGCTTTAAAACTGACTGGGGAAGTAACCTCTATCAAAAACTACGCTTAATATCTTATTACAGCAGGGCCAAATATAGCTTTGATAATAAGTACCTGGTACAACTATCATTAAGGCGCGATGGTTCATCTGCCTTTGGTGCAAACAATAAATGGGGAACTTTCCCTTCTGCATCGCTTGGCTGGCGGATCATTGAGGAGTCGTTCATGAAAAAACAGACCCTCTTTAACGATTTAAAATTGCGGGCCAGCTACGGTATCACCGGTAACTCCCTGGGTTTCGATCCACTGATTGCGCAGATCAAATATGGCAATGTGGGCGCATTTTATAACAATGGTACATTTACCAATGCTATTGGCCCAACTCAAAACCCTAATCCCGATTTGAAATGGGAAAAAACAGCCATGTATAACCTTGGCCTGGATTTCTCTTTACTCAAAGGCAGAGTTAGCGGAACGTTGGAAGTTTATGATAAAAAAACCAGCGACCTGATCTATTTCTATCCGGTATCAACCACACAATATTTTGCCAATACGCTTACCGCCAACGTTGGCGATATTTCAAACAAGGGATACGAAATAACGATTAACGCAACTCCGGTTCAAACCAGCACATTCAGATGGAACACCTCACTTAACGTAGCCCATAATAATAACAAGCTGGTATCATTATCAAACTCTTCCTTTAAGCTCGATTCTATTCCGGTAGCTGAACCTGGTGGCCAGGGCGAAACCGGGTATAAAGTACAGATCTTGAAAACAGGCTACCCTGTTGGCCAGTTCCTTTTATATAAATATGCGGGCAAAAATGCTGCCGGTGTATCACAGTTTTACAGCCGCAGCGGCGGGCTTACCACCACTCCAACCTCAAAAGATTATTATTATGCCGGTAATGCACAGCCTAAACTGCTGTTTGGTTTTAGCAACAGCTTTGCCTACGGTAATTTTGACCTGAATGTATTTATAAGGGGATCATTGGGTGGTAAAATACTGAACGCTACCCTGGCCGACCTGAACCGTACCAGTGACGTACGAAGCTATAACCTGCCGGTTTCCTCGGCAAATGAATCGCCTAAGGATGTTAATGCCTATATATACTCAGATCGTTATATTGAAAGTGGCTCTTACTTAAGGCTGGATAATGCTACGCTGGGCTATACCTTCCCTAAATTTACACCAGGTATACGTAACCTGCGCCTGTATGTATCGGGCAACAACCTGGCTACTATAACGGGATATAAGGGTATAGATCCTGAAGTATCATTAGGAGGGCTTACACCAGGTATTGATAATAAAAATTATTATCCGCGCACCAGGGCTTTCCTGTTCGGTTTAAGTGCATCATTTTAAATCATCATCTCATTAACAGATCAACATGAAAACTTCCATTCATAAATATTGCGCCATATTTTTAACCGCGCTAACCATATCATCATGCACCAAGGTTGATGTGCCGGTTGAAAGCGAATTAACCCCTAGCAATTTCCCTGTAACTTCTGCTCAGTTTACACTGGCATCGGGTGCCGCCTACGTACAATTAAGAGGGAGCTTTGCACAATCATACTGGCAAATGCAAAGCTTAAGTACCGACGAGGCCATTATGCCTGCAAGGGCAGGCGGCTGGCGCGATGGCGGCCGTTATCAACAACTGCATTATCATAGCTGGAATGCCGACCTGCCCCAGGTTGCCGACGCCTGGAGCTGGGGTTTTGGTACCGTAAGTACCTGTAACCGCGTTATTGCCAGTTTTGCCACATCGCCTGATAATGCGGCCAAAGCCACATCTATTGCCGAATTAAGAACCACCAGGGCCTTAGCACTTTTCTTTATGATGGACCTATATGGCAATATCCCCGTAGTAACCACTTTTGGTTCCGCCGATAAGCCCGCTACCACCGCCCGTAAAGATGTATTTGCTTTTATTGAAAAAGAACTGCTTGCCGTTATCCCTAACCTAAGCCAGGTAGTTGATCAAACCACTTACGGCCGCCCAACCCAATATACTGCATACGCCATACTAGCCAAAATGTATCTAAATGCTCAGGTTTATACCGGTACGTCCCGTTATGACGATGCGGTTAAAATGTGCGACCTGATTACAGCCTCAGGTAAATTCAGTTTGGCCGACGATTATCTGAAAATGTTCTATCCAGACAATGGCCCACAGATGAAAGAATTTATTTTCGCTATCCCTTATGATCATGCACAAGCACAGGGCGAACAATTTACCTGGTATAACCTGCACCCCGCATTACAGGCTAAATATGGTTTGCTGTACCGTTTGAGTAACCCATGCAGTACCATACCCTCTTATTACGCGCAGTTTAACGATCCTAATGATGTCCGTACAAGCCTTTGGCTTATTGGTAAACAGTATGATTTTGCGGGTAACCCAATCATCATCAAAACTACTAAGATTGGACTGGATGCATCTTATAAAGGCTCTGACCCTACCGCACCGGTTGATTACCAGCTAACCTTTACGCCAGATCTGACCCTGGTTGATGTACCCACCTTTGAGGTTGGCGGCGACGAATTGGGTAAAGCCAAAGGTATCCGTAACAACAAATATTACCCGGATGTTACCGCTACAGATCGTAACCAGAGCAATGACGTACCGGTATTTCGCTATGCGGATATATTGCTAACAAAAGCCGAAGCTATTTTACGTGGTGCAACTCCAACCAATGGCGATAGCCCCCTGTCATTAGTTAACCAGTTAAGGGCAAAACGTAAAGCCGCCACCTGGACGAGCGTCGATCTGCCCAATCTTTTACAGGAGCGGGCACGCGAGCTGAACTGGGAAACCTGGCGCAGAAACGACCTGATCCGTTTTGGTAAATATGAAGATTCATGGGGTTACAAAACAGACAAAGACGTAAACAAACGTCTTTTCCCAATCCCTTCTGCCGAAATTATCCTGAATTCAAAACTGCAACAAAATCCAGGTTATTAATTTAATACCCCTAAACCTTATCACAGCCCTTAGCTTTTAGCTAAGGGTTTTTTATTGACCAAAATTTTATAAATAGCGTATAAAATTTTATAAAACATATCCGTTATAATGCTTTAACTTTGTTGTTGGATGAAAAGAGCAGCCGTTTTAAGCATTGCAGCATTTTACCTGTTACTCACTACAGGGATGTTTGTGTGCCTGGTACATTGTACAGGCGAAAGCTTAATGGGCAACAAAATGGCCATGCAGGCCATGGATCATAAGGCGGCTCACCACCACCATCATAAACACAGTTCAAAAAACGACGATTGTGATTGCTGCAAAAAGCATGGTAATTATGTGATTAAAGAAAACATAAAACCAGTTGGCGTTGATGCGCAATCTCCTTCGGTGGCCATCATTTCCCAGCCATTTCAATCTATTTCGACTGCTACGCAGTATGTCGTTTTAAATACATTTAAGCTAAGTTTAGGTAAGGCCCCACCAGGTTTATCGGGCAAGGCAATAGCTATACAGCAGCGTTCTCTCCAGATTTGATCAGTTAAAGTAATCCTATTTTAAAGTGGCCCAACTATGTCTGCTACTTATTTTATCAGGCTATTATTCGTAATTGCCGGGTAATGATTATCAACTAAAAATTAATTACTTTTAATAATAAAAAATCATGAGAACGTTAAAAACCTTCATTATACTTTTCACCGCATTCATCACTTATTCAACCGTTAAGGCTCAGGATAAAACAGCTAATACGGCTGTGAATAATGTACTGAGCGCCTACCTGGATGTTAAGAATGCACTTACTGCCGATAATAACGCGCAAACCAAGGCAAAGGCTAAAGATCTGCTAACCGCCATTGCCGCTGTGCCCATGGATAAGCTGAGTGCCGATCAGCATAAATTATGGATGACCTATGCCGAAAAACTGGAGTTTGACAGCCGCCACATCAGCCAGAGTGATGCTATTGATCATCAGCGTGAACATTTCACCAGTTTATCTAAAAACATGTATGCCGTAATTAAAGGTCTTAAACTAAATACCAACACAGTTTATGAGCAATACTGCCCTATGAAAAAGGCAACCTGGCTAAGTGAAAGCAATGCCATTAAAAACCCATACTATGGCAAACAAATGCTAACCTGTGGTAAAACAACAGAAACGCTGGCTCCAGCTGCCAAATAACAAACAGGCTTTTTTATGAAGACTTACCTTTTAATATGGGTAAATCTGTTTCTGGTGGCTACTGCTTTCGGTCAGCATCACATGTCTATGAAAATGGATCAGGGTGCAGGCGGTAAGCGGGAGCCTTTCTATACCAAAATAGGCAACAGGGAGATTTACCATTTATATATAGGCGATACTACGGTAAATTATACCGGTAAAGCCCGGCCAGCCATGGCTATTAACGGATCGATACCGGCGCCTACCCTAACCTTTACCGAGGGCGATACTGCCGAGATCTATGTACACAATAACATGATGATGGAGACATCCATCCACTGGCATGGGCTGATACTGCCTAACCGGTATGATGGCGTGTCTTATCTCACTACATCGCCGGTAAAGGCTGGTGAAACACATCATTATAAATTCCCGCTGGTGCAGCATGGTACTTATTGGTATCATTCGCATACCATGACGCAGCAGCAAAGCGGGATGTATGGCGCTTTTATCATCAATGAAAAACAACCATCGCCCATTAAAGATTACACCTTGCTGCTGAGCGACTGGACAGATGACAATCCCGAACAGGTACAACGCCTGCTGCATAACGCTACCGATTGGTATGCCATACGTAAAGGCAGCACACAGAACTATGCCGAAGCCATTAAAGAGGGGCAATTGAAAACCAAACTGACCAACGAATGGAAGCGGATGACAGCCATGGATGTAAGTGATGTTTTCTACGACCGCTTTTTCAGCAATGGTAAACCGGAGAATGCCGCGCCGCAATTTAAAGCCGGAGACCAGGTAAGGCTGCATGTGGTTAACGGTAGTTCATCAACCTATTTCTGGCTCAATTATGCAGGCGGTAAAATCACCGTGGTAGCCAATGACGGTGAAGATGTGGAACCGGTAAAGGTCGACCGCTTGATTATCGCCACAGCCGAAACTTATGATGTGGTGGTCACCATCCCTAAAGATGGCAGCTACGAGTTTTTGGCAACGCCCGAAGATAGAACCAAATATACATCGCTTTGGCTGGGCTCGGGTACACAGCATAAAGCCACGCATCTGTCGCGCCTAAAATATTTTGAGGGCATGAAAATGATGAACGGGATGATGGACATGCAAGGCAATATGAAAGAGATGGACGGCATGACCATGACCAACCAGGTAATGGATATGAACACCGTAATGTATCCCGAAATAACAGGGGAAGCGAAAAAAGCCGCTAGTCAAAAGAATCAGAAAGCCGACAAAATGGGTGGTATGAATATGGGCGATAAAAAAGCTGATGACAAGGATATGGGCAACATGAATATGGACGGGATGGATATGAGCAGCAATTCCTCAGATATTGTCACCCTGAACTATGGCATGTTACGATCGACAAAAGTAACTACTTTACCCGAAGGGCCAACCAAACTACTGCGGTTTGATTTGACCGGCAACATGAACCGTTACGTGTGGACAATCAACAATAAAACCGTATCCGAGTCGGACAAGATTCTGATCAAGAAGGGCGAAAATGTGCGCATCATCCTATATAATAACACCATGATGCGCCATCCTATGCACCTGCATGGACATTACTTCAGGGTATTGAACGGCCAGGGTGATCATTCCCCCTTAAAAAACACACTGGATATTATGCCCATGGAAAGGGATACCATTGAGTTCAGGGCCAGCGAAAGCGGCGACTGGTTTTTCCACTGTCATATACTTTACCATATGATGAGCGGTATGGGGCGCATATTCAGCTATGAAAATTCGCCGCCAAATCCCGAGATCCCGGATCCCGCCACAGCCATCAAAAAGATCTATGCCGATGATCAGCATTTTTATGCGTCGGCAAGAGTAGGATTGGAAAGTAACGGCAGTGATGGTACAGCCGCGCTGGCCAGTACCCGCTGGAAGTTTTCGACCCTCTGGCACCTGGGCCTGCATGATCACGATGGTTATGAAAGCGAAACTATGCTGGGCCGTTATTTCGGCCGCATGCAATGGCTATACGCTTACGGCGGTTTTGATTATCATTACAAAAAAGAAACTGGCGAGCCCGAAAAGAATCTCTTTGGCCAAATAAGTAATAAAAATAACCGTAAAACTGTAGTTGCCGGTTTAGCCTACACCCTGCCCATGCTGGTAGTGGCCGATGCCCGTATTGATGGCAATGGCAAATTAAGATTTCAGCTAAGCAGGGATGATATACCGCTTACCAGTCGTCTGCGTTTCACCTTTATGGGTAATACGGATAAGGAATATGCGGCCGGGTTCAGGTATATTTTTACCCGCAACTTTGCGCTGTCTACCCATTATGACAGCGATATGGGTTGGGGCGGTGGTTTAACGCTTACTTATTAATTTATTAAAAAGAGGCTGTATCATCCACCATGATCAGCCTCTTTTTCCTTTGATCTACACGGATACGCTATGGTCTTGGATTAACCAAAAGTGGGTTTACACATTTCAGGGCCTAAATTTATTTAACTATCTTATTTTCAATATCTTAAGTTGTTTTTAGTCGTAAATTATGTAAACCCATGTTAACCCACTTTTTAATAGCGTTGAACGCTCGTTAATCCATAAAAAAAGATGCATGCAATGCGTCTTTACAAATATCTCAACACGTAGAGACGCATTGCATGCGTCTTTTTACGTCCCGTTTATATTTTCTTTGTCTTTATAAAATCCAGCACCTTTTGAGTCTCTTCCGGATAAACCGCGATGTGATGATTGCGTAAAAGGTAAGGCGCACTGGTTTTACCCTGGGAGCCCCCTCCTACCATAATCACATGCGATGATTGCTGCGGCATATGGCAGTTGATACAATAGTTATTGATTACCGCACCAATTTGCGGAGCCATTTTACAAAAATTATGTTTGGCTTCGCTATGACAACTCAGACATTTTTGGGTAAACATGCCTATATTTTTCTCCTGGTTCACGTGCGGATCATGACAGGTATTACAATCCATTTTACTCATGATAAAGCACTTGCTGGCAGGCAACAGCGAGCTCTGATTACCATGCACATCGGGGCTTGGATGCGTAGGATCATCAGGCAAAAAGGTCATTTCCTTAAACTTAGATAAAGTATCGCCCATATGAAAACCGTATGATGTTCGCAAAAAACCACCCTTTGTACCGGAATGACAAACCGCGCAGGCGTCCATCTTTTGTCCTCTGGTTAAAGAGGCATAAGTGGTAATGTATTTTGGCTTCTTTTCATCCGGATAAGCAGTATGATAATTAACGTGATTAGCCGCAGGGCCATGGCAACGCTCACAATCAATACCATATATGAGTGATGCTTTGTCAAACCCAACCTGCATGTGCGCCTGGGGCAGATCGCTGATATAGGAGGTATGGCACTCCAGGCATTTACGCAATATAGGCCGCTGAAAGTTTACCCGGGTTGGATCGTAACCCGGACTATTGGCCCAGCCATGTAAAGCCGTAAAGTATGACACCGGCAATTCAAATAGCTGGCTATCTTTCCAATATAAATACGTTTGGGCGTTTACCAGTCCTACTGTGATCTCAAACTTTTCGGCATCGGTCTGTTTATTGTTCATGTATCCAACCTGGTAAAGGCTATCGCCTCGTTTTTCCATGGCTACGTGCAACTCGTTTCCATAATCCAGGATGTTAAATCCTTTTGCAAAACTGCCTTTGATGTTATCAGCAGAGGCAGGACGCGTAGTCTGGAAGTGGGCAGTATGCTGATAGGAGTTATATACATCGCTATGGCATTTAACACAACTCTCGGACCCGGCAAATAATTGCCCCCGCGGATCATTTTCAGGAGCTCCGGCGTTGTAACACTGTGTTAAAATAAAGCTTAAGGGGATAAGGGAAATTAAAACAAAAAAGAAGGTCTTTTTTTTAAGCATGTCCTTAATTCACAAATTGGATACGGTGGTTTAAATCTGATTTTATTGGCCGGGGTACGCTTATAAAACCAACAACAATTTACCGCAATAATTATATAAAACAAATAAAAAAACAAAGGGCCGCCACATCACGCGGCAGCCCTTCTATATAAGCGGTTATATTAATTATAGCCCGGGTTTTGTTTTACTTTACTGCCATTGGTTGTTTCATTCAATGGGATAGGTAAAATTTCATTGAGACCTGCTTTAAAGCCCTTGAACGCTAAGGCAGTAGGTGCCTGTCCCCAGCGTACAAGGTCAAACCAGCGATGACCTTCAGTAGCCAGCTCTAAACGACGCTCTGTATAAATATTATCAAGCGTAGCCGGTACAGATGGTAAACCTACACGACTACGTACCGCATCAAGCAAAGTTTGTGCACGTGCAGTACTACCACCACCATTCAGATCAGCTTCAGCTTCCATCAGGTAAGTATCCGCTAAACGGATCTCGATGTAGTCATTAGGCCAGTTAAGCTCGGTGATACCGGTTGTTACTTTATTGGCGTTTATAGGCGCATATTTCTGTATAAAGTAACCGGTATTCTGATAGCTTGGTGAATAGCTTGTTTTTGTAGCCTTGGTTAAGCTGTCGATATTTACAATAGTATAGCCATAGCGGGGATCGCCTTTCATTGCGGTAGCCAATTGTGTAGTAACCGGGCTAAAACCATAACCTCCACTGTAGTAGATTGGGCCAGTATAGCTTCTTGGGCCAACCATTTGTACATACACGTTTGATTTAAACTGATCCCAGTTGCTCCAGGTATAGCTTTGTGTGCCAGAGTGTACCAATTCAAAGATCGACTCACTATTGAACTTATTTTTGGTGCTGAATATATCACCGTAATTAGGTAATAATTTATAGCTGTAGTTGGTATTTACATCATTTAACAAACGTGCAGCATCCGACCATTTTTTCTCATATAGGTAAACCTTACCTAAAAGGGCTTTGGCGGCACCTTGAGATACACGACCATTTTCGGCAGGGATTATAGTTACCGGTAAGCCATCAATAGCTGCAATAAGATCCTTTTCTATTTGCGCATATACCGCATCTGGTGTAGCCTGTGGCTGATCATAAACATTAGTAAGATTTAGTGTAGATAAAATCAGCGGCACATTTTTAAATAACCTAACCAGGTCAAAGTAGTAGTGTGCACGCAGGAACTGGCCTTCGGCAGTATATCTCTTTAACAAATCGGCACTTAAACCCGGCACTTTAGGTAATTGCTCCAACAATACGTCGGCACGATTTACACCCTGAAAATTGATGGCCCAGAACTGGTTCTGAGGGCCAACAGTTGGCGATAGGGTATAATTATTAATTGCCTGCCATGCGGGCACATCTGACGAACTTCCACCGCCTGCGTAACAATCATCCGAAGCTGAGTTCAACGCGCCCAACGGTGATGAATAGGTATTATCAATACCGCCTGTCTCGGTAACCAACGGATCATAAGCCGCCACTACAGCAGTAAGCGCTTCCGCTGGATTAGCATAATAGTTTGACTGCAGGAACTGCCCTTGCGGTGTTAATTCCAGGAAAGATTTTTTACAGGAAGCTAAAGCACCTACACCCAGCAAAATTGCCCCTGTATATATAATATATTTTGATTTCATGATCAATCTTGTTATTTGTTATTATAAAGTAATGTCTAAACCAGCCATAAATGTGCGGGCCTGCGGATAGATACCCATATCAATACCACCACTTATTTCAGGATCATAGCCTTTGTAACCTGTAATGGTTACCAGGTTGTTACTGCTTAAAAATACCCTAACCTTTTTAACATCTGCCGATTTTAACCAGCTTTGTGGCAGGTTATAACCTAACTGCAAAGTTTTGATACGGAAGTATGCCCCATTTTGCAGGTAAAAGTTTGATGGGTTTTTAAAATTATTGTTAGGGTCTGCATCTGTTAAACGCGGGTAGTTACTACCTGCATTATCTGGCGTCCAGGCATTTAAAGCGGCAATAGGATAATTTGCCGAAGCAATATCTAAACGACGGTAGGCCTGGTAAATTTTATTACCCCAAACACCCTGACCAAATATCTTAATATCAAAGTTTTTGTAGCTGGCGTTAAAGTTTACACCGTAAGTAAAGGTTGGCAGCGGATTACCCAAAAATTTACGATCATTTGCCGTTATCTTGCCATCACCATCTACATCTGCCCATTTAAAGTCACCGGGTTTGGCATTAGGTTGAATTTTAACACCATTGTGTGTGTAGGCATCAATTTCTGCCTGTGAATGAAATACACCTAACTCCTGGAAGCCATAGAATGCCCCAACCGGCTGGCCTACGGCTGTACGGCCAATTTCATAGGTTGAGCTTTGCACAGTACCTACAGTAAAGTAGTTGATTTGGTTACCCAGACTGGTTACTTCATTGTGGTTGTAAGAGATATTACCCCCTACGTTGTAATTAAAATCTCCCACTTTGCCAGTATAACCCAAACTTAACTCCACACCTTTGTTTTCCATATCACCAACGTTGGCAAATGGCTGACCATTAAAACCGGCATAAGTTGGTAACTGCACATTTTGCAGCATACCTTTGGTTAGCTTTCTGTAAACATCAAAGGTTACGCTTAAATTATTGAACAAGGTAGCATCAAACCCGATGTCGGCAGTACGGGTTTCTTCCCATTTCAGATCCGGGTTGGCCGGAGCATTAGGGCTGTAACCTACAATCAGGTTATCATTACCAAACACATAGTTACGGCCACTGCCAATAGTTGCTGCGTAAGCAAAATCGCCAACGGCCATCTCATTACCTACTATACCGTACGAACCACGCAGTTTAATAAAATCAACAAAAGTGTTTTTTGGGAACCAATCTTCACGGCTGATCACATAACCCGCTTCGGCAGATGGGAACGTACCATAAACATTGTTACTACCAAATCTTGATGAACCATCGCGGCGTACGATACCTGTGAACAGATATTTTTGATCATAGTCATAAGTCACCCTACCAAAATATGAAGCCAGCGTATGTGGTTGAGCTATGATGCCAGTAGCAATTCTATTGGCTGCAGGTAAAGCAAATCCTGTGGAGGCATCGGCAAATGAATTTACCGGTTCACCAATGAAAGTACCTCCTAAGCCAGACGATGTTATTTTCTGCGCACTGGTACCTATTAAAGCAGATAAATTGTGCTTACCGAATGAACGGGTGTAGGTTGCTGTATTATCCCAGTTCCATGACAAATTTCTGTCGTTTTCCTGATACTGTGAAGTGTTTGATAAATTGCTTGTACTTGAGTTAAGATAGTAAAGCGGCGTAAAACCATCCTGACCATAGTATGATTGTTTAGCACCTATTTGTGTACGGATCTTTAAACCTTCAATTGGTGAAATTTCAGCAAAAGCGTTACCCAAAAGATTGGTAGCGTAGTTATAATTACCTACACGGGTTTGAGCATACGCAAAAGGATTGGTTATCTCCTGTGACACATAGTTGGATATACCATATGGTAAACCTTGCGCATTTCTTACAATATAGTTAGCCTGATCTGTATAAACAGATGCATTTGGCTGGGCACCAATATCGCTTACTGTTACCGGCGTAAGCGGATCAAGGTTTAAAGCAGAACTAAGTGGACCGCCAAATACACTATTGGTATTACCTACACTTTTATTTCGATTGTAAGAGTAGGTAAAGTTTTCTCCTACAGTAAGCCACTTTTTAACCTTGTAGGTTGTATTGGTTGTAAAGTTAAATTTCTTGTAATCAGAAATATCAGGCATTACAATACCTTTTTGATCAAGATAGCCAAAAGAAGTATAATAAGTAGCCTTATCAGTAGCACCACTAATATTCAGGTTATGATTCTGGATCAAAGCGTTATTGCTGAATATCTCATTTTGCCAGTTGGTGCCAGCGCCTAATGATCCCGGATTGGTGAATATGGGAGCTTTACCATCATTAGCTTGTGCTTCATTTCTTAAAGTAGCATACTGTGATGCATTGGCCAATTTAACCTTGCTTACTGGCCCCTGAAAACCAATATAACCGTTATAGCTAATTACAGCGTCGCCTTTTTTACCTTTTTTGGTAGTGATGAGGATAACGCCATTTGATGAACGTGAACCGTAAATAGCTGCTGACGCGTCTTTCAAAACCTCTGTTGATTCCACATCATTAGGGTTCAATAACGATATGTCGTCAACAACAACTCCGTCAACAACATATAACGGATCGCTATTTATTCTTGATGTAACACCCCTTACGCGTATTTGCGGAGCAGCACCGGGCTGACCTGAGCTTTGTACAACACTTACCCCGCTAACACGACCTCTTAAAGCATCATCAATACGAGTTACCTGCTGATCTTGTATATCTGCTGCTTTAACGCTGCTAATAGCACCGGTAACGGTAGCTTTCTTTTGAGTACCGTAACCAACAACAACAACTTCGTTCAGATTTTTTATGTTCTCAACCAGCGTTATGGTAATGTTGGTTTGGCCACCTACAGCTACTTCCTGGTTATTGTAACCAATGTAGGCAACTACAAGTACCGCGTTTGGTCCAGCCACATTCAGCTTAAAATTTCCATTCAAGTCTGTCGATACGCCATTGGTGGTTCCTTTTTCAAGGATGCTGGCGCCAATAATGGGCTCCCCCGTCTTATCAACTACTTTACCGGTTATTGGGGTTGCAGCGACACCTGTTGTTGTATTTTCCGGAGTGGTTACCGGAACAACCGGGGCGGTTTCGTTAACAGTACCGGCTTTACCCAGCACAATTCTGTCTTGCAGTACCTCATAGCTGATGCCTTTACTTTTTAATACCTCGTCAAGCACATTTTTAAGCGACTCGTTTTCCATATTAACAGAAACCTTTTGAGTGCCGTTGATAGCTGTGCTGCTATATATAAACTTAACATTATCATTCTTTTGCAAATGAGTTAATACATCAACCAGGGTGGTATTATTTAATGATATACTTATCTTTTTATCAAGTATACCCTGGGCTCTCAAAGTGTTTGAGTAGGCCATACCGGTTAACATGGTTGATATCAGAATTTGAATAAAAGTTATCCTCATGATTTGATACCAGGGAATAGGTGTTCGTAAACGAAATTTCATATATTTGTTATGTTTCTTTTTAAAAATGAGACAATTAACGCCCCGCCACCATTAAAAAATGGTGTCAATTCATTTGGGCTGATCTGAACTTAGGAGTGGTCGCAACACTTCTAAGTTTTTTTTATTTATCCAGCTTTCTTGCTGGTTTATAACTGATTTTTAGGACTTTGTTCTCTCTTTCATTCAATGACGGTTTTGGTTAATAGTTGGTTTATTTTAGTTCGATGGTGTTATTTTTTATCTCATAATCAATGCTTAACGACTTATTAAGCGCCTCCAGAACATCCGGTAGATTAAAACCCGTAAAATCTGCGTTAAGCATATAGTGGTTCAATTTTTCGTTGGCTACAACAATGTGAGTTTTATACCTGGCATTTAATGCAGGTATAATATCTCTCACGAGTTTATTATCAAATAACAAATCCTCATGATTCCATATTTTAAGCGTGCTTTCATCAGATTTAATGACAGGCTTTAGCGTATGATCATGTGCAGAGTATATCGCTTTCTGATGAGGATAAAGCATCACATCACCGTTTTCTATATTTAACTGCGTGTTATTTATACTCTGTTTAGTTTTGATGCTCACAGACACTTTACCGGTTACTACAGCCACATCAGCTTCGTTGCTTTGCTCATTATCACGTACACGGAAACTCGTTCCCCATACCTTGGTGATAATGGAATGGCTGTTGATTATAAAAGGACAATCCGGGTTTTTTGTAACCTCAAAAAAGCATTCGCCCGACATAAAAACCATACGTGATGATGCTGCAAATACTTTTGGATATTTCAATTGTGAGTTGGGGTTTAGCCAAACCATGCTACCATCGGGAAGTTTTGATTTATAAATGCGGTGAGAGTTATTGGTAATAGCAACCATATTCTGCTGATCATCCGCTACTTCCTTTTTGTTTCCCTTATTTGTCTGGCGGTATAAGCCTATCATTAAGGCTATCAACAACATGGCTGCTACCGCACTTACATACACCCAACTACCTCTTTTCTTTATTACCGGAATCTCCTCACTATTTACAACATCTATATTTTTAAGGATACTGTTATATATCTTTTCCTCCAATTCCTTTTGCTGAGAAGCATTTAAGTTCGAAGTATAATCAGCATCATGTTCGAATGATTGGTACCATTGTTTTACCAGGGCGACCTCGTCATCCGTACATTCGCCATTAATATACCTTTCCAGTAATTCAATAGATAGATGTTCTTTCATGAAAAGAAAAAAATTCGGTTTATACAATGATTGACGTTTGAGAAAGGCACATCCCTTAGTCTGATTGAAAAAAAATTTTAAAAAATTTCATTTCATGTGTTACACAGCAAAAGGATCTAAAAAGATAGTTAAATATTGTTGACTTTGTCAACCATATTTAACTATCTTTGCTTTATGACTACTACACTTACAGATCCTATTGCTGAAATCCGTGCCTTCAACAGGTTTTACACCGATATCATTGGTCTGCTCGATAAGCACCTGTTGCATAGTGCATACTCCCTGGCTGAAGCCAGGATTATATATGAAATATATGTTGGTGAAAATGTACAAGCGTCACAAATTATGACGGCCATGAACATTGACAAAAGTTATTTGAGCCGGTTGTTAAAAAAGCTGGAAAAAGAAGGCCTCGTCATCAAAAAACCGTCCGGACATGACGCAAGGGCTATGCTTATTTCGTTAACAGCAAAAGGATCAAAGGAGTTTGCTATGCTTAATAAAGCCTCTGACAAACAGATTGGTGCTATGACGGCCGGTTTAAAAGTATCCGATAAGCAGGAGTTAGTCGCTCATATGAATGCCATCATGAACATTTTAACAAAGTCTCTATAATTTAATTTACATGGATACTACGATAACGCTAAATAATATTAAACTAAGAACCCAACTGCTCCCCGGCGATTTGGGCTATGTTGCTTATATACACGGCAAACAATACGCACATGAGCTGGGCTATGGCCTAAACTTTGAGGGCTATGTGCTGGAAGGTTTACATGAATTTGCCCGCTATTATAACCCGGCAAAAGACAGGGTCTGGATATGTGAGCATG
Source organism: Mucilaginibacter inviolabilis (assembly GCF_011089895.1). NCBI lineage: Bacteria > Pseudomonadati > Bacteroidota > Sphingobacteriia > Sphingobacteriales > Sphingobacteriaceae > Mucilaginibacter > Mucilaginibacter inviolabilis. The sequence goes on from NZ_JAANAT010000001.1 coordinate 3,846,475, forward strand.
ATGGTAAAATCATTGGTTTCTTACTTGGATTTCATCGCGGACAGACTGTTCAGCTACGATACTTTATTTTTTTGCCCGAGTATCGCGGTATAGGTTTGGGCAAAAGATTGATGGATGAATTTATAACCTATATGCGTGAGCTAGGTTATAAAGAAGCCTATTTGTGGACCACTAATGAGCAGCAGCCGGCAATAGCATTATACACCAGATATGGCTTTCGCCTGGCCTAGGAAAAAATATCCTACGCATTTGACAAAGCCCTTACGGAATTAAGATATAATCTTATTCTGGAAGATTAAATGAAAAAAGAGGCAGGGAATTTAATGGTTAGTTATACCGACCTTGTAGATTTTAACAGACCAGATAATGGTCGATGTACCTTAGATACACGGTAACCCATGGTGTAAGTAACCGTAGCCTGTAAAACCAATACTAGCATCAGGTAATGTGTAAGGGTTAAGCGTATCTGTTTTAAAGCACGGGTCAAATGCTGCTCTACGGTTTTTTCTGATATACCCAGGTAGCTGGCTATCTCCTTATTACTTTTATGTTCTTTCCGGCTAAGCTCAAATACAGAACGGCATTTATCAGGCAGGTGGCTTATTTCTTCGTCGATGGTATAAACCAGATCTTTCAACATGATGGAATCTTCGGTCGAATTATCAACCTCAGTATGTACCACTTTAAAAGCTTCTTTATATCGTGAACGCACCAGTTCTTTACGATAAATATCAATAACCTGGTTGGCTATAGCCGAATGCAGATATGCGCCTATGGTAGTGTTAATTTGTAGTACTTGTCTTTTTGTCCAAAGTGTTGTAAAAAGTTCTTGCACAACTTCCTCAGCCAGTTCTCTGTTCTTTAGGCGCTTATATGCCTCATCAAATAGCTTTTTCCAGTACCGGGAGTATATTTCACGGAACGCACCAAGCCTGTCTTGCTTCAGCAAGCGTATCAGTTCTTCTTCAGACAGCTCTTCTGTGAAATCAATCATAACCTAGGTAACAGCAGGTTAATAACATATAATTAAAATATTAACCAATCGACAAAACTGAAAAAAAAATAACAATCAACCAAGTTTGGATTGTAATAGTTTCGTTTAATTTTTATTTCCCCTCGTAACATTTTAGCTATTAAAAACTTACAAAGTGTTATAAAAACACTTTGCTATGTAAAAACGGATCTGCAAGTACATTATTATTTTCATAACTAACAATAATCAAAAGCAACAAAATTGCATTTAATAATTATATTTGTTCCACTTTAAATAAATTAAAAGATGAGTGTGACAGCAGCAAAGCCCGTTACCATAATCACTGGTTTTTTAGGTGCCGGTAAAACTACTTTTCTGAACGGGTTGATAGCTTATAAAAACACAGAGAAACTGGCCGTAATCGAAAATGAATTTGGCCAGGAAGGGATAGACGGACAATTGGTTATTTGTGCAGATGATAAACTATTTGAACTTAGCAATGGCTGTTTGTGTTGTACTTTAAATGAAGATTTTTACTCGTTGCTGGAAGTTTTATGGGAAGGCCGCGAGGAGTTTGATGAGCTGATTATAGAAACCACCGGTATCGCCAACCCCGCATCAGTAGCTGCACCGTTTCTTACTAATGCAAACGTGCCCTACTACTATAAGCTTAAAAGGGTAATATGCCTGGTAGATGCCCGTAATATTGAGCAACAATTGCGCGAAACAGACGAGGCGCGCAATCAGATTAGTTTTAGCGATATTTTACTCATCACTAAAACAGACATGATAACTACAGAACAACTGGCTCATATTGAAAAACTGTTAAAAGGCATTAATCCATTAGCTACGGTATTATCGGGCCATCGTGAGTGCTATCCTTTTACTGAAATTTACCAGGTATCACGTAATGCCATAGTTGAAGACAAATTGCCCAAAGTAACCAACCGGATCTTTACAGTACAACGTCATCAACATGAAGATCTGGTTTCTTTAAGTTTTAACTTTAACGAACCTTTTGATTTGCAACTGCTATCGCATCGCTTAACTGTTTTTCTGAATTTTCAGGCTAAAGATGTTTATCGCGTAAAAGGTATTTTTAATATTCACGATCAATCACAAAAAATCATCATCCAATCTGTTATGCAAGACCTGGCTGTTGCCGCTGGCGATACCTGGACCGAGGATACTGAAAGAAACAGTCGTATTGTATTTATTGGTAAAAACCTGAACCCGGTTGGGTTTGAAAAAATGTTAAGACAATGCTTTTATCGACACATTTAAACATCTGCGGGTACATTACCTGGAACCCTAATCCCAACATTTTTGACCTTGGCTTTTATGCCCTGCGTTGGTATTCTGTTTTATTTTTAGGTGGCTTTATATGGAGTTACCTCATCATTAAACAACGTTTTAAAAGCGCTCTTATTAATCCTTATCTTCTTGAAAAACTTACTATTTATATAATAGCCGGCACGCTGATTGGCGCCCGGTTAGGTCATTGCTTGTTTTATGACTGGGAGTATTATCATTCGCATCTGATAGAAATAATTTTGCCTTTTCAGTTTGCTCCAACTTTCAAAGTCACTGGTTATCAGGGCCTGGCCAGCCACGGTGGTGGCATTGGTATATTTATAGCACTTTGGCTTTATCATCGCAAATATCAAAAGTATATAAACCTGCTATGGGTTATGGATCAACTGGCTTTAGTTGTTCCGCTGGCTGGATGTTGTATTAGATTAGGAAACCTCATGAATTCTGAAATTATCGGGCGCCCAACGGAGGTGAGCTGGGCATTTATTTTTGTCAGGGAGGATAGTATTCCCCGGCACCCGGCGCAGCTTTATGAAGCATTGGCATACATTGGTATCTTTATCATTTTAAACTTAGTAACCAGATACCGGTCATTAAAAAATGGTTTTCTGTTGGGTTTATTTCTGGCTCTAGTGTTTACGGCCAGATTCCTGTTAGAAGGCCTGAAGGAAGATCAGGCAGCGTTTGAGGCTCATATGTCACTAAATATGGGGCAATTATTAAGCATTCCTTTTATTGTAGCAGGCGTGATTTTAATGATCATTAAAAGCGGTAAGAATACTGTAATGCCTAACAAGATTGAAACCATATAAATAAAAGGGTGGCTTGTATATACAAGCCACCCTTTTATTTTGAATAGACAGATACTTAGTTTTTATGAATATCCAGTTCACTGATCAGGTTATCAGCATGGCCCAACTTATCCATACACCATAACACATAGCGGATGTCAACACAAATGGTTCTTTTGTATTTCTTGTCGAATGCGATATCTCCGCTCATGGCTTCCCAGTTACCATCAAACGCCAAACCAATCAGTTCACCGCTACCATTTATAACCGGCGAACCCGAATTTCCACCTGTAATATCATCATTGGTGATAAAACATACCGGCACGGTTCCATCAACAGCGTATTGCCCGAAATCTTTTTTATTATATGCATCAATTAGCGACGATGGCAGATCAAATTCACTATCGCCAGGCTTATACTTTTTCATTACCTCATCCAAATTAGTGGTAATATTATAGTGTTTACCATCCTTTGAAGCATAATCCTGCACATTACCATAGCTAATACGCATGGTTGAGTTAGCATCCGGATACATTAAACGGCCTTGATTTTTCTCAAGTAAGGCCTGCAGGTATATCTTATCCAGTTTTTCCTTTTGTTCTTCAAAATCGCTCACCTTTGAACCAAAGGCGTTACGGGCATAAGCCCGGGGGCTCACCTGCCTGGCATATTGACACGCCGGGTCGTTACCCAATGCTTCGATAGAGGGGTTTTGCATAAACGCTTTAAATTTATCCGGGTTGATTACAATGCTCTTACTCCAAAGTTCATCGGCAAATTTTGTAAATGATTCTTCAATGGTGGTTCCCTGATATTTCTTAACAATGTCTTCTATAAACTGTGGATGCTGATCTTTGGGAACACCTGCATAATAAGTAGCCATAATCTGCGCGAAGATCTTTTTATCTGCTATTTCATTATAGTTACTTAAATAGCTATCATTCACCTCTTTCAAATCCTTCTTAAGCTCCTCAACAGCTTTGGCGTCGTCCTTACGAGCCGCAATGCCCCTTAAAATATTATAGGTAACCAGCGTATTATAAACAAAGCCAGGGGCCAGCAAACCTTCCTCTACAAAAGTGCGGTGAACAGCATAAGGCTCATAAGCAGCATATAATTTCTTATAACTGTCCATTAAACCTGCATAAGCCGGTTTATCAGCAGCCCATTGCGTAAACTCGGCTTCCTCTTTCAGCTTTTGATCATAAATATTCAACTGCTTTAGTTGCTCTGTCTGGCCAATAAAGTACTTCCAATAGTTGGCTATCTCCGCATATTTTGACGATAGTTTAAGGCGGGTATCTACACTTTTATTCATCTCCTCTTTCCAGGCTTTAAGGCGGATATCACGCAACTTTACTATTACCGGGTTGGTCTCCTCTGTAGCCAACCTAACACCATTTGATGTCAGGAATCTATCTGTATGGCCGGGGTATCCGTACACCATAGCAAAATCGCCATTTTTAACGCCTTTGATAGATACCGGCAGGAATTTTTTAGGCAGCAATGGCACGTTATCAGTAGAATAAGAAGCGGGTTTACCGTCTTTACCGCTGTAAATTCTGAAAATGGAAAAATCGCCGGTATGCCTTGGCCATTCCCAATTGTCCGTATCGCCTCCAAATTTACCTATGGATTGAGGCGGAGCACCCACCAGGCGAACATCATTATACGTTTCATACAGGTACAGAAAATATTGGTTGCCGTCAAAAAAATCTTTTACAGCACCCTCATAGCCCGTACTCTTCGTAGCATCAGCTATCAACTGATTCTTAACCTCTTCCAGCTTTTCTCCACGGTTGGCTTCTGTAGTACCTTGTAAAGCGGCTTTTACTTGAGGTGTTACATCTTCCATCCTCACCAAAAACTGCACAAACAATCCTGGTATCGGTTTCTCCTCAGCATAACTTTTAGCATAAAAACCATTATCCAGAATATCATTCTGAGGGGTTGAATTGGCAGATATCGCCTCGTAACCACAATGGTGATTGGTAAAAACCAGGCCTTTGTTAGACACTACTTCACCTGTACAAAAACCACCACCCAACGAAACTATGGCATCCTTAATACTAGCCTTGTTAATATTATACAGATCTTCAGGAGTTAGTTTAAAACCCTGTTTTTTCATCTGATCATAGTTTTTACCTATTAGCATAGGTATCCACATCCCCTCATCTGCCTTAGCTCCCTCCATAAAAATAAGTGGGAGTATGAACATGGCAATCATTAATTTAAGTTTATTCATACTATTGGTCTAAAATTTTCAAATATAGCTATTGTCTATTAGATCTTTATTGATAAATGCGCCTGCCGCAGTTCCCAAGGCCACGGACATAGATACTGCACGCATGGGCATAGTATTATCACCAGCTGCATAAACCCCCGGGATATTGGTACGACCGAAACCATCTACATTAATATAACCAGCATCTGTCAGATCACATCCCAATTTCACCGGTAGATCGCAATGCTGTATAAAGACTGGCCGGTGATATAAGGCATCTATCAGGTACATCTCATCATTTTCTAGTGATATACCTTTAAGCTGACCATTTTCATGTACGATTTCCCTGATCCGGTTTTCTTCTATATTAATATTGCACAACCGTAGTTCTTTCACCTGCTCAACACTCAATGTTGATACGCCATTGGTAAAAAGTGTAAGATCTTTTGTCCAGTTATTAATAAGCTTAGCATATTCATACCCCACATCGCCGTTTCCCAAAATACCTGTTGGTTGCTGACGAACCTCGTAACCATGACAATAAGGACAATGTATTACAGAAATCCCCCAACATGCGGCAAAACCTGGTAGTTCGGGCATAATATCCTTTATACCTGTAGCAAAAAGCAGTTTCTTTGCAATATACCTTTTGCCAGACTGGGTCAGTATGTGAAAACCATCTTCTTTTGCTATAGCATCTATAGCCGTATCAGCAATCAGCTTAACTGTGTCGTACATCATGAGCTGTTCAAGAGCTATTTGGGTAATAGCTACTGGCATCTCGCCGTCACGAGTTAAAAAATTATGCGAATGTGGGGTTTGCTGGTTGCATGGTCTGCCAGAATCAATCACTAAAACTTTGCGTAGGGCCCGTGCTAAGGAAGTTGCCGCAGAAAGTCCGGCGTAGCTGCCCCCTATAATTATTACCTCAAAATCTGTTTCGAAATTATTCATCACTTTATTCTTCATTATTTCGGGTTGAAAGTTAATGAAGAATAAATTTAAATGCAACTTAATTGCATTTAATGACAAAATCAGAACTAATACTTACCAGAAATGGAAGTAACCTTTACGAATATCATTATTATTAAAATATCCAGAAATGAATATTATTATTTACCGTTTGGGATATAAGTTTGTTTCCAGAAGGTTTCGATATTTTCCAATGAGCGCCCCTTGGTTTCGGGAATAAGTTTAAAAGTAAGCCACAATGCTGGCGAGCAACAGAGCGCAAACAGCCAAAAGGTCCATGCAGATCCTAAACCTTCCAACATAACAGGGGTTAACTGTCCTACTAAAAAATTACCTATCCACAATGATAAGGTAGCCAAAGCCATCGCCTTTCCCCTGATAGCATTAGGAAATATTTCGCCTACAACCACCCAGCAAACCGGCCCAAAAGAGAACGCGAAACAGGATATAAAGGTGAGTATAAAGACCAATATCCACGGTCCGGTAGTTATTCCGAGTGCAAACAGCACCCCGATAATGAGCAATGAAATAACCGCGCCACCAATACCTGCAAACAGCAAAGGCCTGCGCCCCCATATATCAATAGTAAAAATAGCCACAAAAGTAAATATTACGTTAACCAGCCCTATAGTTACTTGCCCGCCAAGGGCATTATTAAGCGTAAAACCCGCCTGTTCCAAAATTCTGGGGCCGTAGTAGATAACCGCGTTGATACCACATACTTGCGATAAGAACGGTAACAGCAAGCCTATCCACAAAGCCTTACGGTAAACCGGAGCGAATAGCTCTTTAATAGAACCGTCATCATTATTGCTATCCAGTGTTTTAAAGGCATCTATTTCTTTCTGCGCCGCTTTTATACCATCAATTTTTATAAGTACCGCTTCTGCTCTCTGCTCCTGTCCTTTTAATAATAACCACCGTGGCGATTCGGGTACAAAAAACAAACAGATCAAAAATATACCCGCTGGCAATGCACCCAATCCCAGCATGCCCCGCCAAACTTCTACCGAAAATATTTTGTTGATATCAGCATTGTTAAATACATCTGTTGTATGATTTGCCAAGTAAGCGTTCGAAAAATAAGCCAGCACAATACCAACAGTTAAGGCGAGCTGATATAATGATACCATCATTCCTCGGAAACGTGAGGGTGAGAATTCAGAAATATACAAAGGCGATACCATGGAGGCTACACCTATACCCAAACCTCCAATTAGCCGGAACACAATTAAAACAGTAAATGAATCAGACAACATACAGCCCAAAGCCGATACCAGGAAAAGCACTGCCGAAATGATCAGCACGATCTTGCGGCCATATTTGTCGATCAGTTTACCAGAAAGGCTTACGCCTATGATACAACCCAACAGCGCACAGCTTACAAACCAACCTTCACTAACCGCGTTTAACCCAAAGTCATGTTTAACCAGGCTTACCGTTCCCGAAATTACAGCAGTATCAAAACCAAATAAAAAACCACCGAGAGCAGCCACAAGACATACCAGATACAGATAGACCTTGCTTGGTTTTGCGGTCTCATTATTTTCAGGAACAGTTACTCTATTCATTTTAAAAAAGCTTTGATCACTTTAGCACGATTTTTACCCAGATTGATTAACGTATAAGATTGTGCCGCTGCCGGTACTACAAAAGTTTCGGCGTAAGCAAAAGTTTGTTCTGTTCCGTTGGCTGTTTTTATGGTAATGGCCGATCCTTCAACCAACATCATTATATGACACTGATTATGGGTTTCAATGATGATCTCTTTGTCAAACTCTATCCGGTGTACATCATAAAAATGCTCCTGATGCGTGGGGACATGCACCAATTGCCAACCTTCGCCCTGCCGGATAACCTCTTGTTTGGAAATAAGCTCCACCGGAACTTTTTCGCCTTTCCGGTCAAAATTTAGATTATTAAAGGCGTGCTCAATGTTAATGGGGCGTGGGTTACCGTCAAGGTCAAGCCTTAGCCAATCATACATCTTAAAGGTGAATATATATGGCGTGGCGCTGATCTCCAGTACCAAATTATTAGCTCCTGCACTATGCACTGTACCATTTGGGATCAGGAATAGATCGTGTTTTTTGGCTGCATGGGCCTGCACATAATTCGTAATCTCTACTTCTTTGTTTTCACGCTGACTGGCTTCCAATACCGATTTGAATTCTTCAGGTTGGATGTTCTCCTGAAAACCAAGATAAACCTCAGCCGTATCTTTACAATCCAGTATGTAATAGGTCTCATCTTGGGTTATGGTTTCACCAAAGTTATCCTGTATATATTTTAGTGAAGGGTGACACTGGATAGACAAGTTACCACCATCATAAGTATCCAGAAAATCAAAACGAATAGGAAACTCGTAGCCAAACTTTTGCGCGTGTATTCCCAGCACCTGTTGCTGGTTATTGAACATCAGGAAATCAAAAGATACCTCGAGTAAATAACCATCACTTTCAAACACTAAACCATTCTCCGGTACAATCAGTTCAAAAGACCAGGCATAGTTAACCACATCTTTATTGATATTTTTGATGTGCTCACGTATCCAATGCCCTCCCCATGCCCCCGGCTCAAACCAGGGCCTAACCCTGATAACCGATTGACCAAGGCGACTCAGGCCATCAGTAAAATCAGTTTTGTACATCCAGTTAATATCATCGGGCCATTGTCCATCGGCAATAACGCTTATCTGATCAAGTACCTGCTTTTTATGATTATTTAATAAAACCCAATCAACAAAATAAAACCGCTTGTACATGTAAAGAGGCTCATCAGCTTGGGCAGCACCTAAATTGGTTATAGCCCCCGCCCTCATCCTGAATTGCAATTCATTTTTAGGCAGATCTATATAAATTATCGGCGCATCCCAGTTGCTTAATGTCGCTCCAGAGCCCATCACTATATTAATATCTACTGTTTTATTGGGTGATTGCACCGTTAACTTATCCAACTCAAACAGGTCATGAAGAGATAATGTACATTTGGTTCCCCAAACCGCATCCCGGGCACCCAAAAAGGGTTCTACCAAAGCCTCAATTTCATGCTGAGACTTTAAATACGCCGAAGTTTCTACCCAATTAACCGTTAATCCATCGGCTATAAAATACTCACTCAACGATGTCTTTATGGTATTCCACAAAACGCCGACGTAACCATCAATAATCACCGTTTGTTTTTCGATGATGTACTGAGCTAACGAATGATATCCGTTAAAAATCTTTCCTCCTCCTAATGAACATACAGGGTAAATATTATATTCATCTTGTTCTATATTATTATTTAAGCTTACAGGCATTAAAAACTGCGAAGTTTTTCGAAACTGTTGGTAGCTGGTTTTGTTCAACTCGGGAGTTAGATTAGAGTTCATTTATTTGTAATAATGTATGTACATATTTATTTATACTGATAAAAAACCCTTTAAGAATTTTTTAATAAATAAATATTCATAACTAGTCGGTTTAATGTTTATTATGTACAAACATATAAATAAATTCATGATACAAGTAATTTCCAATTAATTTATTTTTGTACTTGGAAACAACAACAACCAAATACTAAAAACTGTTTCGACACGTCTTTATGTAGCAACAAATAAACTTGTTGAATAAAATGGTTATTATTGTAATTCACATTAATAAATGAAATACGCGATAGATCATAAAAGCCCTATTCCTTTACACGTGCAGGCCGAGGCCTTATTAAGAACGTTGATAGCAGAGGAAGAGTACCAGGAGGGCAAACTTTTGCCCAATGAGGTTGATTTGGCCAAAAAATTGGCTATATCGCGCACCACCTTAAGGCAAGCTATCAACAAATTGGTTTTTGAAGGATTACTGGTACGCAAAAAAAGGTTTGGCACCAAGGTTGCGCAGGCTGCGGTTAGCTCAAAATCAAACAACTGGTTAAGTTTTTCGCAGGAAATGGCATTACGGGGCATTCCCATTAAAAATTTCGAGCTGCATGTTACCTGGGTTTTCCCGGATGAAGCACTTGCCAAATTCTTTGAAATAAAAACCGATCGCAAAATATTAAAAATGGAACGGGTAAGGGGCCGTACCGATGAGCCATTTGTTTATTTTGCTTCTTATTTCCATCCCCGTGTTGGCCTTACCGGCGATGAGGATTTTAAGAGACCACTATACGAAATGTTAGAACAGGATCACTCTGTTATAGCCACCTTATCCAAAGAAGAGATCAGCGCAAAATCAGCCAATACTTCTATTGCCGAGAAACTGCGGATAGCCGTTGGCAGCCCGGTACTATTCAGAAAAAGATTTGTTTTTGACCAGGGAGAGCGGCCAATTGAATACAACCTGGGTTACTACAAGGCGGATAGCTTTGTATACACCGTAGAGAGCACCCGGTAAATATCCGAACTATCATTATATTTAATTTGATGCCTGACTCATCAAATTAAATTTCCAGATTATTTCTTCTTTTACCTCCAAAAATTCGGGCATCAGTACTTTGTATTAAGTACGGGATTGCTTAGCCTCCCCTTTAAGGATACTATTCAATAAATCGGCCATATATTCTTTTCTTATTGCTTGCTTGTCTGCGATCATTGTTTATTTACTTATATTTTATGGCATCAGCGGTTTTAATTTGGTGTGTGGGATAAAAACAAAATGCGCTCCGGGTTTTACCCCGGAACACACTTGCTTTCCAAAAACTATAACCGCTTATAGTGGAAAATCTTTAACCAATTTGATACAATTACGGCAGCACCAGCTAAATGGTTTTTACAGGTGTAAAATTAACACGTATTCATGCATAATCAGTATATTTTTTTAAATTTTACTACAAATTATTCTAAAGGCATATCTATTTCCCTTTCAAAAGGTTGCCAGAGGTAAACAAACACTTTCTTTTTTACAAAAGGCCAAAATCATAACATTAAAGGATAGTTTCGGCTAATTTATTGAACCATGTTTAAATATCTTTGTTAAAAATATTTGCGGCCTTAAGCCGCTGTTATTTATCATCTATTATAAACATCTGTCATGGCCAACCCATTCAAAGAAGCGAGTGTCGACGAAATAAACCAGGTAATGCAGCGTTCGTACGCTGCGTTCGGGATCTACCGAAAAAAAAGCATCGAAGAAAAAAGCAATTTTCTGGATACCATAGCCCAGGAGATTGAGGCGTTGGGCGATGCCCTGTTGCAAAAAGCATCCGAAGAAACTAACTTGCCCATAGCCCGCCTCACCGGCGAACGCGCCCGTACAACGGGACAACTGCGCATGTTTGCCACCATGCTGCGTGAAGGCAGCTGGGTAGAAGCCACTATTGATACCGCAAAGCCAGAACGTACTCCCCAGCCCAAACCCGATCTGCGAAAAATGCTGATCCCCCTGGGTCCGGTAGTAGTTTTTGGGGCCAGTAATTTTCCTTTCGCCTATTCCACTGCGGGGGGTGACACCTCCAGTGCGCTGGCCGCGGGTTGTTCTGTGGTAGTAAAAGCCCATCCTGCCCATGCCGAAACTTCCGAAATGGTATACGGCGCTATAAAAAAAGCCATTGCTGCCTGTCATATGCCTGCCGATGTTTTTCAGCATGTACATGGCACCTCGTTCGAGAGCGGCAAGGCTCTTGTACAGGCACCACCTACAGCAGCTGTAGGTTTTACCGGTTCAACCGCGGGTGGCAAAGCCCTGTTTGAATACTCGGCACAAAGAGAAAATCCTATTCCTGTTTTTTCTGAAATGGGCAGCATTAACCCGGTGATATTTTTACCGGATACCCTGCAAAAAAACACAGCCGATCTGGCCGCACAATATGCAGGTTCCATTACCTTGGGCATGGGACAGTTTTGTACCAATCCCGGCCTGATGCTGGCGGTGGAAAGCCCGGTCCTGCATGAGTTTCTGGAACATTTAAGCACGGGCATCAAAACCGTACAGCCTGCTAAAATGCTGCACGCCGGTATCCATACCGCTTATCAAAAGAAAAGCACTGCGGCACTTAAGCAGGATGGGGTAAGCCTGGTTCAACAAGCCGAAGCAACAGCGTACGATATAGAAGCATTGCCTATCATTGCCAAAGTAAGCGGCGAAACATTTCTGCAAAACCCGCTGCTGCACGAGGAAGTTTTTGGCCCTTACTCGCTCCTGGTAAGCTGCCGCGACGAGCAGGAACTGATAGCCGTTTTAAAGTCGGTATCGGGCCAGCTTACCACTACGATAATGGGTACCGAAAAGGACCTGACTGACCATCCCGAGCTGATCGATCTCCTGCCATCCATTGCTGGTCGTATATTGTTTAATGGTGTGCCTACCGGGGTGGAGGTTTGTGCCGCTATGGTTCATGGAGGTCCTTCGCCTGCCACTACCGATAGTCGCTTTACTGCCGTGGGTATTAATGCCGTTAAACGCTGGGTTCGCCCGGTATGCTACCAGAACTGGCCCGATAGTCAGCTACCGCAAGCGCTGCAGAATGCCAATCCGCTGGGTATTTGGCGTATGGTGGATAATGGGTGGAAGAGATAACACCCTCTCATTTTGTTAAAAAGTGGGTTTACATGGTTTACACTTTTTACGGCTACAATTTATATAACTGATTTACAATCAATAAATTAACTATATAAATGCATGATTATTGGCATTTTCATGTTAACCCACTTGGCAGGCCTCTGCGAGAGGATCGTAGAGGGCACTGAGCTATAGGCAAGGTGGAGGTGGACAACCTCAGGATCCCTTTCAGGAGACCCTGAGGGAACGAAAAGGGGGTGAGGAGAAATCTTTTACGCCTTGCAATACTCGTCTGGCTAATCGCAGAAGATTTCTCCTCGTGCCTCGTTCGAAATGACATGCTTTTTATAAGCTACCAGAGAAGCATTACATGCGCCCCCTATCCTATCTCACGCCATCTCCTTTATAAAAATCTCTTTGATGCGCTCAATCTCTTTCGCATAAATAGTTTTCTTGCGCATCGAAAAATAGAGGGTATTCTCTACCTTTTTCCGGCCTTCCCATATCAACTTTACATCGCCGGCCTCTAATTCCTGTTTACATAAAAAATCGGGGATCACGGCCAAACCTGTACCGCTGCTCAGGCAGCGTACTATCGAATTTAAATTCGGCACAATAAAGTTGGGTTTAAAGTTGGGTCTGCGGTTAAAATTATTGTACCAAAAACGCAGCCAGTGCTCCATGTCGCCGGTGGTGCCATACCAGCGTTGCGCACTAAGCCATTGTTCTAAACCGGGCATATCGTCTTTTGCCAATAGTCTGTCAAATTCGGCACAGTCAATATTCTTACCAGCTACCAGCACAATGATCTCCTTAGAAAAAGGGGTGTATTCGATACTTTTATTATTGCCTTTCTCCGGGGTGATGATGAGGTCGAGAATGCCATTATCCAGGTCGGCCAACATCTGCGGGTATTCACCAAACTTAATGATCACGTTAAAAGGCAGCGTAGCCAGGTAGGGCTCCAGCGTAATCTGGAACGTCTCGAAACACATGCCTATACTGATGGTGGGCGTATCTTTTTCGGTACTGCGGTGGAAATGCTTTTCGGCCGATTCCAGTTTTTCCAGTGCTTCCTGGATATAGTTATACAGGATCTTACCCCGTTCGGTCGACACCATTTTGCGCGAGGTACGATCAAACAATTTATAGCCCACATACGCCTCTAACGAACCCAAGTGCAGGCTCACACCAGGCTGCGATACATACAGCGCTTCTGCCGCTCCGGTGAGTGTGCCTGTTTCATATATCGCTTTAAAAGTCCGGTACCACTCTAAATTCACCATAATAAATATTGCTAATGCCAGATAAGAATCAAGATATAAGAGTCAGGAATCAAGATATGCGGAAAACAGCTTTGCTTCGCTTATAATGTTCTTTCTTGGTTCCTGACTCTTATATCTTGATTCTTATTTAAACTATTATAATTATGATACAAATGTATGATTTAAATTATTTTAATAGTATATAAATCCGACATAATTTTGTGCTATCAAAATTGAAAAAAAGAAAATGAAAAAAATATTTGTAATAAACGGAGGACAAAAATTCGGTCATTCCGGTGGTAGATTCAACAAAACCATCAGCGATGCCACTGTTGAATTTTTCAGCAATCAACCCGGTTACGAGGTAAAATATACTGATGTTAACGACGACTACGACCCGGCCGAAGAGGTTGAAAAATACGTTTGGGCTGATGTAGTGATCTACCATATCCCTATCTGGTGGTTCCAAGTGCCGCATGCGCTAAAACAATATATCGATGTGGTGTTTACCGAAGGTCATGCTAAAGGCATTTACCACAGTGATGGCCGTTCATCAGCCAATCCGGCCATCAATTACGGTACAGGCGGTATGCTGCACGGCAGGCAATACATGTTAACTTCATCATGGAATGCCCCGCGCGAAGCGTTTACCCTGCCCAATGAGTTTTTTAATGAAACCAGTGTAGATGACGGCGTACTCTTCGGTTTTCACCGCATGAATGCCTTTACCGGGATGACGCCTATAAAAAGCCTGCACTTTCACGATGTAGAAAAAAACGCCAACATTCAGCGCGATCTGCCCATTTACATTGATCACCTGACCGAAAATTTCATCACCAATTCAAAAACAGAACAACATGAGCATTTACTTAACAGCGCTAATTAAAAGCATCCCCGGTGAGGCCGAAGCATTAAAAGCACATTTGCTGGAATTGGTAAGCCATTCCACCAAAGAAACCGCCTGCCTACAGTACGATCTGTACCAGGCGGATGATGAGAACACTTTTATCTTTCACGAAGAATGGGCCGATGCCGCCGGCTTGGAACTACACAACAGCCAGCCACACATCGAACGCTTTATTAGCAACACTGCCCATCTGCGCGATGGGGATATTATTATTTACAAAACACAGCCGGTAAAATAATTACCGGCAACACAACAAATGGAATACAGAAAATTAGGAAATACAGAGCTAAAGTTATCGGCCATTACTTACGGCGCATTTGCCATTGGCGGTAATATGTGGGGCGGTAATGAGCAACAGGAATCGATAAAAGCTGTACGGGCATCTATCGACCATGGCGTTACCACTATTGATACCGCGCCATTTTACGGTTTTGGTTTAAGCGAAGAACTGATAGGCAAGGCAGTGACCGGGTATGATCGCAGTAAAATACAATTGCTTACCAAATTTGGCCTGGTTTGGGATCAAAGCAAAGGCGAGTTCTTTTTTGATGCCGCCGACGATCATGGCAACAAACTGCCTGTTTATAAATACGCGGCTAAGGACAGCATCATCCGTGAGGTGGAAGCCAGCCTGAAAAGATTAGGGACCGATTACATCGACCTGCTGCAAATTCATTGGCCCGATACTACCACTCCCATCGCCGAAACTATGGAGACGCTGGAATTGCTCATCAAGCAAGGTAAGATCAGGGCGGCTGGCGTGAGCAATTACAGCCTGCAGCAAATGCAAACTGCGCAGCAAAGCATCCAGCTGGCATCAAACCAGGTACCGTACAGCATGCTTAACCGGGCTATTGAACAGGATGTAGTGCCCTATGCTATAGAAAATCATATCGGCATTATCGCTTATAGTCCGCTGGAACGTGGTTTACTGACCGGCAAATACAAACCCGATTTTAAACTGAGTGATGACGACCACCGCAACGGCTACTTCAACCAGTTTTCGATAGGTAAAGTAAACTTGTTTTTAGAAGCTATCCATCCGCTGGCGCAGGAAAAAGGAGCCAGTTTATCGCAACTGGTATTACGCTGGACGACGCTACAACCCGGCATAACCGTGGTGTTAGCAGGTGCCCGCAATGCAACCCAAGCCATTGACAATGCTAAAGCGGTTGATTTTACGCTTTCGGCAGGGGAGTTGGCTTTTATTAATAAGAAGTTTGAGGAGATTTTTGGGTAAGGTAAGCGTCTTTCTATCCCACGCGTCATTGCTTCGTACCTCGCAATGACGCGTGAAGAGTAGAGAGTTCAAACGGGGGGAGCCTACCGCAACTTCCCTACAGCACTCTTTTTATACTCCGCCACTTCATCGGCGGCATATTCATTGGCCCAGGTTTCCAGCGCAGATAGTGCCGGACCCAGGGCCTTTCCTTTTTCGGATATACGGTAGCTTACCTCGGGCGGGAAGCCATGTTTTTCTTCACGGATGATAAGGCCATCCATCTCCATTTGTTTCAGATGATCAAGCAGAACCTTTTTAGCTACTTTGGGGATGATTCGCCAGAGCTCGGTAAAGCGCATCTCGGCATTATGGAATAAATGATACAGGATAATAGGTTTCCATTTGCCCGAAAGCATGGTTAACGTAACATTAAGACCGCAATGTTTAAACTGATTATAATTCATGGTTACCAAATAGTGAACGGGTTACAAAAAAGTAACCTTCTTGGGCTTGCCAAAGGAGAACCTGATCTTTGCCTGCATCAAATTTAAATGCTTTACCATGAACTTACAATTATTGCGCAATGCAACCCAGATATTATCCGCCAACGGCAAAACTATTCTTATTGATCCTATGCTGGCTCCCAAAGGCAGCTATGATCCGTTTCCAAATACCGGTAATACTTTAAGAAATCCGCTGGTTGATCTTCCTATCACCGAAGATGAACTGCATACACTGATAGCCAAAACCAATGCTGTATTGCTTACGCATGTACATCTGGATCATTGGGATGCTACTGCACAGGAGTTATTGCCCAAAGATATCACCCTGTTTTGCCAGCCTGCCAATACCGAAGTAATCCGCGAAGCAGGTTTTACAAACGTTATCCCTGTAAATGATGGTTTGGTTTGGGAAGATATCCACATCAATCGCACCGGCGGCCGGCACGGAACTGGCGAAATAGGCGAGCGCATGGGTATTGTTTCGGGCTATGTGATAGCTCATGGCGGCGATAGCATCTATATTGCCGGCGATACTATTTGGTGTACCGAAGTACAGGACGCGCTGGACACATACCAACCTGCCCATGTGGTACTCAATGGCGGAGCTGCCCGCTTTATAGCCGGCGACCCGATAGTGATGGATATAAATGATATCATAACGGTTTGTAACTATGCACCCCAAGCCGGTGTTTATGTGGTACACCTGGAAACCGCCAATCATGGCACCGAAAGCAGAGCCGATATTAAAACGGCCTTAGCAGCACATCATCTTACTCAACGCTGCCACGTACCGGACGATGGCGAGTGGCTTATATAATGCTCGCCCCTTATTTGAATATTGATTTTCAGCCACTGTGCCTTATTGAAAAGGCATAGGAGCTTTGGGATGTATGGTTGTCTGCTACGTATACCACAGGTGTTTGGAAGATTATTTTTTGGCTAAAGCCAGGAAATACTACTATTATCCGTCCCATAAATGGGATGGCAATGAATAAAAAGTAGTTAATTTATCTTTCATTGCCGTTGGTTTTAACCAACGGGCTACAAAGAAATAGTTCCTGGCTTTAGCCTAACCCATTCCGTCTTTATTTTATATCCACCTGTCTAATTATTACAAGCCATTTGCCCTACGCCTGGATTACCATTTAAAGGTCATGAAGTAAATTTTCTGTATCCGGCGTAAGGGTAAAAGCTCATGTTGTTGTCACAGCCTCAAACAACAATATGAAAAGAGTCCGCGAAACAATTACTGCTTTACTGATGATCTTTTTACTGATAGGAACGCTGATCATCATTTACAGTTTATTGATCTGGCACGAGCTGCCTAAAATACTGACACTGGTTTTACTTTTTTCACTGGTTTTACTAAAAAGCAGTATTGCTCATCTGCATCATGATCAAACCGCCCGGGAATTAACCTATACAGATGCCAGGGCCATTAAATTCTTTTTGCTGAGCATACTCAGCGCCTTTTGTGTGGTGATATTTATTTCGTACCTGCTTAAAAGTCAGCAGCAGGCAGCCGAACTAGCCTTTGGAACCAGTTTACTGACTATAAAAAAAGCACTCGACTTTTTGCCATCCGACTAATCCCCGGTACACAAATGTTTTTTATTGCTCAAACCTTTTCATCAGGTCGGGAGTCATCATAGGGAGTTTAATTTTATAGCGATAGCCGCCATCAAAAGCATCCTCTTCCTTTAAAAACTCATGCCCTTTTTTGCTTATCCAGTAGGTTTCAGTATAGTGCTTACCTTGATATTCACTTTCGGTAAAAAGTTTCCAGCAATCAACTTTGTCGTTATTGGTGGTCGCTATTACCTCACTGCCGGTTACTTTATAAGTTACATATTCGGGCGGTGCTAAACCCGCATCGTAAAAATTAATCACAAAGGTTTTGCCCGCGGCCAGCGGCAGCATTTCAAAGGTTTCGATATCCAGGTTCCAGTTAAAATTGGGTTGCTTAAAAGCCAGCGAAAAGTTTTTGGCCGTATTATCCTTTACACTATCAGCCCCGGCAATTTTATCCGCGCTCCAGTTATAGGCTTTTATTTTATTGTTAATGGTTTCTGCATGATAAAGCGGTGTAAAATCGGCCGTTCTGTTAACCGAATATACCGATCTGTATGCCAGCGTATCGCTGCCAAACCAATGCTGGTTTATAGCAAATACCTTTTCGCCGTTACGGTTTTCGATAGTGGTATTACGTATCCAGTACCAGAAACGTAAGTTCTTTTTATTCTTCAGCATCTGAAAATACACCAGATACTGGCGGTTGCCTGGTTGCAATACCTGTGTCATCAGTCGTTTATCTTGCAGGCGTATAGTATCAGCTTGTGCCCAAACCGGTTTCAAATTACCCATTAACGCCCATAGTAACGCTAAACTGGTAATGATGATTTTAAATACAGAACAGTCGGCTTTCATTATCGTTAAAGGTTATTGTTAAACGATCAAAGCTGTTGTTTATCTGTCATCGCCAAAAATCAATTCAACTGCTATCGCCCTATTTTTAACCACGCAGGCTTTAGCTTCAACCAAACAGGCACGAACCTTTAGTTGAAGCTAAAGGCTACCCGATTGAATAAACCACCATAACCATTGAAAAAAGGCCGAAACACCAGAAAACCTTTGTAATTTTAGACATGATGCAAGTGTTTAAGGGTAAGGCCACTATTACCCAACTCCAATGGCTGGTTTGGATTTCTGTTTATATTATACTTTTCCTGTCGTTCACCTCTATGGATGGTATTAGGGAAAGTGTATTTTACACTCACCTGTACGTTGTTTATTATGTTATTATCATATACGGTAATATCTGGTTTCTGTATCCCCGTTTTTATGAAACCCGGAGATATGTTTTGTATGGCTTACTGGCACTGTTGCTGTTGTTGTTTACAGGGATAGGCCGGGGTTACGTAAGCACCATTGTTTATAATACCTATTTCGCGAAGCCGGGGCAGGCCGAACCTATAACACTCTTAAACCTGTTAAAATTTGTTTTGGGCGGAGGGTTAATTTTTGCGCTCAGTTTTATATTCCGTATCGCCATTGCCTATTTTAAATTAAAGCAGCAAACAGAGGAGATCTTGGTGCAAAAAAGTCAGGCCGAACTCAACCTGCTCAAGTCGCAGGTACAACCGCATTTTTTGTTCAATACACTTAATAATATTTACTATGAAGCTTACCGCGAAGCTCCCCGAACGGCGGCCCTGATAGAACGACTCTCTGATATTATGCGTTATTTTTTGGATGAAAGCCCCATGGATGAGGTACCCATTAATACCGAAGTTAAATTTCTGGAGAATTACCTGGAGCTGGAAAAGATCCGCATCCGTCACGAAGTACAACTCACTTTTACAAAACAATTTAACGCCGACTTGCGTATCCCTCCTATGTTGCTGATGACTTTTGTAGAGAATATTTTTAAGCATGGCATCGATAAATCAAGCCTGGATAATTGTGTCAAGATTTCGCTGGTTCAGGAGGATAATTACCTGATGTTTGAAACCGTTAATCGAATTTACGACAAGCCTAAACAAAATGGCAGCAGTGGTTTTGGCATCACTAATTTGCGTAAAAGACTTACCTTGCTTTATCAAAACAATTTTGAGCTGGATACCCATAAAAACGAACAATCATTTACGGCTTTTTTAAAGATCCCACTAGCGTGAATTTAAGTTGCATTATTATAGATGATGAACCCAATGCGGTAAAACTGCTGGAAATGCTGATAGGCCAAACCACGCAATGGCAGCTTTTAACCAAGTGCTATAACGGACTGGAAGCACTCGCTTTTTTAAAGGAGAACAAACACAAGGTTGATTTTATTTTTTTAGATATCAACATGCCTCACTTGAGTGGGATGGAGTTGGCCGGCTTACTGCCGTCTGATACCAAAATTGTTTTCACTACGGCCTACTCTGAATTCGCTGCCGAGAGCTATACTTTTAAAACCATCGACTATCTGCTGAAGCCTATTACCCTGAAACGCTTCCTGGCAGCGCAGCAAAAAATAGAATTTTACTTTGGCAAAGCCCCTGCAATGGCCCCAACTCCTGTACAATCGTCTAACCAGGAATACTTTTTTGTAAAATCTGGCAAAGTATTACGCAAAATTCTGCTGGAACACATCTTGTACTTTGAAGGCGAAAAAGAATACGTGAGGGTAGTTACCCAAACCGATCAACTGTTGATTTACCGCCGTTTAAAAGATATTGAGGAACAGCTTACTGTTCCTTTTGTACGGGTGCACAACTCCTATATCGTCAACACCAAACAACTCAACAAGATACAGGATAACCATATCTACATTGGCGACAAGCACATCCCCGTAAGCGAAAAATTCAAGGATGGCTTTATGGCCGTTATTAATCAAAGGATATTTTGAGGGGGATACTTACGATACCGTGATCTCGCCCCTTAAATCCTGTTCCATATAATGTTTCACCTGTGCCGGATCATCAAACATACCCAGCAGGTACATCATTTTGGTTACTGCCGATTCAAAGGTCATATCGTAGCCATTAGCTACACCAATATCTTTTAATTGGCGACTGGTATCGTACCTGCCCAGTTCAACCGTACCAACTTTACATTGTGAAATATCCACGATAACCTTGCCGTTATCAATTGCGCCTTTCAGCAAATCAATAAACCAGCTATCTGTAGTTGTATTACCCGCACCAAATGTTTCCATTACAATGCCGCGCACGTCGGAGTTAAGGATGGTCTCTACTACCTTTGTACCGATGCCGGGGTACAGTTTTAATACAGCCACATCACTTACCAGGTTATTGTGGATGATAAGCTCCGAACCTTCCTGAGGGTGACGGATATCATTGGCGCTAAAACGCAAGTGAACGCCAGATTCAGCCAGTATAGGGTAATTAGGCGAACGAAACGCCTCGAATTTGGAAGAATTATATTTAAAGGCCCGGTTACCGCGGAACAGTTTATAATCAAAGTAGATGCAAACTTCTGGTACGCGCGCACGGTCGCCTTTTTTTGATTTAGCTATTTCAATAGCTGTCATCAGGTTTTCCTTGGCATCTGTACGTATAGCGCTTATGGGTAATTGTGAGCCCGTAAATATGATGGGTTTGCCCAGGTTCTCGAGCATAAAGCTTAAGGCCGATGCGGTATAGGCCATTGTATCGGACCCATGTAATATCACAAAGCCGTCGTTATCATGATAATTTGATAAGATAATGCCTGCCAGTTCGCTCCAGATCGCGGGGTTCATATTTGACGAATCAATGATCTCATCAAAAGAATGAACCTTAATTTTACAATTTAATTTTTCAAGTTCCGGAACATTATCCATGATATGCTCAAAGTCGATAGGTTTTAAAACTTTGGTCACTGGATCGGTCATCATTCCAATTGTCCCTCCGGTATAGATGATCAGTATCTGGCTCATGAAATAGGTTGTATGCTGTATAAATTCAATAAATAAATGTTGTTAAATACCAAACAGCTGCTTTGAATTTTCGGTGGTGATATCGGCCACCGTATCCATAGCCATTTGGTGCAGCTCCGCCACTTTTTGTGCAATGTAGATCAGGTATGAACTTTCATTAGGCTTACCACGGAACGGAACGGGCGTAAGGTACGGAGAATCTGTCTCTAAAACTATATGTTTGAGGTCAATTTCAGCTACAACTTTATCTAAACCCGAATTTTTGTAGGTAACCACCCCGCCTATGCCCAGGTAAAAGCCTAAAGTAGTAACTTTTTGAGCCTGTTCCAGCGTGCCGGTAAAGCAATGGAATACCCCGCGCAGGTTCTCGTCCTGTTCCTGCTGTAATACCTCGTATACCTCATTAAAGGCGTCACGACAATGGATAACAATAGGAAGTTTTAAGCTTTTTGCCCAGTTGATCTGCTGGCGAAAGGCCTCTATTTGATCATTCAGGGTGGTCTTATCCCAATACAGGTCGATACCGATCTCGCCTATGGCTACAATTTTTTGCTGCTGATGCGCATCGCGGATATCTTTCAGTTCCTGCTGCCAGTTTTCTTTTACCGAGCAGGGATGTAAACCCAGCATCGGGAAACATTGATCAGGGTAGGCCTGCACTAAGTCAAATACCAGCGGCACGGATTCCTTATCCACATTGGGTAAAAATAGCCGGTTGATGTTATTGTCCAGGCAGCGTTGCATAAGTGCCATGCGCTTATCGGCAATGGTTTCGTAGTATAGGTGTGTATGTGTATCGGTTAGTACCATAATGCAAAAATAAAAAAGCCTCCTGTTTTTTGGCAGAAGGCTTTTATGCTAATTTGTTTTTTTAGTGAGCGGCTTTTTATAAACCCGCTTTTTAGCCGGACTAACTACACCAGCTTTAGCCGGGGCATGTTTGCCGGGTTTAACTTGTACCAGCTCCACATCAAATATCAATGTACTGTATGGAGGTATATCCTGACCGGCACCTTTATCGCCATAGGCCAGGCTCGATGGAATAATTAGTTTAGCTTTTGAACCTTCATTCAGCAGCAGTAAACCCTCATCCCAACCAGGTATCACCTGCTGCTGACCAAGCACCACACTTATTGGCTTGTACTCACGGCCTGGCTGATCCAAACCTGCGCTTTTAGCTTCTGACGCAATGCTGGAATCAAATACTTTGCCGTTCAATATACGGCCGGTATAATTTACCAATACGGTATCACCAGCCAGGGGCTTGCGTTTTACCGATGGTTTGGTAACTACATATCTTAATCCCGATCCGGTTGGTATCGCATTTATTTTATTAGCCGCCAAATACTTCGCAGCTTCGGTTAGTTCTTTATCCTTTAATTTTTGACCTTCGGCATTACGCTCAGCAATAGCTTCGTTTAATGACTGAATCTTTTCCATTTTGATAACAAAGGTTAAATAACTGCCTTTCGGGAAAAAGGGAGGACGGGCCTCTTCATGTCCTTTAAAAACTGAATCGGTTGGTACTTTAACCAGGGCGCTGTCTTTAGCGGCCAGTAAGGGGAACACCTCCATCAGGTCGCCTACGTTTTGTGAGGCCTGTATTTGTGCCTGTACCGGTTTGCCAGATTTGTAGGTACTGAACAATAGCGAATCTTTATCTGTAGTTTGGGTAAAGTTAAAAGTGATCACATCGTTCTGTTTTGCTTTGGGGCCGGTATTATTGGTAAATATTTTATACAGGGCACCATTGGCGGTCTTTTTCAGATCGGTTGTTTGCTGCGCTTTTACACTTACAGTAAATAAGGTAATCAGCGGGGCAATGAAATAAATAGTACGTTTCATATTAACAAAAAAAAGCCTTTTTGCCCGTAGGCAAAAAGGCTGTGTTCAATTTCTTTTAATTATTTAGCTGGCGGCGGCGTTAATTGCGGCACAACCGGTTTTGGAGCGTTAGGGTTTGGTTTAACAACATCAACCATTTCCATTTCAAAAACCAATGGAGAGTATGGGCCGATTGGGCCGATTCCCTGGTCTTTATAAGCAATGTCAGATGGGATAATGAATATCGCTTTAGAACCTTTGTTTAGCAATTGCAAGCCTTCGTCCCAACCTGGTATTACTTTACCCTGACCAACAGGGATACGGATAGGCGCAAACTGGCGCATAGGATCAACCGGTATTTTTGCTTTGGTAGCTTCTGCTTTAATGCTGGTATCAAACACTTTACCACTAACCATTTTACCGGTGTAATTTACTACTGCGGTATCGCCTACTGCCGGTTTTGCACCAGTGCCCGGAGTGGTAATAACATACTGTAAACCTGAAGCTGTTTTTTCAACCTTTAGGTTATGATCAGCAATATATTTTTTGATTTTAGCAGGTTCCTGTGCTTTTAAAGCATCGCCTTGTGATTTGATATAATCCATTACACGGCCACGAAACACCTGCTCATTCAAGTTACCTTTAGCTATTACTTTTTCAACTTTAACTACAAATACCAGGTATTTGCTTTTAAAGCCCGGAGGACGTTGCTGACCACCTTTAAATATCGAATCGGAAGCTATTTTAAAAGTAGCGCTATCACCTTCGCCCAGTAAACCAATACCTGCAACCACATCACCTTTGGCTTGTGGTTTTGGCATAGCCATTCTTGTAGGCTGGCCGCTTTCATAAGTACTGTTCAGCACAGAGTCGCCATCGGTTTTTACCACCATGTTAAGGCTTATAAAATCGCCTTCTTTAATTTTGGCTCCACCTTTAGAAGTGTGAATATTATAAAGCAAGCCACCATCGCCCTGCTTAAATCCACCGTTGCAACTTGCTAAACCTATAGCCGCAAGAGACAAGAACATCAATTTTCTTTTCATTTTTACTGTTTTACTGTATTAATAGTTTTTTATATTCTGGTAATATTAGTTTAAACTGTTGTATAACCTGCTCCAGGCTGTCTTCAGAATGACCGCCCGCCGCATTACGGTGACCACCACCATTAAAATATTTTTTAACGATCTCATTGGCCGGAAACTCTCCTTTGGAGCGCAGTGAAAGCTTTACCTTGTCCCGGCGTTCTACTATAAATGCAGCCAGGCGTATGCTGCCCATGGATAAAGCGTAATTCACAATTCCCTCGGTATCGCCGGTATCCACTTCGTATTTTTCCAGGTCGGCTTTGTTTACTGCAATAATAGCGGTATTATATTCAGGCAGCACTTCAAGGCAATTAGCCAGGCAATGCCCTAAAAATCTTAATCTGCTTTCAGATGCGCTATTGTAAACCAGCTCATGTATACGCCAGTTAACCGCGCCTGCATCAATCAAATCGGCAACTATGCGGTGTACGGCTGAGGTGGTATTAGGTAAGCGGAATGATGCTGAATCAGTCATGATACCGGTATACAGGCAGGTAGCTACATCCTTATTAATTAATTCGGGATGTTGCAGTTCATTTACAATAAAATCATAAATAAGCTGGGCAGTAGCACATGCATTGATATTCCAGTGCCGGTAATCATCAAAATCTTCGGGTTCCAGGTGATGATCGATCATGATCTTATAAGCGCTGCTTTCACCAACCAGCTCTCCCATTTGATTGATCCTGCCTAAAGCATTAAAATCAAGGCAGAACACAATATCGGCATCGGCTATAAGTGCTGCCGACCGTTCTTGTTGCTCGGTATAAATAATAACTTCTTCGTTACCAGGCATCCAGCTTAAAAAATCGGGGTAATCTGTAGGCGTGATCACCTTTGCATGATGCCCCTGCTGTATCAGATAGTTATATAAACCTAAGGACGAGCCCATCGCATCGCCATCAGGTTTATGATGGGTAGTGATTACTATTTTTTGAGGCTGTGCTAAAAGTTCTTTAAGCGAGGCTAATTCTAACATCAATTTTAAAAAAGAGTTGCAAAGCTAAATAAATAAATTAAATACAAACCATCTAATTTAATTCAAAACGCTTTATGTTACAGATGTAAAAACCTATTTTTGCGCCAATTTTAAAAAGCAAGAATGAAAACCAACAGAACTTTTACCATGATTAAGCCTGATGCGGTAGCAAACGGCCACATTGGTGCGATTATAGACAAGATCACAAAGAGCGGCTTTAAGATCATCGCTCTTAAATATACTTCGCTGAGCCCCGAAAAAGCCGGTCAGTTTTATGAAGTACATAAAGAACGCCCTTTTTACAAAGACCTGGTTAGCTTTATGTCATCAGGCCCTATCGTTGCTGCTATCTTAGAAAAAGATAACGCTATTGAAGATTTCCGTAAACTGATTGGTGCTACCGATCCGGCCAAGGCAGAAGAAGGTACTATACGTAACTTATTTGCCAAATCAATTGATGCAAATGCTGTTCACGGCTCTGATTCTGACGAGAATGCTGACATAGAAGGCAATTTCTTCTTTTCGGCTTTCGAAAGATTTTAACTTTCAGATAACTTACCGGTGTAATTCAGTTAATTACACCGGTAAATGTTATTTTTTTGCTTTGTTCTGGTATATGTTTTGTAGATTTACCCTACGGGGTTAATTTTTCAGTTCTATTTATTTTACCCTGAATTAATAAACCTGGTAATTTTTAAAGCTATAGATCATGAAACTGTTTCTGAAATGTATCATATACCTGTTAATCATCATATGCCTGGCAGCAGCTTCAATTCTGCTATATAAAACTCACCCAGAGGTTCAGCTCGCTTTCATCATTCCTGGTATATTTATTTTTGCCTATTCCAGGATCAATGATGATATTGGCATAAAGCACAAATTTCGTTTTTCTAGAGGAAGATAACCTCTTCAACCAGTATACCGTTTGCTTTCTCATTGATCTTATCCATGATCTGGGCGCGCATCATCATCAGCTCGTTTTTGATCACCGACGATTCTATACGTAAAAATAATTTCTTATCGCGGATAAATAGCTCCTTGGTTCTGTTGGCTACAGGTTTACCCACCAATTCGGGCCAGGCGGCCACTACAGCGGTTTCATCAAAGCGGCGTTTAATTTTATAAACGTTCAGCATTTGGTCAATAGCATCTTTTAACGATTTGTCATTTGCTTTACGCATCAATTACCCCTCCTGTTACTTTAAATAGTTTTACGTCTACGTTTATTTTTTCAAAAATATCCCGCACCCTGTTTACGCTGGTATCGGTGATAAACAC
Source organism: Mucilaginibacter inviolabilis (assembly GCF_011089895.1). Classification (NCBI taxonomy): domain Bacteria; kingdom Pseudomonadati; phylum Bacteroidota; class Sphingobacteriia; order Sphingobacteriales; family Sphingobacteriaceae; genus Mucilaginibacter; species Mucilaginibacter inviolabilis. The sequence continues at coordinate 3,873,713 of NZ_JAANAT010000001.1, forward strand.
TTGCCCAAAATCATTATTGGATACCATTTTCATCAGCTTGGTAACGCGCTCATCGTCCAGCTTATCAAAAATATCATCCAGCAGCAGCAGAGGTTTAAAGCCTTTTTGCTGATATAAAAAAGTATACTGTGCCAGCTTGAGCGCTATCAAAAACGATTTTTGCTGGCCCTGTGACCCAAACTTTTTCATTGACATACCGTGGATACCAAATTGCAGGTCATCCTTATGTATACCCGCTGTGGTACGCTCCAGCGCCCGGTCGCGCTCTACATTCTTTTTTAGCAAATCGGCAAAATCATCCTGCAGCAATTGTGATTCGTAAATCAACTCTACATGTTCGGCCCCATCACTTAAAAAACTATAATGACTGTTAAAAATAGCGGTAAAGCTTTCCATAAAAGCTTTGCGCCTTTCAAATATACGGTTGCCCGAACCAGCTAATTGCTCATTAAGCACTTCCAGCAAACTGGGGTCATAACGACCGGTATCGGCAATCAGCTTTAACAGGGCATTACGGTTGGCCAGTACCTTGTTGTAGGTAATCAGCTCATCCAGGTAATGATTATCGGTTTGCGATATCACATTATCAACAAATTTGCGCCGTTCTTCGCTCCCTTCGGTAATAATACTGGTATCATATGGCGATATCATCACCAGTGGCAGTAACCCGATGTGATCAGCCAGGCGTTGATAATCCTTTTTGTTACGTTTAAACTGTTTTTTCTGGTTACGTTTAACAGAACAGGCTACAGCCTCGGCTTGCTCGTTTTTATTAAACACCCCGGTAATGATAAAAAAATCCTCGTCCTGCTTTATTTGCTGACTGTCAATAGGGTTAAAATAGCTTTTGCATAACGACAGGTAATGAATAGCATCCAACAAATTGGTTTTGCCGGCACCATTATTACCGGTAAAGGCATTCACCCCCTTGCTAAACACAAGCTCGGCCTCCTGGTAATTTTTAAAATTGATAACTGACAGTTGCTGCAAATACATAACGGAGAGGCAAAGTTAGGGATTTAGTTCATTAGTTTATCCGTATCATTGGTTTATCTGAACCCTGATTTACGTGATTTTGGGATTAAAATGTTTTTTACTTCTATCAATAAATTTCTCTACACGCGTCATTGCGAACGAAGTGTGGCAATCCCTTACATACAGAGTGGCTATATGTAAACCGGGGAATTGTTTCGTGCCTCGCAATGACACAAAGCAGCGCATCTCCTCCCAATAATCTTTGGTATAATGAACCATAAAACCACCTCCATAAAGATTTAATACAAAAGCTATTGCCAGAAATTTTGAAAACTGTAACTTTGCACACTTAATTTTAGAACAACAATGTCAAAAACCCAAGCGACTACCAAAGTTACAGCACCAGAAAGTAATTTAGGGCAAAGCGGAAATTTCGTGCGCGAGAATCAAAAAAGCCTGTTATTTATAGGTGGGGCCATCATTGCCCTTATTGCTATTTATCTTTTATATCTTAAATTATATTTAGGGCCACGCGAAATAACCGCTGCCGATCAAATGCACGTTGCGCAGGATTTTTGGGCTAAAAAAGATTGGGACAAAGCCATTAAAGGCGATGCAAGCTATCCGGGTTTTGAAAAAATCATTACCGAGTACAACAATACCAAGGCTGCTAACCTGGCTTATTTTTACTTAGGTACCGCTTATTTAAACAAAGGAGAATACCGTAAAGCCCTTGATAACCTGAACAACTATCGCGGTGACGACAGCATGGTAGCTGCCGAAGCATTGGGTAGCGCAGGTGATGCCTATGTTGAGCTAAAAGATTATGATAAAGCCATCTCTTCATTTAACAAAGCTGTTGATAAAGCAAAAAACAAATTTTTATCCCCTCTTTACTTAAAGAAATTAGGCTTGGTTTACGAAGAGCAAAAAGACAACAAATCGGCCACAGAGGCTTACAAAAGAATAAAATCAGAATATCCTGAAAGTGCCGAAGCGCAAAATATTGACGAGTATATAGCTCGTACCGAAGCGAAACAATAATTCTCGATTTCGGATATCGAATGTTCGATTTCGGATTTACTGACTTGCAAAGGCCTTTAAATCCAGAATCGAACATTTTTTTTATAAGCAAATCCGAAATACAGATAGATCCGAAATCGAACATCTCAAATCCGAAATCAAAAAATCATGGCTACACAGCTTAAAAACCTATCAGATTTTTCAAATACCGAGATCCCGTCAGCACAACCATACCGCTTCGGTATTGTGGTAGCCGAATGGAATGCCGAAATCACCAATGCGCTTTATCAGGGTGCCCATCAAAGCCTGGTAAATAATGGCGCCCTGCCAGAAAATATTGCAGTATACCCGGTACCCGGCAGCTTTGAGCTTACATCAGGCGCTGATCTGCTATTAAAAAAAGGCGGATTAGACGCAGTGATATGCCTGGGCTGTGTGATACAGGGCGAAACCCGCCATTTTGATTTTATTTGCGATGCTGTAGCAAATGGCGTAAGTAATGTTGCCATAAAATATTCAAAACCTGTTATATTTGGTGTATTAACCACCGATAACCAGCAACAGGCTATTGATCGTGCCGGTGGTAAACATGGTAACAAAGGCGATGAGGCCGCTATTACAGCGATAAAAATGGCCCATCTTGCCGAAACATTAAAGAGCTGATCAACGTAAAAACGGTATCAATTAATACGATGAAAAAAATTATTTACATAGCGTTTATTGCCCTGGCAGTTGGCTGCACGATCTCGTCATGCTCCAATAAACTATGCCCAGCTTATGGTTCGTATCCTAAAAGTGGTCGTTAACAGGCAATTGTCATTTTTTATTTTCATTTAAAGCTATAGGGAGTTTTTTGTGTTATTTTGTAAGTTAGTTTTACTTATAGCACAGCACACTATATCATTATCTTTATGAATTGGATTTCGTTGGAGTCGGCAGATCAATTGAATAGCATTAAACAGCACGAGGGCTACAGTTTGATATTTAAACATAGTACCCGCTGTTCCATCAGCATGATGGCCAAAAAACGTTTTGAGTTGGACTGGGAAGATCTTCCCGAAGATATGCCTCTTTATTTCCTGGACCTGATTAGCTATCGCGACCTGTCAAAACAAGTAGCAGATATTTTCCAGGTACACCATGAATCGCCGCAGTTGCTGTTGATCAAAGACGGCGAATGCGTGCTTGATCAATCACATGGTCAGATCTCAGTTGACGAAGCCCTATCGGTTTTAGTTTAGCCAAGAATTTCAGGGATTTTATTAATTGAAGGCCTGTCATCCTGAGCTTATCCAAGGATCGCGCTTAGAGGCTTGCCCATCATGCTTCGACAAGCTTAGCATGACAGCCGGTGTGTTTGATCTTATTTCCTGATCCTTACCTCTTGTTTCTGCATACTTATTATAATTTATTCGTAAAACTTGCGCAATAGCTCATAAAGGGTTATTTGGTTTTTAACTACATTTGTACCATGATTGATTTACCGGTAATTCCTGCTGTTAGCCAACAAGCTCAACGCAAGCCAGATTGGCTTAGGGTAAAGCTTCCTATTGGAAAAGAGTATACACATGTACGCAGCTTGGTTGATGAACATAAACTGCATACCATTTGCGAAAGTGGTAATTGCCCTAATATGGGCGAGTGCTGGGGAGCCGGCACAGCTACTTTCATGATACTAGGTAATATTTGCACCCGCTCCTGCTCATTTTGTGCGGTAGCAACCGGCAGGCCATTAGCCGTTGATGTAGATGAACCTAACCGTGTAGCTACATCGGTAAAACTGATGCAGGTAAAACACTGCGTGATCACCTCTGTTGATCGTGACGATTTAAAAGACGGTGGCTCTATCATTTGGGCCGAAACCATCAATGCTATACGCCGCGAAAGCCCGGAAACTACATTAGAAACTTTACTGCCCGATTTCAGGGGCAACTGGGATAACCTGGCACGTGTACTGGAAACCCGCCCAGAGGTGGTATCACATAACCTGGAAACCGTACGCCGTTTGACCAAAGAGGTACGCATCCAGGCCAAATATGATCGTAGCCTGGAAGCTTTAAAACATGTATCAGAAGCTGGTTTACGTACCAAATCGGGCATTATGCTGGGTTTAGGCGAAACCGAAGATGATATTTTAGAAGCGATGGACGATTTGCTTGCGGCCGGTGTACACATACTTACTTTAGGGCAATACTTACAACCAACGCGTAATCACCACCCGGTAATTGACTGGATCCATCCAGACCAGTTTGCCCGGTTAAAACAATTTGGATTAGATAAAGGTTTTAAATACGTGGAGAGCGGACCATTGGTACGTTCATCCTATCATGCAGAAAAACATCTGTTTGATATATGATAATTCCTTTATATATTCACGCCGTTGAGTAAGAAACATAAAATATCGCTGACAGAAGAACAACTAGTTTTTTCATTGAGAAATCATGAGAAAATAGCTATTGAGGCGCTATATGATATGTACTCAGCTTCACTGTTCGGCGTAATTTCTCGTATTGTTATCGACACTGCCATTGCCGAAGATGTTTTACAGGAAACTTTTGTAAAAATCTGGCACTCCTTTTCCAGCTATAGTACAGAAAAAGGCCGTTTATTTACCTGGATGGTAAATATTGCGCGTAACCTGGCTATAGATAAAATCAGATCAAAAGATTTTAAGAATCAGAATAAAAACCAGGAGATTGAAAATATCGTAAATTCCATTGACGAACAAAAGAACACAGTTTACAAGCCTGAGTTGATGGGTGTTAAAGATTTGGTTGAGACGTTAAGGCCTGAACAAAAATCAATAATCGATCTGGTGTATTTTAAAGGTTACACTCACGTGGAAGCGGCTGATGAATTAGGCGTTCCGCTGGGTACCATTAAAACACGGTTGCGAATGGGCATACAGCAACTCAGAAAACATTTTAATTGAAGTAGTGGAAGATATAAGAGCATATATAGAAACAGGGATACTGGAACTTTACGTTCTGGGGGATGTAACCCCCGACGAAAAGTTGCAGGTAGAGGAGATGGCCAAGAAACATCCTGCCGTAAAAGCGGAATTGGATGAAATTGGACGCTCTCTGGAACTATATGCTCTTGAAAACGCAGTTGAACCATCAGAGGCCTTGCGCGAGCGGGTAATGGGCAGCATCCTCACCAATCTTGCCGATGATAACAACTTCCCGGAAAAACCGCAGCCTATTCATAATAACGTGGTAGCAATGCCGCCGCGTAAAGAAAATAATTTTTATAAATATGCTTTTGCTGCCAGTTTGGCCCTGTTAATAGCCAGCACTATTGCTTTGGTAAATACTTACTCGCGCCTCAAAAACTCTAACGACCAGTTGGTGGCTATGCAATTGCAAAATCAGCATTTCAGTAACCGGGTAAACTTAATGGACAGGGAATTAACTATTTTCCGCGATCCAACCTTTAAGCTATTAAAATTACAGGGAACCGCAAAAACTCCGGCATCGGTTGTAACACTGGCCTTTAGCCCCGCTAAGCAAAAAGTAATCATTGATATGGGCAATGTTAAACTGCCTGAGAACGATAAAGACCATCAATATCAGCTTTGGGCGCTGGTTGGCGGAAAACCGGTGGACCTGGGTGTTTTTGATGCCAAAACCGACTCAACTGATATGAAAGAGATGAAGTCGATAGCGCTTGCTGATGCTTTTGCCGTAACCCTTGAACCAAAAGGGGGCAGCGTTAATCCTACCATGGATCAAATGGTAGTTCTGGGTAAATTCTAACCCCGGCTATTCCTCTATTTTATTACTTTTATCATATTTCCATCTCTGAGGCAATTCTCTATTCCCGATAGTTTTAACAATTTTTAACATAGTTTATATACCAATTAATGTCATTTTGGGTTATTTTTGGAAACAAAGCCGCACCTTATCATGTTATTTAACAATTATTTAACCAGAATCCACACAAAATATTTGTTTTTTTGTAACTATTAGGGTAGTTGGTGCGTCTTATGTATAGTTAGATCGATAAAACCTAATAAATATCATAAATCTAACACCATAAATGTGAGTATTTAGTTCTTTATAAGATCAGTTAATAGTTAATCAAAAACGGTTGTATAAATACTTGCGACCGTTTTTTTTATGCCATTAACTTGGCCATGGTGGCAGGCAACTGCGCGATTAGCTTACCAGGCAACACTACATTTAACCTATTAGGCAAGGCCAATTCATCGCCGGCTTTACCATGTACATAAATACCAATAAGACAAGCTTGCAAAGATGTATATTTTTGGGCCAGCAGTGCTGCAATAACTCCAGTTAACACATCGCCCATACCTCCTGACGCCATAGCCGCATTACCAGATGAGTTAAAGTAAGCCTTACCCTCTGGCGATAGGGTTATAGTATAATCATTTTTTAAAACGATATAGATATTTAGTTTTTTGGCTTGCTCCATACCTGTTTGCAGTCTTTGCCACCAGCTTTTATGCGAACCAAACAAACGATCAAACTCCTTCATGTGTGGTGTTAGTACACTACCCGCCGGCAGCTTTTTCAATAGTTCCTGATGCTCTGCCAGTAAATTAAGCGCATCGGCATCAACCACTACCGGCTTTTTATAATTTTTGATAAGGGCCGATAACAGATCAAGCGCATCTTCATCTTTACCCAGACCAGGCCCAATAGCTATCGAACTAAATTTATCCCATTCTACCTCAGGCAATTGATTTTCATTACGCACAATGGCCATAATCTCGGGCTGATAGCTGTTCAAGGCAATCAGACCGCTTTCAGGAACACAGGCAGTTGTAAGACCAGCCCCGGCATGTACGGCAGCAGAAGAGCTTAGTAAAGCTGCTCCCATGGTTTGAGCTTGTCCTGCAATCAGGAGTGTGTGCCCGTAAGTACCCTTGTTGCTAAAATGGCGTCTTGGTTTCAGCCAGCCCTTTACGTCCTTTTCCTCTATAAACTGGTAAGATGAGTTGAGGGATTGCACATGCTTTTCATCAATACCAATATTTACTGCTTCCCAGCAATGGATATAGGGAGCCGATTCAGGCAGCAAAAAATTAATTCTTGGTTGTTGGAAGGTGATTACCAGATCGGCTTCAATGGCAGTGGCATCCGGTTGAATCTCTCCGTCGCAAAAGAGCCCGGAGGGTACATCAACCGCTACAACCGTCTTGTTGAGAGCATTGATATGTTTAACCAGGCGTTCATAGTCGCCGGTAAGGGGTTTGTTTAATCCACTACCCAAAAGAGCGTCGATAATGATGGAGCTGTTTTCATCGGTCAACTCATCGCCTTTATTTATTTCGTTTACAGGAATATCAATTTGTTTTAAGCGCTCCAGGTTAACATCAAAATCGGCAGAAGTTTTGTCGCTGAAACGTACCACTCTTACCACCAGCTTTTTATACTGGTGTTGATGCAATATGCGAGCAATGGCCAATCCGTCGCCGCCATTATTACCCGTACCGCAGTAAAAACTAATGGCTTGCTTTTTATCCGGAAAATGATTGATGAACCAGCCAACAAATGCTTTGGAAGCCCGTTCCATCAAATCAACAGAGGAAATAGGCTCATGGGCTATAGTATAGGCATCGGCCTGGCGTATTTGAGTGGCAATTAGTAAAGGCAGCATATTATTCTAAAGTAGCGAATAATATGTTTTGTTTTTGTAAAGTTCTTAATGCGCAAAACTAAACTTACCCATCAACACCGCAGGGTTATTGCCGATGGTCATGGGTTCGCCGCATAAGGCCTCATTACCTAACAAGCCAAATAGTATAGCTTCTTTGGCATCGGGATCAATCCCCAGGCTGCCGGTATCGGCAATGTGAGCATCTGCTAATGCCTGTTTTAAATGATTAACGACAAAGGGGTTCCTGGCACCGCCACCACTTATAAATATATGCAGATCATCGGCCGGGATGTAAGTCCTGATAAAATGCTCAATAGCTGCTGCTGTAAACATGCTCAAGGTGCTTACCAGATCTTCATTTTTGATGTGCTCTGTCCCTGTTCGTAACTGCGCCTGCTCTACATACGCTAAACCAAACAATTCCGGCCCGGTAGTTTTGGGGGCTTCTTCTTCGAAAAAAGCATGATTGAGTAATGCCCTGAGCAGATCCTCGTTTACTTTACCGTTATAAGCAATAACTGAATCCTTATCATAAGCCGTATTAAAGTATTTACGACATGCTGCATCAATCAGCGTATTTCCGGGACCAATATCTGTGCACAAGATTTGAGTAGCGTCGCCATCAGCAGGGAGATAGGTGAGGTTGGCAATCCCTCCGATATTCAATAGTATACGATTTTCGCCAGGTTTACTGCCCAGCAACACATCGCCATATAAAGCCAGGGGAGCGCCTTCGCCACCGGCAGCAATATGTTTCTGCCTGAAATCGCTGATGGTTAGTATACCGGTTTTTACTGCCAGATGATCGCCATCGCCAATTTGCAGGGTTGCATTAGCATAATTGCCGCGGTGATGCAGGCGTTGCGGCGCGTGATAAATAGTTTGCCCGTGACTGGCTATAAAATCAACTGAGGCGGCATCTATACCCCAACCAGCCAGGGCTTCTAAAACTAATTCGCCATGATAATTACTTATAAAAGCGTTCAGTAAAGTTACCAGCTCCAGATCAGCTGTTTTGCGGGCAAATACCTGCTGCACCTCATCCTTAAAATTTTGTGGATAGGGCATGGTGATAAATTGCAACAATTGAAGCTGTGTTTGCAGACCGCTGCCGGTAAAACTGCACAAGGCAATATCAAGTCCGTCAAGTGACGTTCCTGACATTAAACCGATACCCGTTTTTTTATCTTTTTGGGCGATAGTGAACAAGTGCTGCAGATTTTGATTAAACGGTAACATGGCTTTAAATTACAATTTGTTGCCGGGCTTTGCAAAAGTTAAATGAATAAGAGACCTTATCCTAACTCATCTCCAAAGGAGAGGGACTTAACACAAACGTTTGCGAATCAAAGTAAGAGAATTAGGTGAGGTTTTAAGTTAAATTAATAGCCGCACTACCTAAATATCTGATATATTTGTTTTGAAACAAGCATATAAACTTATTAATACTGATACATGGCCCGATTAAATTTATTGGAAGAGACCCGGTACGAGAAGCTGCCGGTAAGCGTTTATGGTAACCAGCAGGAAGCCTCGGTAGCAGTGGCGGCTCGTATTGCTGCACTCATCCGCGACAAGCAATCACGTGCTGAAAAAACCGTGCTCGGTTTGGCTACCGGTGTTACCCCCATTGGGGTGTATAACGAACTCGTTCGCTTGCACCGCGAGGATGGTTTGTCTTTCCGTGACGTG